>JANTGH010000019.1 GCA_024763055.1 Desulfobulbaceae bacterium
TTTATATGGTAAGCTCCTTTCAGCTTACAAGATCAGCCAGGCTTGGCCTGGCGCACCGTAAAAAGTCGAAACAACGTTTAAAGATGGCTAAGTAAAAACACAGATATACAAGGAGTAGTGTTCTGTGGCGGGTCTTAACTATACATATAGTATGCCCACGAATCGCCACAGAACACACGACGCAGTAGATCGAAGTTTTTACGACGCCATCTCCAATCATTAAAGCGAAAAACCCATTGCCCTGAGCTGCGGATACCTGTTGAATAAACATGAACTGGAACTACCCGGAAAATCTCCCGATAATCGCTGAAAGAAATCGGATCGTCCGCGTTATAAGGGAGAACCGGGTTTTGGTCATAGCCGGGGATACCGGTTCCGGAAAAACCACCCAGCTGCCCAAGATGTGCCTTGAAGCAGGTCGAGGCAGGGAGAAAATGATAGGCTGCACTCAGCCCCGCCGCATTGCCGCCATATCTATGGCTCAGCGGGTGGCGGAAGAACTGCTGCGACCTGAGCTAATCGGCTATGCCGTCCGCTTCCAGGATAAAACCAAAAAAAGCAACCGGATAAAATTTATGACCGACGGCCTGCTCCTTGCTGAGAGCAGAAAAGACCGCAATCTTCAACGCTATGACACTATTATTCTTGATGAAGCGCACGAACGCAGCCTGAACATTGATTTTCTTTTAGGTTACCTGAAACAACTGCAAAAAAAACGAAAAGATCTTAAGCTCATCATTTCTTCGGCAACCATTGACACGGAAAAATTCAGCACATATTTTGACAACGCGCCCATCATCCGGGTTTCAGGTCGAACCTTTCCTATAACCCTTCAGTATAGTGATGAGACTTCTGCAACCGGACAGGAGAATTATGTTGACCAGGCATGCGATATTGTCCATTCCCTCTGTCGGCAGCCGGGTGGCGATATTCTTGTATTTATGCCCACCGAGCGTGACATTCTTGATGGAGTCTTGGCTCTTACCAACCTTGTTGATGCCGACCACCACCTGATACTCCCTTTGTTTGGACGACTCCAGGCAGCAGACCAGCGCAGGATTTTTCAGCCGTCTAAAAAAAGAAAAATTATTGTGTCGACCAATGTGGCCGAAACTTCAATCACCGTGCCCGGAATCCACTATGTTGTTGACACTGGTCTTGCGCGCACCCCAAAATACAATGTCCGGGCCAAAACTACCAGCCTGCGGGTAACGCGTATTTCCAAAGCTGCCGCCAAGCAGCGTGCGGGAAGGTGTGGTCGGGTCGGACCTGGTACCTGCATCCGCCTTTACAGCGAAGACGACTACCTTGGCCGGGAAGAATTTACCCGCCCTGAAATTCAGCGCTCCAATCTGGCGGAAGTCATCCTGCAGATGATCGCCCTTGGCCTTGGCAATCCACGCACATTTCCTTTTATAGATCCCCCTGCGCCCCGCGCGGTAAATGATGGTTTTCGCACGCTACGGGAATTAGGGGCAATAGATAACCATGATCGGCTGACGGAAAGAGGCCGTATTATGGCGCAACTTCCCCTGGACCCGTGCATAGCCCGCATCATTCTTGAAGGGGCCGCACAGGGAGCATTGCGTGAAATTACTATTATCTGCGCAGCGCTTTCCATCCAGGATCCCCGCACCCGACCCGCGGATAAAGAAAAACTCGCAGGTGAGGCACAACAGCAATTTATTGATAAACGATCCGATTTTTTAACTCTGTTAACACTCTGGAACTGCTGGCAGGAGTATTGTAGCGGCAAGTTCAGTAACGCAAAACTTCGTAAATTCTGTGCAACCTATTACCTTTCCTGGCAGCGGATGCGGGAATGGTTTGATATCCACGAACAAATCACCCGATTTTTAGGCCGAAACAAAAGATTTACGCCAAACAAACAGCCTGCATCTTATGATGCCATCCATCAGGCATTGGCCAGTGGATTTCTTCGTAACATTGGACGAAAAAAAGAAAAAAACAGCTATACGGTCAGCGGTGGGCGTGAAGTAACCATTTTTCCCGGTTCATGTCTGTATAATATAAAAAAGGCGCAATGGATTGTGGCAGCAGATTTTGTTGAAACTTCACGACTTTTTGCCCGTACTGTGGCGATCATAAATGAGCGCTGGCTTGAAGATCTGGGAAAGGAGTTCTGCAAATACAGCTATTCAGAACCATATTGGGCCAAAAAAACCGGTCAGGTCCAGGCGCTTGAACGGGTTTCTCTTTTTGGTCTGCCTATTGTTGGCGGCCGGAGAATCAATTACGGCCGGTTGAATGAAAAAAACGCCCTTGAGGCACAGGAAATCTTTATTCATCAAGCCTTGATTGAAGGCGATCTCGGTGGTCAATACCCTTTCCTGCAGCATAATCTCGACCTAATAGAAAAATTTTCAACAATGGAAGAGCGGATACGCAGACGAAATATCCTTGTTGATGATCAGGTGCTGTACGAATTTTATACTAAGCGCATTGGGAAAGTTTATGATCGTTTCACCCTCAACCGTTTGCTGAAAAAACATAAAAATGATGATTTTCTGCGAATGCGTACGCAAGACATTTGCAGAGAAATGCCTGAAAGTGATGAACTGTATCGATATCCCAAGACCCTGCGTGCAGGTGGCTTTGAGCTGCCTCTGAAATACAAGTTTAAGCCCGGCACGAATAAAGACGGCGTAACCGTAGCACTGACACCCCATCAGCTTTCTCAGGTATCACCCGCTACCTTTGAATGGATTGTCCCTGGCCTGCTTGACCAAAAAATTCTCCATCTGCTGAAAAGACTACCGAAAAAATTCCGCCGCAGACTGGTTCCTCTGCCTAACGCCGTTGATCGACTCATGGATCGTCTTGTTCTGTACAACGGTTCACTGTACCAGGCCCTTGAGAAGGCGCTTATTCAGGAATTTCAACTCTCAGTCACGAGAAGCGACTGGCAAACTGATACCCTGCCCCGGCACTTCCTCATGCGCTATCAACTCGTAGACAGCCGTGGAAAGTCCATCATTATCAGCAGAAATTTTTCAAAACTTCTGAGCTGTATGCAGGAAGCCCGGGCAGACAATACGAAATACGACCTCCAAAAAAATTGCGCCACGATACAACTTCCTGAAAAAAAAGGACTGACCGGCTGGAATTTTCAAAATCTGCCGGCCCGAATCTCAAGAAATTTAAAAACCGGAGAGCGCAGGCTCTACTTTCCGGCCCTGTCCATCAATAACCAGGGACTCATCGACCTGGGTTATATAGACGATGAACAAAAAGCCCGTCAACAGACCCGCCTTGGCCTGCATGTTCTCTACTGCCTCCAGTTTCCCGGAAGCAGCAAACAAATAGTCAAGGAATGCAAAGCATGCCTCGCCACCCACTCGGCATCCTGGCTCTCTCTTGGCATGCCCGGTTCCGCCCGACAGCTGCGTGAAGCGTTGATGCAATTTGTTATGGATGGACTTTTCGAGACCAGCAAGGGGCTACTTCCCGAACAATCCCGTTTCAACGAAATCATCGCAACACTACAAAAGGAGGGTATACACAGGAAGGCTGCAAATATCCTGAAAACGCTAATGAAGCTGCTCACTGTTCGCCGTCAGGTGTTACTGACTATTACCGCCTGGGCTGATCATTGCCGCACAAACAAAAACTTTGAGCCGATACTTGAAAACGAATTTAAAAAATGCCTGGAAAATATCCTGCCCTCTGATTTTCTGCTGACCATGGCGCACAAACAACTCACCCACACGGACCGTTACCTGCGGGCGCTGGCAATCAGGGTAGAGCGGGCCGGGCAGAATCCCATCAAAGACGAGCAAAAGAAAAAAAGACTAACAACAGCAGTCAACAGGCTGGCCCATATAGATGCTTTTTCTTGTGACAATGAGAACTGCCGTCAGGCTATTGCCCGTTACAGAACAATGATTGAAGAGTTTCGGGTATCAATTTTTGCTCCTGAACTGGGCACCACCATGCCGGTTTCCGAAAAGCGATTAACAAAACTCTGGCAGGTAGTGGAAAATCAATGTCGCCAGGTTGAATAATTTTTTTCAGGAGACTCCTCCCTGTCTACTCAACTGATAAGAATGAAGAATGTGTGATGTCATCGGTTGTTAACTGTAGATAAAAACAAAAGCATCCTTATTGACACTGATTCGCAATCGTCCGTCATGGTTACGACCATACACCTCCCAGCCCGGAGCACCCTTAATCTCACATTGCAGACACTGGGGTGAATGGATGTCCCGTTCCCGGTCATTCCATGACACCAAAGTGGCCAACTCATTATCACGCTGGGCAAGCAGTTCCGCTATCTGCTTTGCCTGCTCAAAATCGATCCCATAGCCGATTATATCAACTGTAACATCCTGCATTTTTTCATCCTTATGCTGTAAAATTCGGTGACATGGATGGAACAAAATCTCAAATTCATCAGGGTAAAGTGTACCATGCCCACAGAGTGTGGGTTTTTCCTTTCCATGATTAAGGTTTGCTTGCAAGGAAAATAATTTCTCCTTTTCCTGACGGGTGAATCCTGTTACTACTTGGCTGCAGACTATTTGACTGATCATTACGGAGGCTTCCGGTGATAAAAACTATTATTCACTTATTTTTACTTCCTTTATTTACTTGTGCTTTTATCTTTGGCTGTGCCGGAAATCAAGGGACCGAGCATCAGGAAAAAGCACCATCTGCTCTGCAAGCAAAGATGTACCAGGGGAAAATTTTACAAAAATTAAACCGATCCCAAATCATCAGAATACAAATCACTGAAAATAACCATTCCAAAACCATTGCGATTCCTTTTGATCACCGAACCAGGGGTCTTGAGTATGTCGTCAAGGGAAAACAGGTTATTCTCACCTGCAAGGTTACAGCCGGCCGCAATAAAATAGTATCCATTGAGCCCGGAGACACAGGCTATGCCGATGGGGTGACAGGTATTTCGGTTAGAGATCTCAAAAAAATGATGCTCACCAAGAAAGAATTTATCCTTATCGACACCCGGCCAACCAAGGAATATGAAACATCCCATCTGCCTTCGGCCATCTCTATTCCTGATTGTACAAGAGGTGGACACAGGACTCTCTCTTCAATAGATAAAGACGTTCCTCTGATTTTTTACTGCGGATGGCCGGAGTGCAACAGAAGTATTGCCCTGTCCACCTTTGCCGCAGATGCCGGCTATCAAGACATAAGGGTGCTGGAAAAAGGGCTGGAAGGCTGGGTCAGGGCAGGATTCACAACCATTGCCGATGACGCATTTATACGCAGCGGCGATTGTATTCTTCTTGATCTGCGCCCAGCCCGTAAGGATACGGTGCAGAGAATCCCGGGTTCCATATCTATTCCCCTTACTACACTTGAAGACCGCGTAGACGATATACCATTAGGTGCGCCGGTCGTCGTCTATAGTGAAAAATCCCGCGACAGTCTTGAGGCGCTTGCCACGCTCAGATCGGCAGGTTGTGTTCAAACGGCCATGGTTGAAGGTAATTTTAGCGGCTGGCAACAACGTGGGAATAGGGTAATCAGTGAACCCATAGTTTCGACAATACACTGGACACGAAAGCAGAAACAGGGTGAGGTTTCCATTGCCGATTTCAGAGCGGCACAAAAGGGAGGGAACAATGCGGTAATACTGGATGTGCGCACTGATAAAGAGGTTGCGCTCGGAAAAATTGACAACTCTATTCACATACCGCTTGGAGAACTCAATAACCGGATGGATGAACTACCAAAAAATAAAATCATCTATTGCGCAGTCGGCCCGAGGGCGGATATTGCCAGCCGAGAGCTTAAGAAAAACGGATACACCTCGTTATTTCTGGTAGCGGAACTTGATTGTGACAAGAAAAAATGTAGAATCAAAAAGTAGTTACCGATAAAGCTGACGGGTTGCCTACAGTTTCCCGCATTCGCTCAACAACTCAGCCATATCTCCCTGTTTCTTGACCGCACAGTCAACGGAACCTTCCCTGGCCGCAGCTTCCATCTCCTGGGCCAGCAACCGTATCCCTTCTATACCAAGACTTGCTGAAGCTCCTTTGAGACTATGTGCTGCCGCAACCACGCCTTCAGTATCACCGGATGCGGCTGCCTGGCAGAGTTTTTCATAATCTTGAGCGGAAGAATCTTTAAACAGTGTCAGCAGCTCTTCCAAAAGTTCTTCATCACCCGCGGTCTGTTCAAGAGCAAATTCACGCTTCCATAATAAATCACTCATTGCATCTCCTCTATAACTTTTTAATCACAGCCATCATTGTGGTAAGTGAAACAGCATAGTTGCAAATCCAGTAACAGGATACCTGTCATTGTGCTAAAAATAACTACTCAGCAGCGGCCTGCACTGCAGAAAAAGGTATTTGTCCCTCACGCAGACAGAGCAATCTCTCTCCCCTGCAGGTAACCAGGGTAGAGCCCCTGCCACCTGGAGTTCGACCACCGTCAAGGATCATGTCAACCCCATGGCGCAAGCCAGCGGCAACACCCTTTGCCGTAGTAAATGCCCCGCTACCGGAAATATTGGCACTGGTTGCTGTTATCGGGCGGCCGAACCGTTCGACCAGGGCAGATGCCACAGGATTTGAAGAACAACGAACAGCAACTGTTGCAGTACCGGCGGTGAGTTGTTGCGGCAAATCCGGCTGTCCTGAAAAAACGAGCGTTAACGGTCCGGGCCAGAATTTTTCCATCAAAATATGATACAACGGCGGAATATTCCGGACAAGTGAATCCAGTTGCCCTATACCGGATACCAAAACAAGGATTGGCTTATCCAACGGACGTTGTTTGATAAAAAACAGACGATCCAGGGCTTCAGGATTGAATGGATCCACGGCCAACCCATACCAGCTCTCTGTGGGAAAGGCTACCAGGCCACCTTTTCCAAGTACGGCAGCCGCCCGGTCTATATCACATTCCGAAACAGTGCTCCCTGTGTTGAAATGTTTTTTACCGTCCAAGTTGTTTATTCTTCTCCTGTACCTGTTGTATCATGGACAGACGGTGTTGTTCAAGAGCATTGGCTACCCGTGTATCAGTCAAGGCTATAATCCTTGCCGCAAGAATAGCCCCGTTTTTGGCGCCGGCCTTACCAATTCCCATGGTTGCCACGGGAATTCCCGGCGGCATCTGTACGGTGGATAACAGGGAATCAAGACCATTGAGCGAGGAAGCGTCAAGGGGAACACCAATAACCGGCAGGCTTGTATGGGACGCTAACACACCGGCAAGATGGGCGGCCATACCAGCACCCGCGATAATGATATTCAGGCCGCGTTCAGCAGCTGTTCGGGCGTACCCGACGGCTTGATCCGGTGTCCGATGGGCGGAAGCAATACGAAATTCATGGCCGATACCAACTGATTTGAGAAAATCAGCGGCCGCCTGCATGACAGGCAGATCCGAATCACTGCCCATAACAATTCCCACCTGTGGTCCTTTCTTTTTTGTTGTCCGCTTCAAGGCACGATATCCGATATCCCGGCGAAAATAACACCCCTGCCAATGAATGACCTTTACAGCCTTATAGGCACGATTAACGGCATCTCCGATACTTGGGCCGATAGCGGTGACTCCGAGTACACGACCACCGGCGGTGACGGTCCTTCTATTTTTTATCTTTGTTCCGGCGTGAAACACCACGACATCTTTCATCCTCGAAGCTGTTACCAGGCCCGTAATCGGTTTGCCGATGCTGTATTTTCCGGGATATCCTTCAGATGCCATAACCACACAAACAGCGGGACGTGGATCAATTGCAAGTTCAACCTGATCGAGGGTACCATCAATAACAGCATCAATAACCTCAACAAGATCAGTCTGCATCCGCATGAGCAACGGCTGACATTCGGGGTCCCCGAAACGGCAGTTAAATTCCAGCACATTGAGGCGATCACCATCTATCATCATGCCGGCATAAAGCATTCCCTTGTATGGTCTCCCTTCATTCGCCATTCCGCGGATGGTGGGAAGCATGACCTCATTCATAACCCGCATCGCCACACCATCGGTCACGACCGGTGCAGGCGAATACGCTCCCATACCTCCGGTATTGGGACCCCGATCTCCTTCAAATATGGCCTTATGATCCTGGGACGAGGGCAGGGGCAAAACTGTTTCACCATCGGTAAAGGCTATAAATGAAGCCTCTTCTCCCTGGAGAAATTCTTCTACAATCACCCTGCTGCCGGCTTTGCCAAAAGCCTTTTCCTTAATAATCAGATCCACGGCTTTTTTGGCTTCGGCTTTTGTCGCGGCAACAATAACCCCCTTGCCGGCAGCAAGACCGTCCGCTTTCACAACACAGGGGGCGCCAATTTTATCGATAAACTTTTTAGCAGCTCCCGCCTTTGTAAAAACCTTATAAACTGCACTGGGGATGGAATATTTTTTAAGAAAATCTTTGGTAAAGACTTTACTGCCTTCAAGAATTGCACCCTGGGCTGAGGGTCCGAAAATACGCAGACCGTGCTCCTCAAAAACATCTACTATTCCTAATGTCAAGGGATCTTCCGGCCCGACAATGGTGAGTTGAATTTTTTCTTTCCTGGCAAAGGCGAGTAAACCATTAACATCATCGGCAGCGCAGTTGACACAGGTCGCCAATTTTCGAATACCGGCATTTCCAGGTGCACAAAATATTTTTTTAACTTTTTTTGACTGCTTAAGTTTCCATACCAATGCATGTTCACGACCGCCCGCGCCAATGACCAAAACCTTCATTCCCTTCTCCTTTTTGTTCACATCATTCATATAGCAAGGTCCAAAGAAAACAGTAATCTTTCTGCCAAGACAACCATAGAATTTCCCTGGATAAACCTGTATGTACAGCAGGTTCTGCGAGATTCCACCAACCCGTATATTTCACAGGGATCGACGCGAAAAGCCTGGAAGTACAGTGAATACGAGATACAGCGCCAAAAGAACCCGCAGGCAGACGGTACGTATGTCGAGAATGCTTTTGATGCTGTAACGAAGTAGACATACATAGTACTTCCCGATTTTGCAGCAGGTTCCTGTAAAATATATAGGTTCATTCACGTTAACAAAAAGCCTTGCTGCACTCAATAGAATAAAACAATCTTCACTATCCTTTCAACAAGGTAATACCACAAGGAAACTCAACAAATCCTTCATTTTTCTTGACAGAAACAGAATCCATCTGCTAACATAATAAATGAGTATTCATTCATTTTCTGCCCTCGCACATTCAAAAGTTATCACCTGATGAAATCGTCGGACAAGCACACCTCGGACAAGCACAGCAAGATAATAAAGGCCTCGACCAAAGTCTTTGCCAAGAAAGGTTTTTTCAACGCACGAATTTCCGATATTGCCAAAGAAGCCAAAGTTGCCGATGGAACGATTTACCTGTATTTCAACAACAAATTAGACATATTAATTTCTGTTTTTGAGCAGGAGATAGGCCGATTGATTGTCCAGGTAACAGCCCTGCTTGAGAAAGAAGACGATCCGAGAAAGATGCTTGAGATCTTTATAAGTAAACATCTTACGGAAATGAAAAAAAACAGGAATCTTGCCGAAGTTATTCAAATCGAATTACGACAGACCAATAAACTGATTCGGGACTATAGAAACGACAAATTCAGTGAATATCTGAATATTCTTTCCTCAATTATCAGGAAAGGCCAGCAGGAAAATATATTCCGGCAGGATATCATGCCCGGAATTGCCAAAAGGATTATCTTTGGCGGACTGGATGAAATTGCAAGGATCTGGAGCCTGAAACTCGATACAAAATACACGGTAAATGAAGCGACAAAGCAGATGTCCGACCTCTACCAGTTCGGCATACTCGCCCCTGATGACTGAGCCAGTTCGGCATACTCGCCCCTGATGACTGAGGCATCTTTTCAATACCAGAGCCAAGCTTTTCAGGTGTTGGCAATCATATTAGAATGCTTTGAAAAATTAGCTATTTTGTTCGAGGACAAGAAACAGTGAAAATAAAAAGCGCAGCATATTAGTCACATGTGAGCATTTTTTCACTGTGACGCAGTGTTGGTTATGGTTTAAAAAACCGGGCATGCATTTTACGCTGGCCCGGTTTTTTAGTGTTTTGTAACCTAAAAATTAAAGACTTTAGATTCTGCCGCCATATCTATCAGGTGAGGACCGCCGTCAAGAACCATATTGCTGTTAAATTGTGCTTCATCAAGATTTCTGTTTTGAGCGCAAGGAGTGCAAACTCCTGTTGTAACTTCATTTTCAATTAAATAAGGGAGATAGTCATCTACACAGTCACCAGTCGTGGTACGAATAGAACCGTCTTTATCACTAATGGCCCAATCAACTCCATTGTCAATAAGGAACATATTGACTTGATGTCCTTTAGCATGGGCAATTTTTGCAAACTGAAAGCAACGAGTTGCTTTTTCATTGTCGTCGGATCGAAGTACAAATAAAAAATTTGCCATTTTATCCTCACTCTTTTTACATAAAATTATAAAAGCGTACGGTATACTGCTTCGTACGTGAAAAACATTTGCTCAGTATACATCTGCAGGTAGTAATCGCAAGAGGGTAATATGCGCTAAAGAGGCACGTCTTCATGCCGGCACGGAAGTAATATCTTTGTGCCTGCACCGGGGGGATGATGCGTATGTTTGCAACAAAAAGTGGTACCGGAAAATAAGTATCGTTTAATTATATACAGCAGTCTGCCACTGAACTGTAAAAATTAAAAACCGGAACAATAAACTTCTATTTTTTTCTTTGTGACCGATTTAATATCGAAATTCCAGTTCTGCTCACCCGCAACCATAAGGGTTGCAGGAACTATTTTGAATAAAAAGTTGGAACCAGACAGCCGCTAGATCCGCATAGTATTGATAGAAGAAGGTTATACCTCCAGAGATATACTGATTTCAACCAGTTCAAACTCCCTGATACCTCCGGGAGTTTTAGTTATCACCTCGTCGCCGGGTTCTTTGCCGAGGATCGATCTTCCCAAGGGCGATAGAACGGAAATTGATCCCTTTTTAACATCCGCCTCTTCCGGTCCAAGGAGCTGATAGGTAATTTCTTCATCAGTATCCATATCCATCAGGGTAACAACCGTCCCGAAAACAGCTCTCTCGGTACTCACTTCTGAACAGTCAATGACCTCTGCCCGGCCAAGTTTATCTTTCAACTCCATGATACGCCCCTCAATCATACCCTGCCGTTCCTTTGCTGCGTGGTATTCGGCGTTCTCCTTCAGATCACCATGTTCCCGGGCGACCTCGATTGCCTTGACAACCGCATGTCTATCAACCCGTTCCAGCTGTTCAAGTTCAAGGCGCAATTTTTGGTTGCCCTGTATTGACATGGGAATACGTTCCACCATCTTTTTCTCCCTTACAATCTGATATTTTAATTACAATTTTTCTAACTCGTTATACCTGCCCTGTTCTTCAAGCAACGTCGCAAGTTCCTGATAAATCTGTTGATCACCGGGATGTTGCCGGTAAAGGAGCAACAGTACTTCGGTTAATTCTACCTGCTTACCCTGTTCCCTGAACCAATCCGCTAACTGCTGAAAAACACCTTCACGGTCACTGGTCATCTTTTGTAAATCTTTCCATAACTGCTCGACCTTCCTATTCTCAACAAGGGCAATAAGATTAAGTGCCATCTCTTTGCGTGTATGATTACGCTGCTTAATCACGTCCTGATTACCAGGAACTAATTCAAGATACAGATAAAAATAATCAAGGGCCTTTCCGAAACGACCCATCTGGTCATAGAGGCGGGCCGCTTGAAGAATAAGATCAGCATTGCCGGGATCAAATTTTAGTTGACGCCGAACATGGACCAAGGCCATTTCAAGGTTCCCCAGTGCCTGATAATACTTTGACAACCAGGAATTGGCCTGGATATCGCCGGGCAGTAAAGCAACAAGCTGCTGATAGAAACAGGCAGCCTGACCGGGATTGTTTAAGCGTTCTTCAGCGTGTGCAAGTAGACGCAGAAGATCGACATCATCAGGATGCTCCCTTAGAGGCTTTAGGAGTAAATCTCTTGTTTTTCCGGCCTGCCCAAGCTCAAGAGACAGGCTCCCAGTACGCTTCAGCAGAGATAAATCGCCCGGCTTACGCAACAAGAGCTGTTCAAGAAGTGGCAATTGCGCTTCCTTGTTCCCCTGTTTGTCCAGGGCCGTAATGAGTCCGGTAAGGGCCTCAAGGGCGTCGGCACCTGCGGGGCGTCCCTCGTATAATTGTCCGTACTGCTTGATTGCCTGTTCAGTGAGTCCCTCCTGCAGAGAAACCCTGGCACGGGCCAAAAGATATTTCCGGTTTCCAGGGTCATGAACAAGAAGCGTATCAAGCTCTTTCCCAGCCTGTTGCCAGCGCTTTTCCCGCACAAGAAGCGACGCATATTCCCATCTCGCCTCATCAACCGTGCTTTTTTCCTGCAACAAAAGCTCATACTGTACTAATGCCTGACCTATTTTTCCCTTTCGACACAAGGCGCGGGCCTGATCCCAATCAATTTTCCATTGAGGGAGCATGTTTTTTCCGGAATATTGAATATCACGATCCGGTACAGTCGTTTCCGGTGACAACAAACCTGTTTTTGCATCAACGCTCGTCCCGGCAGAAACAAAGGATTGGCTGATCAGCAAAACAGATACTACAAATATGAAACGAAGAAAAATCACGTAAATTGTTCAGGGCAATTATGTTCAGGGCAATGAGATGGATGCGTAAAACGAGGCAATGGTATCGACAACAAAAGAGATTTGCTCCTCTGTAAGTTCAGGATAGATTGGCAGTGCAAGAGTTTCGCGGGCGGCTTTTTCAGCAACCGGGAAAACCTGATCATTATAATCTTTCACACATTCCTGCTGGTGCAGACAAAGCGGATAATAAATTTCACAGCCAATAGAATGGGCATGAAGATACGAACGCAGTGCATCTCGATCGGGAACCCGGATAATAAACTGATTATAAATATGATGGTTCTGCTCTTCCGCACCCGGGACATCAGCAAAACTCTCCACCGGTAATTCGACCGGAGCGTGAAACAACCCCTTATCCATAAATAACTTGCGATAGATCCGGCTGTTTGCCCGACGCATGTCGTGCCATTGTTCAAGATGTCGTAATTTAATGGTCAGCACAACAGCCTGTACTGGATCGAGCCTGAAATTACCACCGACACGGGAATGATAATATTTAGGATTGGCTCCGTGATTCCTGCACGAGCGAAGAATTTCGACAAACTCCTCATCATTTGTGGTGACCAATCCACCATCACCGATCCCGCCTAAATTCTTGCTGGGAAAGAATGAAAAACAACCGGTCAATCCCATACTGCCGGCCTTTTTCCATTCAATATTACCCTGATCATCGGTAACAGGACAGCAGGCGCCTATCGCCTGGGCAGCATCTTCAACGACCGGCACCTCATACTTTCGGGCAAGCTTAAGAATGCGGTCCATGTCAGCACACTGACCAAAAAGATGTATGGGAAGTATTGCTCTGATTCGACTGTTGGCATTCCGCTCCTGCCAAAGAGCATCCTCAAGAGCAGCCGGATCCATATTGAAGCTCTCCTGATCAATATCAACAAAAACAGGTTTAGCTCCTACCCGCAACACAGCTCCTATGGTGGCAAAAAAAGTATAAGGGGTTGTTAAAACTTTATCTCCCGGACCGATACCCATAGCCATCATTGTCATTACAAGGGCGTCTGTACCACTGGAAACACCTATCCCAAAATCAGCCTGACAGTACGCTGCAACATCACGTTCAAGGGATGTAACCTCAGGGCCTAAAATATATTGCGTAGAATCAATAACCTTTGTTACTGCCTGGATAATATCGTTGCGCAATGTCTTTATCTGTGGGCCCAGATCAAGTAGGGGTACGTTCATTCTATTGCAAAATAGTAAAAGGTTAACTTTTTTATATATAAATCTAACCAGTTCATCAAAAAGAAAACAAAAATATCACAAAACAACGGGGTTCTCTATTTGCCAACGGGTAACCGTCCACAGGGAGAGAACAACTTTGCCCATTTGTGCCTGCGCAAGCATACGGGTGCTCCTCAAGCAGGCTCAAATGGGCAAAAATGAGGTGTTGATGAACGCTTACGCCTACTGTTTACCACTGCTGCGAACAACCATATTTTCAGCGCTGAACAAATCCTGTATGTCCGGCATATCTCTTTCCAGCTGCTTCTTGAGTTTTTTTAATAAATTTGCCTCTATCTGGCGAACCCGCTCACGGGAAATTCCAAATTGTTCCGCTATGGTCTGCAGGGTGAGAGGTTCGTCACTGAGAAGTCTGCTCTGTAAGATGACCTGCTCTTTTTCATTAAGATTGTTACGCATGCCTTCAAGAGTTTCACTAAGTCTGTCACGAATCTCCTGGCTGGCGACCATGTCTTCAATACCAGGGCCCCCCTGGGGTAAAAAATTCTTTTGCTGGTCTTCAGAATCACTGCGAACCGGAGCTTCAAGAGAAACGTCCCAATTGTCCATTCGCTGACTCATTTCAATAACTTCGCTTTCCTTGACATTAAGCCTATCAGCAAGCAATTTAATTTCAGGTTTGAATCCCTGAGCTTCCAGTAACTTTCGTTCCTTGTTTAATCCAAAAAACAACTTGCGCTGGGCCTGAGTCGTACCGATTTTAACTAAGCGCCAATTGTCCATAATAAATTTTAAGATATATGCCCGGATCCAGTAGGCTGCGTAATAGGAAAATTTCACCCCCCGGTAGGGATCAAATTTTTTCGTTGCCTGAACAAGGCCGACATTGCCTTCCTG
The DNA here is from genome assembly GCA_024763055.1 of Desulfobulbaceae bacterium. Taxonomy (GTDB): domain Bacteria; phylum Desulfobacterota; class Desulfobulbia; order Desulfobulbales; family Desulfobulbaceae; genus DRLX01. Next base: position 14,765 of record JANTGH010000019.1, read on the forward strand.
AATCAGATCCATAAAGTTCTGCATCCAGTACTTCTGAAAATCCATCGCCACTTTGACCACCAGGCGAAGGTTGGCCGAAACCAGCCTGTATGCCGCATCTGGGTCACCGGTTTCCTGAAAACGGGTTGCAAGCTTTTCGGTTTCCTCACGGGAAAGCAACTCATATTGACTGATCTCCTGCAAATACCTGTGTAAAGCAGGGTTACTGACCGCAGGCAGGTTTTCCTGATCGGACATGGCCACGAGAGGGTGATGCTGCTTTTCCGTCCGGGATGGTTTTATTTTATTTTTTTGGGTCATATTTATTTTGTCATAGAAAATATACTCCTGCTGAACCTTTACTCATATACAGGACAATAACTTTTCAATATACTCCACTTAACTCTTTTTTTCACTTAAATATCCGGTAAGCAATAATTCTCGTCAGGCGGATTGAGCAAACCACGCCGGATTGTCTCCTTAAAAAATCGTCCGAGCGACGGATAATGCCTCAGGGAATAACTATTGACCAGTGTCATTTCAGGCAAGGTATGCTAATTTATGGATCAATAGGCATGGTGGTTTGTTGGATACCAGCAAAACAGGAGAAGATCAAATCCTGACGAACTCGTAAAAATCACAACGTACTCCAAAATGATGACGGAAAATATTAAAAATATACGAAATTTCAGTATTATTGCACACATAGACCATGGAAAATCCACCCTTGCCGATCGTATCATTCAAAGTTGTGACATGGTGACAGATCGCGAATTTCAAAATCAATTGCTTGACAACATGGACATTGAACGGGAACGGGGAATTACTATAAAAAGCCAGACGATCTGCCTGCCGTATACCGCTGCCGACGGAGAGACATATACCTTGAATCTTGTTGACACTCCCGGACACGTTGACTTCAGTTATGAAGTGTCAAGGGCATTGTCGTCCTGTGAAGGCGCATTGCTTCTCATTGACGCTGCCCAGGGCATTGAGGCTCAGACTCTGGCCAACCTCTATCTTGCCATGGAAAATGACCTTAAGATTATCCCGGTCATCAATAAAATCGACCTGCCCGCGGCTGAACCGGAAAAAGTCGCGGCTTCCATTGAAGAAGACCTGGGACTTGAGGAAGAATCCATCCAAAAGTGTTCCGCTAAAACCGGCGAGGGCGTCGACAATCTGCTTGAAGCTATTGTCACCCTGCTGCCGCCTCCGGAAGGTGATCCTGATCAACCCCTTGAAGCGCTGATCTTCGATGCCCAATATGATCCGTACAGGGGAACAGTCATCTCAGTACGCATTATTAATGGTCGTTTAAAAGCCGGGGACACCATTATCTTCATGTCCAACAACGCCGATTACCGGGTAGAAGAAGTAGGGCTGTTTCATCTTGTGCGTACAAAGCAAAAAGAACTGTCCGCCGGGATGGTCGGCTATATTATTGCCGGGGTAAAAACCGTGTCCGACACCAGACCAGGCGACACCATTACCTTAAAGGAAAACCCCTGCCCTGCCCCTTTGCCCGGCTTTCGTGAGATCCAGCAGGTCGTGTTTTCCTCAATTTATCCGATAGCAACGGATGATTATGAAGACCTGGCAACAGCGCTTGAGAAACTCAAACTCAATGACGCCGCTCTTACCTTTCAAAAAGACTCGTCTGCCGCCCTCGGATTCGGTTTCCGCTGTGGCTTTCTTGGCCTCCTGCATCTTGAAGTCGTACAGGAAAGACTCGAACGGGAGTTTGGCATTTCCCTCATCCTCACCGTTCCCACGGTTAAATATATTTTCACCCTGCAGGACGGTACGATCAAGGAAGTCGACAATCCCTCCTATTTTCCGGATCCCGGCGCTATCGATCATGTTGAAGAACCTTTTATCAAGGCAACCATCCATATTCCGGAACGTTACATGGGAGTTGTCATGAACCTGTGCATGGAACGCCGCGGTGAAAACACCAACTATCATTACCCCATGCCGGGCAGAATAGAATTTACCTGCGAACTTCCTCTTGCCGAGGTCATCTATGATTTTTATGATAAGTTAAAATCAGTCACCCAGGGCTATGGCTCCTTTGACTATGAACTGCTCGATTATCGAAGGGCTGATCTCATTAAATTAGACATTCTGGTCAATGGTGAGCAGGTCGACGCCCTGTCGCAACTCACCCACCGGGACCGAGCCAGGGAAAGGGGCCTTAAAGCCTGTGAACGTCTGAAAGAGGAAATTCCGAGACAGATGTTTAAAATTGCCATTCAGGCAGCCATCGGCGGCACCATTATTGCCAGAACAAATATCTCCGCCCTGCGTAAGGACGTGACGGCTAAATGTTACGGGGGTGATATATCGCGGAAACGAAAACTGCTTGAGAAACAAAAGGCCGGCAAAAAACGGATGAAAACCGTGGGCAACGTTGAAATACCGCAGCGGGCCTTTCTTGCGGTGCTGAAGTCGGATCAATAGAGATTAACCATTAGAAGTATCAAAAATAAAAATGGTGATGAACAAAAATCACCTGAAAGCCTTCTGTATTCCGGCTGGTGTGACGCAGAATTAATTATATGTCATTCCCGCAGTCTGTCCACTCCGTCATTCCCGCAGTCTGCCCACTCCGTCATTCCCGCGGTCTGCCCACTCCGTCATTCCCGCGGTCGTCCCACTTAGTCATTCCCGCGGTCGTCCCACTTAGTCATTCCCGCGGTCGTCCCACTTAGTCATTCCCGCAGTCTGTTGGGCGGGAATCCAGCATGTATCATGCGGTCGAGTATCTATCTGGATCCCCGATAACAGCACTCGGGGATGACGCCTTTTTCAGTCATTCCCGCGGTCGTCCCACTTAGTCATTCCCGCAGTCTGTTAGGCGGGAATCCAGTCTTTACCGGACCTTTTTCTTGTTACACCGCTGCGGTGTAACTGTGTAATCTTTAGCTTATAAACAAGGCTGCATACCCGCTTCTGCTGATAAACCGGGGTTCCTGAAATAGACTACATTTTCATAACAGCGCAGCGGTGTCATTGTTGTGCGGCAAGGCATGCTGGTTTATCCGGGAAGGCAACAAAAAAAGGGGCGCGCCTGCAACAGGCGCGCCCCGGATATATCAGAAACAAATACCATCATTCTTTATTCCTGCAGGGGCAGGATAAGAACTCGACTTGAACCTTTGCTCTCGGAAAATATCCCCCCGCTGCTGACGGTCAAAACATAAAGTGCTCCGTTGGCTGCGCCTATCCCTTGAATATACTGGTCGTAATTACCACCGATCTTGCCCTTTATGTACGAGCCGCTTTGGGTCTTTTTCAGCACGGATACCCAGGTTTTTTTAATATCGCTGGCGCCGCCAACGGTTGAAAAGACAGACAAATCCGCACTCGGGACAAGTATCTCCCTGGTGCCGTCATTATCAATATCAACAGCCAGCGGCCGCACATCAATATTTGCATTAAAAAACAAAGGGTTTGCATCACCAGGATTCTGCACATAACGAACAGAGGACAAACTGCCGCCCATCTCTTTGCCACTCAGGTACACCTCCCGATGTCCTGTTGCCAAATGCAGTTTTTGGGCCAAGATATAGGCGGACACAGGTCCACTTTTCCCAACCGGTTGAAAAACAATCCCTCCGGTAACACGAAATGAAGTCGGGAGTGCAGTGCCGTACTTCACAGTCTTTATGGTATTACCAGCGACTTTAACCTGATGTATTCCACCTCTGCCGAAAAAGGTATCCCGATCAAAATTCTGGGCCAACAGGGTTTCCGGCACACCATCACCATCAACATCACTGCTGCCTAAAATATAGGGAAATTGCCTTTGCACAGGAGTTATAGCTGCTTTACTGAAACGAAAAATTAATGAACTTATATCATCTTCATCTTTATCATATCCGGTTATAGCAATATAAGGAGCTCCTGAATCCGGCTGCCACCAGCAGACAGACAACAGTTTGATCAGGGGCATTTTAACCTTGGCTATATTCTGTAATCCCTTATCTGTTACCTGATAGACGGCAAGTGCATGTTGCTGGATCACGGCAAGATGCATTTTGCCATCCTTCATAAGAAAGTCACCCATGACGGAGGAAAAGGGCAGATTGCCCCCCTGGTCATAGCCATAGGTCTGCATATCATAGCGTACTTTGCCGGTAGAGGAGTTAGCGGCAGCAACGGTAGCAACGCCTGCTCCGGCTGAATAAACAGGAGCATACGACTTCGCGGGTGCGGGTGATGGGGCAGCAGCTACCGGCTTTGCATCTAACTGATATTCCCTGACTTTCGCCCCATTTTGATTTTGAACAATAAGCAAATCACCTTTACGGATAAAGGTAAGTTCAACATCAGGTGTCTTTTTTTCCTGCCAGTTGAGGGCCTGCAACCCCTGTTGGAGACTGAAAAGAAAATGGCCCGAATGGCCTGTTTTATCGATAGCTGCAGCAGTGATTTCCTTAAAACGAACGAGTTTATCACCACGTTTGATCTTTAATTTTTGGTCAATTGATTTTGCATAGGAAAAAATTTTTTCAACCCGAGTTGCCTTAATAAGTCCGGCTCTTGATTCTATTCGGCCAAGTACTTTACCGGTAATTGGATCGGTTAATTTTTTCCCGGCATGAAAAACCGTGAAAATGTCATCCTTGTGGACGCCGGCCTTACTGCCAAGATCAATAATGATCTGTCCGTTGACCACATCCACCACGTACCCTTCAATGGGTTGCAGGTCATCTATAATATGAGTAAGGGTTGCGGCAATGGAAGTCCAGGCACTGCCGCAGACCAAGACAACGAAAAGACAACAGAGGCGGATAAAATTTTTCATGAAAGATCTCTCCGGTAAAATTGGACAGCAATATTTCTGATATTTATACCAATTCACCAATATTTTTCAATAGATTAACACAAAAAAAAAACGGTCGACTCAGAAAGTCGACCGTTGTATGCATCCTGCCCTGTTTCTTTTCAAACAGAGCCGGAAGGGCTGAAATTTTAAATTAGAATTTATACCGCAATCGTGCACCGACAGTATAAATATCCTCATCAGCAGTGCCGTTAAGATTACTCTCAAAGTAATCCATGGCATCTTCGGTAAAGAGATAACCAAAGCTCATGGACAGGCTGACATCCGGATACAGTTTGTATTTGACATAGGCCTGAATTTCAGTACCGATTCCATCATCAGAAAAATGCTGACCTGCATCATTGCTATATGTGACATCTTCAGCGGTCATCATGTAGAGCAGTGCTCCGCCAACCTTCAACTTGTCGTTGACCTTGGTGTCAGCGGCAAGTTCGAAGAGATGCAGACCCTTATCCAGAATGTAGGGACGCTCGGTAAAGTAGTCATCCGAGGTAGGATGAACTCCCATCAGGACATAGGAGCCTGTAACATCAACATCAGTGGACAGGTAAGCGTTGACCTCATCATCGTTAGGATCGTCATCACCGGATGCATACCAGTAGGTACCCGTGATCTTGGTGGCGCCCACCTTCACTCCGCCTTCGACATTGAGAAAATACGAGTTAACGTCATAATCATGGGCTGTGCTTTCAATACCATCCTGGTCAACATAGGTGGCGTTATCAATGGTACCACCCTGGTAGATGAAGTCGCCGCCAAAGAAGATATTGTTGATGTTGAACTTGCCGGTCAGACCCAGGGTATAGATACCGAGATCAACGCTGTCCTTCCATTTCTTAATTTCCCAGTTTGTCGCTTTAATGGGGTTATGGGCGTTGGGCTCCGCATCGTTTTTAATATAGGAGGCAAAGAAACCAACCTTGGATTTATCCATAGGCTTAAAGGAGACCTTGCCGATAAAGGCATCAACATCGCTGACATCAGGGCCTGCTGATCCGGCATCTACCCGGTAGGGCCGTTCCCAGCCGACAAGATAACCGAAATTACCGACCTTGCCGTCCAGGTTGACGCCCATGATGGTCTCTTTCCAGAAGAACTTGTTCAGGTTAAAGGGCTGCAGACCGGTTTTCATGCGCATCTTCTCACTGACACCGGGAATCTGCACATCCAGATAGGCCCAGCGGGTCTCAACGTTGACGCCGTCACCTGAGTACAGACCACCAACGGACTTGCCGACGGAGCCGTCCTTACCGAACTCAATTCCGCCGATTTCCATGGCATAGACGCCTTTGACGTTCTTGTTGTCACTGCCGGCCTCGAACCAGAAACGGTACTTGGCCTCTGCCCAGGAATCGTTGACATCCTTGCCATCGACATCTACCATGCCTTTCTTGAATTTATCATTGACCAGATAATCGACATGATTGGTGTACACATTAAAACGGTTATCCAGATCGCCATGAAAGGCAAAATCAGCGGCCGCTGCGACTCCAACGATACTCATGCTGGAAACAATGGCTGCTACAGCTAAGGTTTTCTTCATGATACATCCTCCTCTTCTTAAGTAATGTGAGAATATTGCCTGTCCGGGCTCCCAACCCGAAATCAAGCTCAGTTTAATCTCTGATATTTGTTGATACAAAATTTTTTACACCTCGGCAAGTAAAAAATTAAATTTTTTGTATTTTCTTCTTTTTAAGATAAAGAAACAATAAGGATTTTGATATATCCGCCCTTTTCAGGGCAACCATGAGGATATAATTTTTTTAACCTGCAGATATTCATGGGACTCTGCATCAGGTTTGCGGAAGGAGGGACAGGGAGACAAACCTCCTCCCGGCTGTCCTCTCCAAGTCTTCCCGCAATCTTCCTTCTTGGTCATTCCCGCGGTCTGTCCACTCCGTCATTCCCGCGGTCTGTTAGGCGGGAATCCATGGCTTGCTGCTGTGTCTCAACATATTTCATGGATCCCGACAACTCCATTAGGGCAAGACGGTACATAGACCGTTCATTCCTGCATCCTTCTTATTTCATCGTCACCACTGTCTGCCCACTCCGTCATTCCCGCGGCCTGCCCACTCCGTCATTTCCGCAGTCGTCCCACTTCGTCATTCCCGCGGTCTGTCCACTTCGTCATTCCCGCGGTCTGTCCACTTCGTCATTCCCGCGGTCTGTTGGGCGGGAATCCAGCAGGTATCATGCGGTCGTGTATCTATCTGGACCCCCGATAACCCCATTAGGGGATGACGGTACATAGATCCTTCATTTTTGCATCCTTCTTATTTCATCGTCCCCGCGGTCGTCCCAATCAGTCATTCCCGCGGTCTGTTGGGCGGGAATCCATGGCTTGCTGCTGTGTCTCAACATTTTCGCCACGCACACTGAGCTTGGTGGTAATCAGGTATCAACGGAAGCATCCAAAAAACAAAAAGGCCGGGGCTGTGCAGCCCCGGCCTTTGATTAACCAACTTACTTTTATCTCTGTATACTCAGGTCGCTGATTTAAAATGGGTGCAATGATGATGGGTTACATCAATACCTTTCTGACACATAATACTCAAAATTTCCTCTTTACTGAAGATAGATTTTTTTTGATTGCTGATGTAGACGAGGCAATCTTTACAGATATTAAAGGAACACATATCAATCTCGCACATCACCTCCCAGCAGGGTTTTTCCGCCTTATATGCGGAACATTTCCCGGCTGCCTCCGGACTGCATTCCATAATTTCCCAGCAGGGCCATTCAGATCTCAACGACATCTCCTTCCCTCCTTGTATAAAAATAATAAAATAAAAAAATAGTAAAAAGATCAAAAAATCAGAATATGTGCCTGTAGTAAACGACGGTATAGACGGTTTAATTCGTTTAACAGGAAATTAATTTTCTTACTGCGTATAAAATGCATTACCAGGAATCAACGCCAAATGCAAGCCTCCGACGCAGATCTTCGCAACCCTGACCTGTTTTTGACGAACAGATCAAGCGGTCATCCTTGCTGATACCAAGGGCGGCATCAAGAGCGGCAGCATGTTTCATTTGTTTATTTTTCGATAACTTATCAGCCTTGGTGTACACAGGAAGAAAGGACAATCCCTGATAGCCAAGCCAATCTATAAGTTCCCTGTCCATTTTTTTTAACGGATGCCGCAGATCAAGAATTACAACAACAAGCTGTAATGTCCTTCGCTGCAGGAGATACTCGGTAATCAGCTGTTGCCAGCCTGCCTGCACCTTTTTCGCGACCCGGGCAAACCCGTACCCGGGCAGGTCAACAAAATATAAGGCCTCGTTAATGAGAAAATAATTGAGTCCCTGGGTTTTCCCCGGCCTTGCGCTGGTTTTTACCAGATTTCTTCGACCAAGCAGCGCGTTCATCAAGCTGGACTTGCCCACATTGGACCGGCCGGCAAAAGCGACCTCCGGAAAATCAGGGGGAGGCAATTGTTTCAGGGAATGAACCGAGATGAGAAATCGGGTTTTGGTACTATGCATAGGGGATATGAAATTCAAGGCACAACGTTCAGAGTTAATAATTGTTGGTGTCAGGGCTTTTTGCGATACCGACAATTATTAAAAAATCATGTCTCATGTTTTTAGCTCATTGCCCCAATCTTCCGGGCGGAGAACCAATAAACAGCTTTTGACCAACCATCTTTCATGGATCCCCGACTACTACCTCGGGGATGACGACCCGACCCCGACAACTCCATTCGGGGATGACGAAACAAACCGTTATTTCCGCAGTTTTTAGACGGAAGGGAAGCAAGCCCGAAGTCTTCACTACCTTCCGCTTATTCGCGAGACTCCGATCCAGTATAAATCCGCAAAAATCCGGCGTCCTGCGACGGAATACTTGATCAATCGTCTAAATAACCTTGTTCAAGGCATATTCAACGATTCCCTTGGCGCCAAGCTTTCTCAGCATCGGAACCAGATCGCGAACCTGATGCTCGGATATAACAGTCTCCACGGAAAACCAGTCCTGCTTATAAAGCTGGGCTACGGTGGGAGCCGTCACGCTGGGAAGTTGTTTAATCAGGGTATCAAGACTTGCCTCGGGAATGTTCATCTTCAAACCGACTATTCGATCGGCCCTGAGCGCCCCCTGCAGCAGCATGGCAATGTTTTCAATCTTTTCCCGCTTCCACGGGTCCTGCCAGGCGTCTTTATTGGCTATCAGTTCTGTATTTGACTGCATCAATTCGTGAATAATACGCAGTCCATGCGCCCGAATAGTTGATTCGGTCTCGGTCACTTCGACAATGGCATCGGCAAGCCCTGAAACGGCCTTGGCCTCGGTTGCGCCCCAGGAAAATGTGATAGCAACCTGTATTCCCCGCTGCTCAAAAAAATTCCTGGTCACGTTGACAAGCTCGGTGGCAATTCGTTTACCGTCAAGCTGCTCCACTGTTGTAATTTCAGAGTCTCCGGCAACGGCAATCACCCAACGGGTAGGTTTCTTACTGACCTTGGAATAGACCAGCTCTTCGACCACCTCAATATCGGAACCGTTTTCCAGGGTCCAGTCATGACCGGTAATCCCGGCATCCAGCATCCCTGATTCCACATAATTGGACATTTCCTGGGGTCGACAGATTGAGCAGGATAACTCAGGGTCATCAATTTCAGGAAAATAATTCCTGGACATCAACTTGATCTTCCAACCTGATTTTTCAAACAGTTCGATGGTGGCCTTTTCCAGGCTGCCTTTGGGGATTCCGATTTTCAGCTGTTGCATTTTAATCTGTAACTTTTAACTTTTTGATAACCACGAAAATTCACTAAGATATCTCATAATCAAGCCAAGTTTCAATGGTGATCAGATTCAACTTTTACCTTTTGACTTTCCATAGACCTCTTCAGGATTAAACACGGGTTTTTGCTCAATGACAAGCTCATCACCCTTCACCCGGCGGTAAAAACAACTCTGATACCCCTTGTGACAGGCGGCGCCGCCAAGCTGCTGCACCTGGAAAACAACCGTATCCTTGTCACAATCAACGAGAATTTTTTTAATGAGCTGTACATGTCCGGAAGATTCCCCCTTCAGCCAAAGTGTGTTGCGCGACCGGCTCCAATAATGTGCCTTGCCTGTTTTCAGGGTTTTTTGCCAGGATTCCTTATTTATATAGGCCAGCATCAATATTTCGCCCCCGGCAAAGTCCTGGACAATGGCCGGCAACAATCCATTGGGATCTTTACTGAAATCTAACTTGATCATGACATTTTCATCCTGTTACAAAAAATTATTGCTCTTTTTTCTCTCTTTCATCCTTATCCGTGGCAATCGCCTTCTTCTCTTCCCTTTTGTTTTCTTTTTCCATAAAATTAATGATGCAGCCGGTCCTGTACTGACAAAAATCATTGGGATGGCGGCAGACCGGAGAGACGGAATCAACCTTTTCCTTGTACTTTTCACATTCAAGTTCCATGAGATTCCCTTAAATATGATGGTGTCGCAAAGAGTATTAATCGGCATAAAAATACAACGCAGAATAAACATGTTACACGATTTTCACCATCAGTGTCGGGGCTTTTTGCGACACCGACAAATATGCCTGTGCACATTTAGGCTGTAGCGTCTTCTTTGTCAAGACCGGTCAACAGGAATATTGTCCGCGCTGCTTCCTCCGATCTCTGTCCCCGTATAAAAAAACCTGCCCGACAAGAGATTGTTTTTTAATTCGAGGTCGACTACATTACATGAAGTCCATGGAAACAGATCCGGTCCAAAATTACAGACCGGCACCACTATTATCATAACTATCCATATATACCAAGGTTTCATTCATGTGCCCAGTCGCCCTCACAGACACAGTAAGTATCAGCTATACCGTTACCCTTGAATCCGGTGAAGTTGTTGAAAAAGTTCCAGCCACCAAGCCCATCCACCTGAGCATCGGTTCGGGCAGGGTTTTAAAAGCCGTTGAGGCCAGCCTGTTAGGCATGAACCCCGGGGAAACCAGAACCGTGCGGATCCTGCCGGAAGACGCCTACGGGCCACATCATACCAATCTTGTCCACGATATCAAGCTATCGGTTTTCAGCGGCAGGATTGCCCCCAAACCCGGAATGATCCTTTCCCTTACCGTGGAAAAGGACGGCAGAGAGGAACAGGTTCCAGCCACAGTTCTCTCTGTAAACAGTGAAAATGTTACTGTTGATTATAACCATCCCCTTGCCGGCAAGGTCCTCACCTATGCCGTTACCCTCCATGCCATAGGGACCTGAGCACGCCGAAATTTTATCGGGATTCTTTTTCTCCCTCCGGCCACTCCCTGTCCTGTTCCGTAACAAAATAGCAGAACCTGGCCCAGTTAGCTTCAAATCCCGTCACCGGGCAACGCAGGCCGACTTTTTTTTCGTCAACGGATGTAACTTCCCAGTCGCCTTTACGTGGTCCATCGGTAATGTGGATCTTCTGGCCCACATGGAAGGGATACTGTGTAAATTTCTGAACGGTTACCATTGCCATTTCTCCCGTTGCAGCCGAGTTGATAATTTTTCTCAATTTTTTTTCACAAATAAAAAAAACCTGTACAATCTCTTTTCGATCCGTACAATACCAATAGAGGATTAAGAAAGCAAACCGCCATGCAGACGATGGTGGCGGCAGGGAACTATGGGTCGTTCCATCTGTTTTTTCCCTGTATATATTTTAACAATACTGCACTCTTGGAGAAAAAAATGTCCATAGAAGATGATGAAATTTTGCAGGGATTTATTGAGGAATCACTGGAACATCTTGCCGACATTGAAAATGACCTGCTGGCTATTGAGGAAGGCGGCGCCGACATTGATGTCGATCTGGTCAACAAGGTTTTCCGTGCCGCCCATTCGATCAAAGGCGGGGCCGGTTTCATGGGGCTTACGGTCATTCAGAACCTGGCCCATGCCGCCGAGAATGTTCTTGGTTTGATCAGAAGTGAAAAGCTGGTCCCTGATCCCGACATTGTCAATGTTCTCCTGCTCGCCTCCGATGAGTTGCAGCAGCTCATTGAGGATGTGGAAAACAGTAATGATGTTGACATCACTGAGCATGTCGAAGCCTTAAACACTATCTACGAAGGCGGCAATGCCCCTCAGAAACCTTCTGACCAGCAGGAAGAGAAGAAAGAAGCCCCGGCCGAACCTGAGCCGCCCGCAATGGAGGCCGAATCAACGCCGATCGCTGAAGAACAGGAACCGCCGAAAGCCGTCGCCGAACCCGCGGCTGAAAGCACACCCGAACCTGTTGTTGAACAGACGCCTGAGCCCACTCCGGAGCCTGCCCCGACAACAACGGCGGCGCCGGCGGCCGTCAGCAGCCCGGATGTAAAACCTGCGGCAAAAAAACCCGCAAAAAAGGCAAAAAGCAGCACTCATAAAACCGATACCTCCATTCGGGTAACGGTCAGTCTCCTTGACCAGCTGATGAACCTTGCCGGAGAGCTTGTCCTGTCCCGCAACCAGCTCTTACAGACCATCACCTCTGGAGATGTCCGCAATGCAGAAGCTGTCGGCCAGCGCATCGATCTGGTTACCTCGGAATTGCAGGAAGCCATCATGCTGACCAGGATGCAGCCCATCGGCAACGTGTTCAATAAATTTCCGCGCGTGGTCCGTGACCTGTCCAAGAAGCTCAGTAAGCAGATGGACCTGACCATTGTCGGCAAGGATGTTGAACTCGATAAAACCATTATTGAGTCGATCAATGATCCCCTGACCCATCTTGTCAGAAATTCCGTTGACCACGGGGTGGAATCCCCGGATGAACGGGCGAGAAAAGGAAAAAACCCCAAGGGATTAATCGTTCTCAAGGCCTACCACGCGGCTGGCCAGGTCGTGATCGAGATCAGTGATGACGGCAAGGGTCTTGACGGAAATATATTAGCCGAAACCGCGATCAACAAAGGGTTGATCACGCCCGAGCAGGCCAAGGCCATGTCGGATAAGGAACGGATCAACCTGATCCTGCTGCCCGGATTTTCCACGGCAAAAAAGGTCACCGATGTCTCCGGACGCGGCGTGGGCATGGATGTGGTCAAGACCAACCTTGATCAGCTTGGCGGTTCCATTGAAATCGAGTCCGAAATCGGCAAGGGAAGCACCATCAGTATTAAACTTCCCCTGACCCTGGCCATTATTCCCTGCCAGATTGTTATGACCGGCGGCGAGCGGTATGCCATTCCCCAGGTCAATCTTGAAGAGCTGCTTCGCATTCCCGCCGCCAAAGTCAAGGAACGGGTCGAGCGGGTCGGCAATGCAGAGGTCGTCCGGTTGCGGGGCAACCTTCTGCCATTGATCCGGCTCTCCGACGTGCTTGATATCCCGCGAACCTATTATGACCCGACAAGCGATGAGGTCAATCCTGATCGCCGCCGTGTGGTGGCCGACCGCCGGTCCAAATCCAGCCCTCTTTCCGCCGGTCAGGCGCCGGAAGAGCGCAGCAAAGAGCAGGCCGAAACTCCAACCTGTAAACGGGAGGATAAAGATCGCAGGCAGAGTCCTGCCAGCGCTCTGAACATTGTGGTTGTTTCCACAGGTTCCATGAAATACGGCCTGATTGTCGACCGTCTTCAGGATTCCGAAGAAATTGTTATCAAACCGCTTGGCAGGCATTTGCAGCAATGCAAGGGCTACGCCGGCGCCACCATTATGGGAGATGGTCGTATTGCTCTTATCCTTGATGTCAGCAACCTCTCCCGCATGGCCGGACTCACCTCGCTCGATGGCACTGAGCGCGCCAACGAACTGGCGGAAGCGGCCAAGGACGCCATTATCAAGGCCAAGGATAAACAGGCCCTGCTGACCTTTTCCAGCTCGCCGAATGAACAGTTTGCGGTTCCGCTCAATCAGGTGGAACGGGTGGAAAAAATCAAGCACAGCGATATTGAAGAGGTCGGCGGCAGACGGGTCATGCAATACCGAGGCGGCAGTCTGCCGCTGCTCGCTATTGATGAGGTTGCCATGGTGCAGCCGCTTGCCGATCAGGATGATCTGCTGGTCATTGTCTTTAATCTTGCCGGCAAAGACATCGGCCTGCTTGCCATCGGTCCGATCGACGCCATAGAAATTGCCGCCGATATCGACGATGTCACCTTAAAACAGACAGGAATCATGGGGTCTGCAATAATCAATGGTCACACCACCATGCTGGTTGACATTTTTGAAATAGTGCAGACCATCAATCCTGAATGGTTCGCCGACCACGCCATTTCCGAAACAGTAGCCGAAGAAGGTGAGGCCCCGACCATCCTCATTGTTGAAGACTCCAATTTCTTCCGCAACCAGGTACGCGGCTACATGGAAGAGGCGGGCTTTAATGTGCTGGAAGGCGAAGATGGCGTCGAGGCCCTGCAAGTCCTTGAGGACCATCTTGACGAGATCACCATGGTGGTCACCGATATTGAAATGCCCAACATGAACGGTTTTGAAATGACGGAGAAAATACGCCGGGATTCCAGATTCGCTCACCTGCCGGTCATTGCCCTGACCACCCTGGCCGGTGATGAAGACGTGGCCAAGGGCAAAGCCGTCGGCATTGATGAATACCATATCAAACTTGACAAGGAACGCCTGATGGAATGCGTGCACCGCTATGTCAAGGAAGCGGAAACGGTCTGATTAGACAGGAGCAAAATCAATGAAAAATCTAAGCATCAAGTGGAAAATTTTATTTCTGGTTGTTCTCGGCCCTGTCCTTGTGGGCTCGATCCTTGCCTGGCAGCGGGTCAATGACATCCGCAAGGGCGCTGAACATGCTATTATTTCAAAAAGCAGCGGAATTGTCCTGATGGCGGAGGCCACTCGTGACCGAATGGCAAAGAAGCTCAAGAGCGGTGTTATCACGCCCTTTGACCAGCTGAACGCAGACAACATTTTAGATGCCGTGCCGGTGGTAACCGCCCTCCAGGTCGCCTCAGACAAGGCCCAGGAGGCCGGTTATACTTTCCGGGCACCAAAAATGTCGCCGAGAAATCCGAAAAATACGCCCACCGCCCTGGAGCAGCAGGTGCTTGCCGAACTTAAAAATAAAAATCTATCTGAAAAGATCATTATAGAAAAGGACCAGATCAGATATTTCAAACCCATCCGGCTGACCAGCGAGTGTTTGTTCTGCCACGGCGATCCAAAAGGCGAGGCAGATGTGACCGGCGGCATCAAAGAGGGATGGAAAACCGGTGAAATACATGGCGCATTTGAAATCACCAGTTCCCTGGCCGAGGCCAACAGGGCGGTTGCCCGGGCCAGGATAAATGTCCTTCTCTGGCTGCTCGGAATCATCGGTTTTGTCGTGGCGGTTACCTGGATTATCCTGCAGCGTTCAATCGTTACCACCCTGCGCCAGGCCAATACCTTTATGGACACTGTTGCCCGGGGCGACCTGACAGGAACGCTCAAGGCAAAAACCGGGGACGAAATCGGCCGGATGGTGCTCAACATGGGCGAGATGACCCGCAAGCTGAACGAACTGGTGAAGGACATCGGCTCTTCCAGCGCCACCCTGCTTGATTCTTCCAATGAATTAGGGGCCACTGCCGATGAGTTCACGGAAAGCGCCGAAGATACCGCCGGTCGCACAAATTCGGTAGCGGCGGCGGCCGAGGAGATGAGCGCCAACATGGCGACCGTTGCCGCGGCCACCGAAGAGGCGGCCACCAACATTGCCCTTGTTTCCACGGCAACCGATGAGATGACCTCGACCATCAACGGTATTGTCACCTCTACGGAAAAGGCGCAGACCATTACCAAGACTGCCGTTGAAGAGGCCGGATCCGCCTCGGAAAAGGTTGATGAGTTAGGCATTGCCGCCAATGAAATCGGCAAGGTAACCGAGACCATTACGGAAATCTCCGAACAGACCAACCTGTTAGCCTTAAATGCCACTATTGAGGCGGCCCGGGCCGGAGAGGCGGGCAAGGGTTTTGCCGTTGTTGCCAATGAAATCAAGGAACTGGCCAAGCAGACTGCCGAGGCCACAGGTGAAATCAAATCCCGCATCGATTCCATCCAGAATTCCACCGAGGGCACAGTGGATCAGATCGGACAGATCACCAGGGTCATCAGCGAGGTGAATGAAATCGTAGCCTCCATTGTCACCGCGGTTGAGGAACAGTCGGCCACAACCGGCGAGATCGCCGAGAATATCAGCCAGGCCTCTATCGGTATCCAGGAGGTAACGGAAAACGTGGCCCAGGTCTCCACCGTGGCCGGCGAAGTAGCCCAGGATATCGGTGAAGTCAACCAGGCCTCGGAAGCTATTTCCAAAGGGTCGGCCGATGTCCGGACCAGTACTGATCGACTCAATGAAGTGGCAAGACATCTCCGGAAAATGATAGATCGTTTTAAAGTCTAAGACATCTTGTAAAAACAAGTTTTACTTTTAAGCAGGAGAATCACCCATGAATTTTCTTCGACGCATTACACCCAAAAGGGTAAAAACCAGGACCCTGGTGGCCCTTGGGATCATTATCGGCTTGATGATCGCCGTTCCGGTCATCCTGATGTATCGGAGCACTATAAATGATGCTCGCAAAAAGACCACGACAACGCTTGAATATGATGCTGCCGTGATCAATCAACAACTACTTGAGCGTAGCGCGACACAACTGCGACTCCTGGCCCATGCCATTGCCGATAGTCTCAAAGTGCAGGAATACTTTGGGCAGCGGGACAGGGTGGCTCTGCTTGGAGTGACCATGCCCATTTACCATGATCTCAAAAAGATTATTGACCTCAACGTATTTCACTTTCACCTGCCGCCGGCAACCTCCTTTCTCCGGTTGCAGAAGCCCGGCAAACACGGTGATGATCTCTCAAGCTTTCGCCACACCGTGCTTGCCGTCAACAGAACCCATCAGGACGCATTCGGTCTTGAGGTCGGCAGGGCCGGTGTCTCTGTACGCGCCGTTGTTCCGGTCAATTATGAAGGACAGCCGGTTGGATCGGTGGAGTTCGGCATGCCGATCAACGATACCCTGCTGAAAACCATCAAGGAAAAAGTCGGGGTTGATTTTTCCTTTGTCATCCCTGACGGCAACGGCTTTAAATATCAGGCTAAGACCATGGCCGGCAATCTGTTGCCGGAAACCTATCCCCTGTTAAGTAAAGTTATGCAAGATGGGAAAGAGACTATTGTCGAAAGCAAAAAAGATGGCAGAGATGTTATATCCATATATACGCCCTTGCCTGATTACAGCGGCAAGCTGGTAGGAGTGACAATCGTGCCGCTGGATATCACCGACAAACTGACTGCCGCAAAAAAATCCGCTCTTACCATTGTTGGAATGGGTCTGCTTGCCCTTGTGGCAGTTCTGGTTCTTGTCTTTTTCATTTTCAACTTTATGATTGACCGGCCGTTGCATGCAGTCAACAAGGTGCTTGAAGCTGCCTCTAGTGGTGATCTCAGCACCCAGGCCGATACCTCGAAAATTGCCGGTGTCAACTGTTCCGAGACTCTACAATGCGGCAAAACCGACTGCTCCATGTACGGCAAAACCGGCTATTGCTGGGAAGAGGCCGGTTCTGCCTCTCCTAACATTCAGTGCCCGAAGATTCTTTCCGGTGAATACAATTCCTGCAGCGAATGCAAGGCCTGTTACGGGGCCGTTGTCCAGGACGAATTTTCCGAACTCAATGTTTCGGTGCATGCCCTTATTGCCAATACCCGGAAAATGGTGCGGGATATTCGGGAGAACAGCAGCAACCTGAATCTGTCTTCGGACAACCTTTCCAGTGTTGCTGAGCAAATGAATTCCGAAGCCTCGAATACTTCCCAGCGGTCAGAGAGTGTTGCCGCGGCGGCTGAAGAGATGAGCACCAACATGGGCAGCGTGGCCGCAGCCACGGAAGAGGCGGCAGCTAATGTCAACATGATGACCACGGCCACCGAGGAAATCGGCTCCACGGTTGGCGAGATCCAGCAATCCACGGCCAAGGCCAAGGATATCACCGACCAGGCGGTTAAGGAAGCTGTTGATATCTCGGCCAAGGTGGATGAACTGGGCGATTCGGCCCAGGACATCGGCAAGGTCACGGAAACCATCACCGAAATTTCCTCCCAGACCAACCTGCTTGCCTTAAATGCCACCATTGAAGCGGCCAGGGCCGGTGAGGCAGGCAAGGGCTTTGCCGTTGTCGCCAATGAAATCAAGGACCTGGCCAAACAGACGGCCGAGGCGACCGGCGAAATCAAACAACGGATCGAAAGCATCCAGAACTCAACGAGTGTCACTGTCGGCGGCATTAGAACCATTACCGAAATCATCAATGAAATTGACGAAATCGTCTCCAACATCGCAACCGCCCTTGATGAACAGGCCGGCACCATGACCGAGCTGACCGTCAATATCCAGCAGGCCGGTGAGGGAATCGGTGAGGTCGCGGAAAACGTGGCGCAAAGCTCGACTGTTTCCCAGGAAATTGCAACCGACATTACCCAGGTCAACCAGGCGGCTGGTGAAATCACGGAAGGAACCAGCCAGGTTAAGGAAAAGGCAAATGAGCTCAAAGGGTATGCCGCCAACCTGAGGACACTGATTGAAAAATTCAACCTTGGTTAATCACAAAATTTGAGGATATAAACGACCATGGAAACACAGACAAATCAAGATAAAAACATCCTTGAACTTGCCACCTTTTATATTGGTGATGCCCTTTGCGGCATGGACATCTTGAAAGTTCAGGAAATCAATAAGTTGATGGAGATGACCAAGGTGCCACAGGCCCCTGATTATGTAGATGGAATTTTAAACCTGCGCGGTCAGATTGTTACCATTGTTGATCTTGGGAAAAAATTAGGGCTTGGGGAAACCGATCTGGGCGATGATCCCCGCAACATCATAGTCAATGCGCCGGGAGAACATATTGGCCTGCTGGTCCGGCGTATCAGCGATGTGGTTATGGCCGATCCCGACCGCATCGAATCCGCGCCGGCTAATATGAGCGGTATTCAGGGGACATTTTTTACCGGCGTCTATAAAACCGAAAATAAACTGATCGGTATTCTCAACGTCGAGGAGGTGTTGAAAATAGAGAAGGAAAGCCATCGCCATGGGCGGGCGGGAAATTTTGATAATTGAGCCATGGTTCAGGACATGAGCTCACGCATGCTGCGTGGTGTCACGAAAGTGAGCCAGACCGTCTGGTGGAGATAAAACACTGATCACCATCGCCACAGGCGCAAACTGAACCGTCTTCTGTCCTCTGTCCTCTGTCCTCTGTCCTCTGTCCTCTGTCTTCAGATAAAGATATCAGGTAATCATGCTTGCAAAAAAAATAAAAGTGCTTGTTGTGGACGATACTATTGTATACCGCAAGGCCGTCAGTGATGTTCTACAAGAGATCCCCGGAGTTGAGGTGGTCGGAGTTGCTCATAATGGCAAAATTGCAATGTCGAAAGTCAAAACCCTCAAGCCCGATCTTCTCACCCTTGACATTGAAATGCCTGAAATGAACGGCATTGAAGTGTTGGAGCATCTGCACAAAGAAGCGCCCGGAGTCAGCGCCATCATGGTCTCCACCCTGACCTCCGAAGGTGGGGACATGACCATGAAAGCGCTTGAGCTCGGCGCCTATGACTTCCTGCTCAAACCAAATACAACCAACATTGCCGACTCAAAAAAACAGTTACGTGGACTCCTGACACCTTTGATCAAGGCCTTTCAAACGGGCAGAACAACAGTCGGATCCATGGGTGGTCGGCCTCCACGTCCACGCCCTTTGCCGGCAGCAGGCAGGCAACGAACTCCTGCCCGTCCCGCCAACGCAGTTGCAAGGGGAGCCGTTCGACGGGGTAAATCCGAGATAGTGACCATCGGCATTTCCACCGGCGGACCCAACGCGCTTGCACGGATGATGCCCATGCTGCCCGGTGACCTGGGAGTGCCCATTGTTCTGGTCCAGCACATGCCGCCGGTCTTCACCAAATCACTTGCCGCCAGCCTGAATGCGAAATGCGCTCTGTCCGTCAAAGAGGCTGAAGATGGTGAACCAATCCGGGCAAATGTCGCCTACATCGCTCCGGGAGGAAAACAGATGAAGCTGGTTGCCTCAACCGACGGACAAAACCGGCTAATCAAACTGACCAATGATCCCCCGGAAAATTCATGCAGACCGTCGGTCGACTATCTCTTCCGCTCGGTTGCCGACTACTATGTGGGCCGGACTACTGCCGTCATTATGACCGGTATGGGCTCGGACGGGACAAAGGGGCTGGAAATCCTGAAGAAAAAATCGGCCGTCATCATCGGCCAGGACAGGGCGACATGCGTTGTCTACGGCATGCCCAAAACGCCGGCGGAAAAAGGACTGATTGATGTGGTCGCCCCGCTTGACCGCATTGCCGCTGAAATCACCAAGACGGTGAAAGGATAAGCAGACCCGGGCCATGATCAAGATCACTCCCGAAGAACTCAAGACAATAACCGGCTATATTCACGATATTTCCGGTATCCATCTCGAGGCTTCAAAAAAATACCTTCTTGAAACAAGACTTTCCAGTGTTGTCGAAGAACACGGTTGCGGCAGCTATCAGGAACTCTACCAGAAGGCGAAACGGGATGCCCGCAAGGTCATTGAAAAACAGATCATTGATGCTATTTCCACCAACGAAACACTGTTCTTTCGAGATAACGGGCCCTTTGAACTGTTACGCAACAAAATTCTCCCGGACCTGATTGATGCCCGCACACCGAGATCACCACGCCTGAAAACACCCCTGCGCATCTGGAGCGCCGCCTCGTCCACCGGCCAGGAAGTGTACTCCATTGCCATTGTCCTCAAAGAATTGTTAAACGATATTTCTAAATACAATATCAAACTGTTAGGTACCGACATTTCCGATGCGGCGGTCAAACAGGCCAGTATGGGAAAATACAATAAATTTGAAATTGAACGCGGCCTGACCCGAGACAAGCTCAATAAATATTTTACCCTGTCCGGTGGGTTCTGGAAAATCAAGGATGAAATCAGGGCAATGGCTAATTTTCGCAAACTCAATCTCATGCTGCCCTTTGCCGGATTAGGCAAATTTGATATTGTTTTTTGTCGAAATGTGGCTATTTATTTTACTCTCGAAGACCGGAAAAAACTGTTTAACAAAATTGCGGATATCCTTGAACCGGACGGCTATCTCATTATCGGTTCAACGGAATCATTGACTGGTATCTGCTCTCGTTTTACGCCCAAAAGGCATTTGCGCTCAATTTTTTATCAATTGAAATAATGATGTTCTGCTGAAAAGTGTTATCCTTGGAAAGTCGTTGAATCCGTCATTCCTGAGGTAGTACGTCATCTGCGGGTGTTGTTGTCGGGGACGAATCGTCATCCCCGGGTGTTGTTGTCGGGGACGAATCGTCATCCCCGAGTGTTGCTGTCGGGGACGAATCGTCATCCCCGAGTGTTGCTGTCGGGGATCCAGAAAGATGGTTGACCGCAAGATGCACTCTGGATTTAGGTTTAAGACTTTTTACGAAACCGACAAATAATGGCGCTTTGTTTTACGTTGGAGGATTCTTTATGAACATGTCAATTCTTGTTGCCGACGATGATCCTGTAATCCGTCGTCTGTTGGAAAAAAGACTTGGGGACGTGGGATACGGTGTGACAGTTGCCGTTGATGGCGTTGAAGCGGCCGGGAAGTTGGCTTCCTCCCATTTCGATGTGGTTATAACCGACCTCGTCATGCCGGGAGATATCGGTGGAATTGAACTTTTGCAGATTGCAAAAGATAAGGATATAATGACGGAAGTCATTGTCATAACCGCACATTCATCAATTGACACCGCTGTGGATGCCATGAAAAAAGGGGCCGTTGATTATCTTGAAAAACCGGTCAATTTTGATGAACTGTTCCTGCGGCTTGAAAAAATTGCTCAGCTTAAATCTCTTGTCCGTAATGCTGATGACCTGCGAAATGCCATGGATGTCACCGAGTCGTCAGCCGCGCAAACTATTCAGAACCTGGAAATTACCGCTGCTGATTTACAGTTGAAAATTGATCAAATCGATACATTCCTTCGCGATTCTCAGCTTAATGAGTATGATAAAATTGACAAGGCGCTGCAGGTTATCGGTTCCTGACCCAGACATTTTTTGTTTTGAATCCACCGCCTATCCTGCATTATTCCATTGCAGCACTGCTTACTCCCCCTGCATATCCGCGGGTTCCCCTCTCCCCATACCAATATCTTAAAGCGCACAATATTTTACCATGATACAATCCGACCAATTTATCAGACTCCTTGAAATTATTGCACGCCTGAGGGACAAAAATGGCTGCCCGTGGGACAGGCAACAAACCCCGGCCGGTATAAAAAAATATCTTCTTGAAGAAACAAATGAACTTGCCGAGGCCATTGATGACGGTAATCCCGCACACATCTGCGAAGAAATTGGTGATCTCTTCTATATACTGACCATGCTCTGCGAAATGTTTCGCGAACAGGGACATTTTAACACCGATGATGCCCTGCAGTCGATTATCGACAAAATGATCTACCGGCACCCTCATGTGTTCGCAGACACCCCGACTGGTAATGAACAGGAACTCAAGGAGCAATGGGAGGCTATTAAAAAGCTGGAAAAACTACAGCCGGAAGCCAAAAACCGAACATAAACCTTGTCCATCAATACTCATACCGGACAGATCTTTTTTATTCTTGACACAAATACCTTCAATGGTAATATAGAAAGTTTTAAATCATAACCTTCTCGCTCTCTCCTGAAAAGACTGAAGCGAGGGC
This sequence comes from Desulfobulbaceae bacterium, assembly GCA_024763055.1. GTDB lineage: Bacteria > Desulfobacterota > Desulfobulbia > Desulfobulbales > Desulfobulbaceae > DRLX01. The sequence continues at coordinate 37,325 of JANTGH010000019.1, forward strand.
CACATTGACCACGAGGAGGAATCATGCGTCATTACGAAACCACTTTTATTCTCCGCCCAAATCTGGGTGAAGATCAATTCACGGAAATCATTGATCGGACCTGTGCCATTATCACCGATGACGGGGGATCAATTATCAACACCGACCGTTGGGGTATCAAACTGTTGGCCTATGAAATTAAAAAAGAGGTTCAGGGATATTATGTATGTCTGAATTATGCCGCTCCCGGTAAGACTGTTAACGAGATCGAACGCATTTTCCGTATTGAC
>JANTGH010000020.1 GCA_024763055.1 Desulfobulbaceae bacterium
TATGTTCAACTGGCAAAGCCGTTGAACTCTGACCACCCCCAAAGGGGGTGGTTTTCTATTACGAAATAAAACAAATGCCACTCTGGAATAATACTTGCTAATAGAGCATTAAAACAGTGCCTCGTAGATAACTGATGATAAATTTTGCCAAAATACTGCCTCTTTTTTTGTTCCTGCTTGCCCTCCCGGACCAACAGACATGGGCCGGCTCTATATTGAACCAGGTCACCCTGACTACGGAGACCAGCAGAATGCAGGTTTTCCTTCGTTTTTCAGAGTTACCGACCTACAGGGTTGAAACTCAAGGAAAACGAATAGACCTGGTATTAACGGATACTGTCCCTGCCAAGACCTTTGCGGAACTCCCAGGCAATGACAAGATGATTAAAATGATCAAAAAAAAACAGCCGGAACACCTGCTGCTTTCCTTTTACTTCAGATATCCTCCGCAAAATGTTCGCACCCGACAGATACCGGAAACCTCTTCCCTGATGCTGGATGTTCTGCTCGGCAACCCATTATCAGCCCGTTACCCCGACCTTTCCGCACGGCTTCACGGTATAACTCTTCTCAATCGCAAAGAAATTGATTTTACGAATCCCCTCTATGCTTCGGATTATGGGACCGATTGGAGGCTCTTTATTCGTACCTACGAAAACAAGGTTATAGTCCGGCCGAAACTACATTTTTCCCTGCCTCCTTTTCCTCTGGCCGCAGCTCTTCCTCCAAAGATCCCGCCGGAACAATGGCTTCAGGCTGAAAGTATTGCCCTAAGTAAGCAAAAAGCATGGCAGCAGGCCTCTGAAGCCATAAAAACTCAACTGGAACTTGAAGAAAACGAAGGATACCGAAAACGATTATTATTATCCTATGCCGAATGCCTTGTCCGTGGCGGTGAGTACCAGGTGCCCTATAATCTTTTACAACAAATTGGCCTGACCTATCCAGACACTACCCTGGCCACCTTTGCCCGGCTGCTGTTTTTGTATGCTGTAGCAAAGCATAAAGACCCCTACTTACCCTCTCTGGAACTTGCAAAACTACGAAAGCTTCTTAAAAGCAACAATCCACTTGTCCCATACCTTAATATTTTCCAGGCCGAACTTGCTCTGGAAACAGGTCGCATCAACCAGGCCGTCGAAATTCTAAAAAGAGACGATATCGCCTACCTTGGCAGGGCTAAGCTGTTACGACTGCTTCGACAGGCTGACACCTATTTTGACTCCGGGGAAACAATCAAGGCACTGGTAGCCTATCAAAATCTTGACAAGCAGGGAAAGATTATTGACCAGCAACCTCGTTCCCTGGCCCTGTACAGTGACGCGCTGTATACATATCAACGATTTAAAGAGGCCGCAAAAAAATACCACCTCCTCGTGAAACTGCTGAGTGGGACCGACATGCAGCCCCTTGCCATGTTTCGACTGGCCATGAGCAAACTGCACAGCGGAGAAAAATGGACCGGAATTTTCCCACTATTCAGCCATATCCAGAATGCTTTCCCCAAGTCCGAAGGAGATTTCCGGGCGCGGCTGAAAATGACGGACATCAAATTTCTCAAGGGAACCCTGCCTGCACACCAGGCTTCCGCAACCTATGGACAAACAGGCGAATCGGCAAACCTGGTGCAGCTGCGTGAAGAGGCGCTGGTAAAGCAGGCAATGGTTAACGCCCTTACCGGTCAACATGAAACAAGTATTACCCAGGCCATGCAAATCCTGCGCGACTTTCGCCACGGCAGCTTGAAGGTCGAAACAAGAGCGTTAATTATCTCCCAGCTTCCCGACACTTTGAAAGAAATGATCGCAGGCGGAAGATATATTGCCGCTCTTGTTCTTGCCAAACAAAATCGCCTTTTTTTTGCCCGCGGCTGGCTCGGCATAGACCTCCTCTACGATCTTGCCCGAGCCTATGAACAGCTTGGAGCCTTTGATCGAGCGGTTCGCGCCTATCAATATATCCTTGAAGTCTCCACGGAAGAAGAGCATGAAAAGGTGTACCTTCCCATGATTACCGCCCTGTACAACAGTGGCCGCTATGAACTTGTTGAGGACTATGCCAATCGTTTCTTTTCCCGCTTTACAGACAGTCCAAAGGCTGCCGATATCTTTCTTCTCCGAGTCGAAGCCCTCATGCAAAATGGCGATCTTAAAATCGCCATGCGCCTTCTTGCTATGCCGGACAGGCCCTCCACACCGGAAATAGAACAAACGGCCACAAAAATTTATTTTGAACAGCACCAATGGAACAAAGTCATTAAACAGCTGTCAGGAAATGAACTCTCATCCTGGAGCGGAGGCGAACGTGACTACATGCTTGCTGAATCCCTGTTTCAGAACGGACAATACGAAAAATCCATTCCTATTTTAATGCGATTGCGGGAGGAAGACCCGTATGGAGACCAGGCCATGTTTCGATTAGCGGAAATTTATTCCAAAACAGGTAAACCCGAGATTGCGCTTAAGCAGTTTCAACAACTTGCCGAAAAAGGAAAAGACCCTCACTGGAAGAAACTGGCCAAAGAGGAAATTTCCATTCTGCAGCTGAAAGTAGATGCCATAAATTGAGTGAGCACTGAACAAACTCGACAATAAAAAAAAACAACCGGAATAAACAAGCTGGTTGTCTGGTTGATACAGGAGGAAGCAATGCCATTTATTCAACAATTTGACACAACCATGAACCTGTTGCAAAAGGTGCTTGACCTCCGTACCCGCAACCAGCAGGTGATCAGTTCAAATATTGCTAATGCGGAAACACCGGGCTACTCAGCCGCATCTTTTGAATTCGAAGACCAGCTGAAAAGCGCCATGTTAGGCGGGAACCTGTCACCGGTGGCGACCAGTAAAAATCATATCGGTGTAACTCCCTCAAATGTCGAACAAATTCAAGGAGAAATCGTCCTCCATAAGGACAAGACAGGGATAGGCGATCAGAATTCTGTCAGTGTTGACCAGGAAATGGTCAAGCTCTCCGAAAACGAAATTCTCTATGAAGCGGCAGTCGCCATGCTCAATAAAAAATTATCCATACTCAAGTATGCCGCAAACGATGGCAGGTAAATTGCATACTTCAGCAACAAACAACTATGTGGAGTCATCATGAATCTCTTTACGACCTTTAAAATAGCAGCATCAGCTTTAAAATCCCAACGAACAAGGCTCAATACCATCAGTTCAAACCTGGCTAACGTAGAAACCACATCCACTCCCGAGGGCGGGCCATATAAGAAAAAGTCCGTTTATTTTGAATCAACCGCCATCCCGTTTGCCGACCACCTGCAGAGCAGCATGAACCAGGGTGTCAGCGGGGTAAAGGTGGCAAAGATACTGGAAGATGATAAGCCTCCGCAACGGATTTATAATCCCTCCCATCCCGATGCCGGAAAAGATGGATATGTAGAAATGCCGAATATCAATGTGCTCAAGGAAATGACGGACATGATGTCGGCCACAAGATCCTATGAGGCGAATACGACAACGATCAAATCGGCCAAACGGATGGCATTAAAAGCGCTTGAAATTGGCAGATAGGATAGCCTGCCCTTGCTGAAAAGTAATAGGAGACCACGCCATGCAACCGATTCAGGGAATACAACTGCCGACGCTTCAACCTGCGGATAAAAAATCCGATGTTGCCGAGACCGAAAAAAATTTCACCAACATGCTTTCCGGCATAGTCAGTGAGGTCAAAAATCAGCAGGAATCCGCAGATTCCGCCGTTCAACAACTCCATGCAGGAGGAGCAAAAAACCTGCACGAGGCAATGATTGCCATGGAACAGGCGGATATTTCCATTCGTTTTATGGTGCAGGTCCGCAACAAGGCTCTCGAGGCTTACCAGGAAATCATGCGGATGCAGGTGTGATTAAATGTTTAAGTGTATCAGTGTTCAAACGTATAAGCGTTTTACCTAAAGGGTGCTTTGAAAAATTAGATATTTTGTCCCGGGACAAGGAACAGTGAAAATAAAAAGAGCAGCATAGTCGTCATATGTGAGCATTTTCTTTTCACTGTGACGCAGTGATCTGGCAAAATAGCAATTTTCCAAGATAGCCTAAACTTACAACCCATAGACTAAAAAATGGCTGAACAAACCGACGCAACGCCCCGGACAGAAAACCCGAAAAACGGCTTTCAAGTACTGATCGGCCGAATAAATGAATGGCCCCTTCCCAGGAAACTTGCCCTGATGGCGGTCACCCTGATTTCCCTGGCCCTGTTTGCCTTTATCATTCTTCAGGCAAGAACCGCAGATTACCAGTTGCTCTATGCAAACCTCGATGAAAGCGACGCCGCTTCCATTGTTGATCGCCTCAAGGGGAATAACACACCGTATCAGTTGACAAATAACGGCAAAAATATTCGAGTGCCGGTCAACACCGTCCATGAAATGCGATTGCAACTTGCCTCTGCCGGACTACCAAGAGGCGGAGGCGTCGGTTTTGAAATCTTTGACAAACAATCCTTTGCCCTGACGGATTTTGTCCAGAGAGTTAATTATACCCGTGCCCTGCAGGGTGAACTTGCCCGTACAATTGCCTCGCTCAACCCGGTAGAATCGGCCAGGGTCCACCTGGCCCTGCCTGAAAAACGGCTTTTTAAAGACCAGCAGAAACCGGCGACCGCATCGGTTATCGTTAATCTTCAACCCGGTCGTCGGATGAGCGAGACCCAGATCCAGGGGATTGTTTATCTCGTCTCAGGTTCCATAGAAGGACTGGATACTGATCATGTGACGGTCATTGACCAGAACGGGAAAATCTTAACCGGAACAGGCAACAAGGGCCTTTTGGGTACCCTGTCACCGGACATGCTCGAATTTCAGGTTCAGGTAGAAAAAAGCATGGAAGAGCGTGCGCAGGCACTGCTTGACAAGGCACTGGGATCAAAAAAAGCAATGGTCAGGATAACGGCTTCCCTGGATTTTGCTCAATTTGAAAAAACCGAAGAGATTTTTGATCCTGAAGAACCGGTCATTCGCAGTGAACAGATTAACGAAGAAAAATCAGGATCTGAAATTGTCGGCGGTGTACCCGGCGTCCAGTCTAATCTCCAGGGAAACACCAACTCCGCAGCCAGTGCCACTCCACCTTCAAGCAGGGCACAGAAAACCACCAATTATGAAATCAGTAAAGTAGTCTCAAAGACAGTCAATCCGGTGGGAACGATAAAGAAGATTTCCGTTTCCGTGCTGGTTGCGGACAAAATCATCCCGGCAACAAAAAAAGAACCTGAAAAAACCCTGCCCCGTACTGAGGCGGAACTGGCATCACTTAAAAAAATGATTTCATCAGCTTTGGGTTTAGATAAAACACGGGGTGATAAAATCGAGGTCACGTCCATGCCTTTTATTGAGACTGTGAACATTGCCGAACCCGAATCAATGACCAGGAATATGCTCTATCAATATATGCCGATCATCCGCTACGGTGTCTTTCTGATTGGCGGTCTGCTGATTTACTTTCTTATGATCAGACCGCTGATCAAAACCGTGCGCGAGGACGTCACACAACATTATAAGACCGTGCAGGAACTTGAAAAAGAACAGAGTGAAGCCGTACAGGCCGAAGAAAAGAAAGAACTCGAAGCTCTGATGCGTGATCCAGTCCTGAGGATTCGAGAGGCCATCCAGACCAACCCTGTTTTCGCCGCCCATATCCTGAAAAACTGGATCCACGAAAAAGGTTGATACAGGAATTATGGCTCAGCAAAAAGACAAGCTTGATGGAATACACAGGGCTGCGATTTTGCTCATGTGTCTCGGCGAAGAGGTAGCCGCCAAGGTCATGCGCGAGATGACCGATGAAGAAATCTTCAAGATCACCAGGACAATGGCTGAAATCGAACATATACCTGAGGATCTGAAGACAGCCGTTCTTTCTGACTTCGAACTGTCCTCGGAAGCCCAGGCCGGACTGGTCATCAAAGGACAGGATTTTGCAAAGAGTACCATTGCCGGCACAGGGGACAAAGAACGGGTAGAAAGCCTGATGAAACAGTTTGTCACCGGCACGGAGACACGGCCCCTGGAGACTATTGCCAAAATGCAGCCGGGCATGGTCGCCGGCCTGTTGGAGCATGAACATCCACAGACGGTGGCCCTGGTGCTCTCCACTCAGACACCGGATCATTCCAGTGCCATCATCAGCCACCTGCCGGAGGAGATGCAATCAGATGTTATTTACCGCATAGCAACCATCGACAGTGTTTCTCCCGGTGTTATTGACCGGATAGAGGACGCGCTGCATCGCGAAATCGGTGTGGTTGGCGGAGTCCAGGACCAACGACAGATAGGGGGGATTTCCAAGGTTGTAGAAATCCTGGACAATATGGAAAACAACCTTGACGCCGATATTCTCGACAATCTTGAAGAAGTTGATCCCGACATGGTTGAAGAGATCCGTAAACAGATGTTCACCTTCAATGATCTTGCCGCAGTGGACGGCCGTTCATTGCAGATGATCCTGCGCGAGGTAAATAACGATTCGCTGACACTTGCCCTGAAGACAGCCTCGGATGAACTGAAAGAAAAGATCTTTGCCAATATGTCCGCCCGGGCTGCCGACATGATTCGCGACGACCTTGAGGCGCTTGGACCAGTCCGTCTGTCTGAGGTTGAAGCCATGCAGCAGACTATTGTTAAGATCGCCATGAAACTTGAGGAAGAGGGCAAGCTTGTCCTTGGTAAGGGAGGTGGAGATGAGCTCGTCTAAAATTTACAAAGACGACCAGTCCTTCACTCCCGTTTCCCTCATAAGTAAAGAAATCCACCCCTCCTCTTCTCCATCTGACCGGCAACAGCCCTCTCAACAGCCTGATATCAAACCGTCGGCCGCGGATTCCGCACAACATGCAACTACAATTGACAAGGTATCATCACCCCTCGCACCCCAGCCGCCTGCCCCGGATATCGACGCAATAAGAGCTGAAGCTTACGAACAAGGGAAACAAGAGGCCGAGCAGGGTAATCTGGAAAGTGAGCAGGCCCTGAGAACAAAACTGCAAAAGACCCTTGAAGCCTTCACCCAGGCCTGTGCCGAGGTTGACAATCTTCACCAGGATCTGCTCGAACAAAGCCGGGGCGATATGATTAACCTGGTCATTGCCCTGAGCAAGAAAATTATCGGCCGTGAGCTGACAACAGGGAGAGATGTTATTGTCAATACCCTGCGCAATGCCATTGCCCTGGCAATGAAATACAATGAATATGATATCTGGCTCAACCCGGAAGACCTGACGGTCGTGGAGGAACTGGTACCCGAGCTGATCAGCTCTGTGCAGCAGTTGCAACAAATCACGTTAAAAACCGACCCCGAGATCGCCCGTGGCGGCTGCAGGCTTGACTCCGATATCTGCACGGTTGATGCCACCATTGAAGCTCAACTCGAAACAGCAAGGGATTTTCTCGAAGAAAAAAGTCCCAACTATAATGGTGCGAAACAACAGGATACGGATGTGCCGGAAGACAAACAATCGGATGAGCAATGAGCATCCGCCTTGATGATATCGCCCGGTTATCCACACCCAGGGTCTACGGCAAGGTGCGACGCATTGTCGGCCTGGTGGTGGAGGGATATTGTCCCCACTCCTCTGTGGGATCTCTTTGTGAAATCAGTCCCCTTGAACCGGGCCCCCCGATTCCAGCTGAAATTGTCGGATACAACAACGATCAGGCCCTGCTCATGCCCCTTGGCGAGGTACGGGGACTGGGTCCCGGCAGCCTGATAAGGGTCATTAAGGAAAGCGCTGCCATACGTGTTGGTGAAGGGCTGTTAGGCCGTGTTATTGACGGAATGGAACAGCCCCTGGATGAGGGACCGTCCCTGCATCTTGCCGAGACAACACCGCTCTACAGCCTGCCGCCAAGTCCCATGCAGCGAAAAAAAATCAACCAGCCGCTGGATCTTGGCATTCGTGCCATCAATGCGATGCTTACCTGCGGACTTGGGCAGCGGATGGGCATCATGGCCGGTTCCGGGGTAGGCAAAAGCGTGCTGCTCGGCATGATGGCCAAATATGCAAAGGCGGACATTAACGTTATAGCACTCATTGGCGAACGGGGTCGTGAAGTTCGCGAATTTATTGAACGTGATCTCGGTGAAGAGGGGCTCAAACGTTCAATCATTGTGGTCGTTACCTCGGACCAGTCGCCTCTTCTTCGAATGCGGGGCGCCTTTGTAGCTACCGCCATTGCCGAATATTTCTGTAATAAGGAAAAAAACGTCCTGTTGATGATGGATTCGGTGACCCGTTTTGCCATGGCCATGAGGGAAATCGGTCTCGCTGTCGGGGAACCGCCGACCACTAAAGGATACACGCCCTCGGTTTTTGCGACCCTGCCCAAACTGCTTGAACGTGCCGGCAGTTTCAAAGACAAAGGGTCCATCACCGGATTGTATACGGTACTCGTCGACGGCGATGATCTGACCGAGCCGGTAGCCGATGCCGTTCGTTCCATTCTTGACGGCCATATCGTGTTGTCAAGAGATATTGCCGCTAAAAATCATTATCCGGCCATTGATATCATGATGTCGACCAGCAGGGTCATGCGCGATATTGTAACCCCGCGCCAGATTGAACTTGCCGGCAAGGCCAAAAGCGTGATGGCCGTCTATCGGGACTCTGAAGATTTGATCAATATTGGCGCCTATGCCGCCGGCAGTAATAAAAAAATCGATTATGCTATTTCCCGGATTGATGCCATCAACAAATTTCTCTGTCAGGAATTCAACGAATCCGCCTCACTTGAGGAAACCATTCGTGATCTCGGTATCCTGGTCAGTGACCGTAAAGGAAACGAACGACGACGCCCTGGACGAAGGACTATTGAGCGAAGAAAAAATCCGGATCCTCCTGTAACTGAAGAATGAAACCGTTTTCCATGGAACCGGTCTTGCGCTACCGGAAACAGCTTGCGGATGAGGCCCGGCAAAAGCTCTTTGCCAGCAAGAAAAAAGAGGGCGAAATTCAGGGAAACCTCTTTCAGATGGAGAAACGATTAGCAAGGTTATATGCCGATCTTGCCCACGAAAAGGCTGAAGGAACAACGGTTGATCGATTGCTTCTCTTTGAAAACAGAATCCTTACCCTGCAGGAAGCTCTCAGGGAGCTGCATACGGAACTTGAAGAGCAGCAAAAAATAGTCATTCGCAGGCGCAGGCGTCTCCTCCAGGCAGGTCAGGATAAAAAAGCCCTGGAAAAATTAAAGGAAAAGCAAAATCTTGCCTATAAACAGTTTAGAGATAAAAAAGAAGCGGCCATGCTTGATGAAGTTGCCGTCCTGCGCCACGGGCGCCAAAGTAATACATAACTACCCATCATGATACGTTCTCTGCTCACCTTGCTTTTATATTTGCTCCTCTGTCCATTATCATATGCTGAAAATACAGATGTGTCTCCGATTAAAGCAGGACCCGAGAAACAGCAGTTCAGCTCGGTGGAAGAACGCAGACTACTGCTTGCCCTGCAGCAGGAACGACAAAACCTGATCAAAGAACAGGAATCCATCAAAAACCGTAAAAAGGAACTAAAGAGAATAGAGGACGAGGTCGATAAGAAACTTGACCAACTCGAAGCTGCCCGTCTGCAGCTCAAAGAATTACTTGCCGAAAAAGATGCGAGGGAGCTCAAGAGAATACGTGATCTCAGCAAAATGTATGGAAAAATGTCGCCGGAAAAAGCTGCAAGAATTTTCGGTACATTGGAACAAAAGCTGGCTATTGCAATTCTTGCCGATATGAAAACCAAGGCAGCTGCAAAACTATTAAACAACATGGACAGAGACAAGGCAGCCAAACTGACAACAGCCTTTTCCTCTCTTGAATAAACAACAACCAGCGAATAATGCGGTAACGTTGCAACCATTTTTTCCTGATAAGGTTCCTCAATGCAAGCAATACCCTCTATACCAGGCAGTCCTCAGATTTCTGACGCGCCTGTCGAATCAGCGACTAAAACGGAGAACACCACGAATGAAAATTTCATTCAACACCTGTTCACGGCCAGTCACAAAATTGATCCTGCCGAAAAAAACGATATACAAGTGGATAAAAGTCATACTGACGGTTCCATTGAAAGGACAGAAGAAAATGCAGGAATGAGCGTAGGTGAAATAAACCTTGTTAATGCAGCCCTGCAAAATCCGTTAGAACTCGGACAGATTGTCACCGAGGAAGTAAACACTGTTACTCCAGCCCTACCGGATAGGCAATTCATAGCTCAAGAGATGACAGCAGTTACACTCTCAGGCACTGACAAGGTCGTACAAATTGCATCCTTCCAGGACACGTTTCGGGCTCCTGAGATACCGATAAGGCAAGAGATAAATGGAGAACAGGCAAAGCTTAGCTCTATCCCGGCGCAAACCACAACAGTACAATCCTTCCCTGACCGGGAATTAGGCGTCACTTTTGGACAAAACCATAATCGGCCGGAGTTAACCATTGAGAATTGGAGCGCTCAATTCAGCTATCAACGTTCGACCGATATTGATGATCCGCAGAGGGCTGAAACTGTAAATACGCAGGTACAAAAAAACGGTGTTGTACTCCTCCGGGAACCTGTTCTCACAACTGTTTCCCCCGAACTTGAACAGGTAGCTGCTCCGGCGCATGGAAAAAGCGGTTCCGGAGTAGAAGTTCCACGGCAACCCCAGGATATAAACTCAAATTTTATTCATTCAAACCTGCCCGGAGTATCGACAAAGACGAATACTGATACCAATACCGGCAGCCAGCAGCAAGCCGGACAGGACGGGCAGCCGCTGGCTCAGGATTCTGCGTCCGCTAACGGTCCGCAATCTCCAGTCATGCAGACAGGGCAGGAAACTCCACCTGTTTTTTCACCAGATCAGGCCGGTTCATCCGGTCTCATCCGGTCGGGTCAGGAAACCACGACCTCGCTCTCCCTGCATCTACCTTCCGGCATAGAGATACCCCACAGTCGGATTGTCGATCAGGTCGTTGATCGCTTCACACTGAATCGAAAACTGGAAACCGGGACGATCACCCTCAGACTTCATCCCGCGGAACTTGGTGAGCTGCGAATGGAGATCAAGGTGGAACAGGATAATATCAAGGCCCATATCACCACCCAGAACCCTCAGGTTCAGGACATTCTTGACCGCAATCTCCCCAGGCTGCGGGAAGCTCTTGCGCAGCAGGGGATGAATCTTGAACATATGCAGGTAACGGTAGCTGCCGACGACAGTAACAACCAGCTTTTTCAAGAGCATTTTGACCGCCAGCGATTCCAGCGTCCTTCACAATCAAGCAATAATCACATTACCTTCTCGCTTCATGAGGAGGATGAAGAAAAGGGAAAAAGGCTTGGTGGAGAGCAAAACTTAAGCGTACTCATATAAGGAGCGCTGACATGACCTATATTTCAGGAATATCACAAGCATATACGGCTGTTGACAAGTCCGGCAAAGCAACCGCCGACGCGACAGATCAAACAACTGATAAGAAAAACACTCTGGGCCAGGATGACTTCCTTACCCTTCTCGTTGCTCAGCTCCAGAACCAGGATCCGCTTAATCCATCCGACCCGACCGAATTCACTGCCCAGTTAGCCAATTACAGTCAACTGGAACAGCTGTTTAACCTGAACGACTCCATGGATAAACTTGCCGCGAGCCAGGATAATTCAGATCGGCTTTCCGCCCTGTCCATGATAGGAAAGCAGGTACTGGTGGAGGGCTCGACATTCACTCTTGGAGAAGATACGGTTGAAATCGGTTACAAGGTCGACGGTACGGCTGGCGATATCCAACTGCACATCCAAGACAGCACCGGTCGGCGTGTAGGAACTCTGCACCCGACCGAGCATACTGCCGGTAACCACTTTATCACCTGGCAGGGAGTAGATGAAAACGGCGAACAGTTGCCGGCCGGAAAATACACCATTGTTGTCGAATCCCAGAGCAGCGGTGAGGGAGAGAGTGTCGGCGTCAGCCCGCTCATCAGGGCCGATGTAACCGGTGTTGATCTTGGTGATGGAGGCGCAGTCCTCATAACCGATGTCGGCGAATTTTCCATGGCAACCATTCATGGAGTGTATGACAGTAACTCCACGGGAACAGCACCAGGAGAAGGTGAACAGACTCCCGCGGAAGAAAATACAAGTGAAGATGTCTCTGCAGCAACGGATGGCGCGGGGATAGTTGAAGAGACTGGATCTGCTGCACAAATGTTAAGTGAAGCAGTAGATAAGGTCATCGGCGGATAAGACACATAGTGTCCTTTTTGCTGTCAATCTGAAATTATCAATCAACCACGCAGGAGGTTGCCATGGGCATCCAAAGTGCTATGTACAGTGGAGTCAGCGGACTCAATACCAACTCCCAGGCCATGAGTGTTATCGGTAACAATCTGGCCAACACCAATACTCTTGGTTTTAAAGGCGCCCGCACGGTCTTTTCCGACCTTTTATCAAGTAATGTCTTTGGCTCCGGCGGCGCTTCCCAGGTCGGGCGCGGCGTCGGCCTGTCCACGGTTGATAATGTCTTTTCCCAGGGAACCTTTGAAACCACCGCCTCGGACACTGATGTGGCCATCGAAGGTGATGGTTTTTTCATCGTCAAGGAGAACGGGAACGATACGCCCTTTTACACCAGGGCAGGCGCTTTTCGCTTTAATGAAGAGGGCTACCTGGTCAATCCGGAAGGATTTCGAGTCCAGGGCAAGGCCTTTGATCCTGTAACCGCTGAATTGGCCCCTGGTGATCCTGACGACATTCTGGTGCAGAATACCGGTCTGGTTGAAGCAAAGGCCACCACGGAAATGACCTACACAACCAATTTAGACTCCAGTTCCAATCAACTCGGAGCAGGCGCCATTGATCCGACTGACAATACAACCTTTAACTATACCGCATCATCGCCTGTCTTTGATTCTCTTGGCGAACAGCATTTGCTTTCCGTTTTCTGGCGGCTCGAAGACTCGGCAGCCAATACCTGGGGCACAGGATATACCATCGACGGTGACGCGGCGACTTACCAGGCCCTCGGCGGGTTGACTTTTGACCAGGACGGCAAACTCCCGGATACCGATGCCGATGGAATCCCCAACCCGGTGGTTGAAAATATCGCTATTGCCGACTGGGGAAACGGCTCACAGCTCAACCAGGCCGTTGCTCTGACTTTTGACTGTACGCAGTTTGACAGCGAATCAAAGGTTATCGGCCAGAACCAGGATGGTTACGGGGCAGGAAACCTGACCAATGTCGCCATTGATGGTGAAGGAACCGTAATTGCCTCATATTCAAACGGCACTAAGGTCAACATCGCATCTCTGGTTCTTGGAAAATTTAAAAATCCCAACGGGCTGGCACTGGCCGGCTCGAATTTGTATACCGCCACCAATGATTCGGGCACAGCAAGGGTCGGCCTGCCGGGACCGGAATTAGGCAATATTTTTACAAACTCTCTGGAACAATCCAACGTGGATATGGGCCAGGAATTTGTAAAAATGATAACTGCCCAGCGTGGTTTTCAGGCCAACTCAAAAATTATATCCACTGTTGACGAACTGTTAGGTGAACTGATCAATCTCAAGCGTTAAACAGAACCCGAGTTGAGCGGCCCGATCCTCGCATATAGTTTTACAGGCTCTTGGGAACCCTTAAAAAAATAATTATCCCATCCTATCTGTCTTTTACTCCAGCTTCTGCGTTGTGGGAAGGGTAACATATAATCAATATCTTATAACGATTCCGCTGTCGGTGTCGGGGCATTTCAGAACACCGACAATCCTGATAGAAGTCAAAAAATTGTCCTGAAGCCATCTTGCTTATCTTCAGCAAGGTGGTTTTTTTTTATTTTTATAAAGAAAATTTCTACAAACCCGGTCTGATAGCCTGCATCTTTATTTTTATTATCACTGGCATTTTACTTGCAAAGTTCTTTTTGACACAATACCGGCTCAGCATGTACACTACAGAGTAACCGGATTATTTTTTATCTCAAATAAGCGTTTAAATCTCTACGTAAAGAACAAAATAAATACTGCTGACAACGGATAAAACCTCGTGGATCTTGCAACAATAATAGGGTTGGTCGCCGCCTTCGGCCTGATGTTGATGGCCATTCTGCAGGGTGGTGGTCTGGGCATGTTTATCGACGTCGCCTCCATGCTCATTGTTTTTGGCGGCACGGCGGGCGTGGTCCTGGTAAATTTTCCTCTTGGCGATGTCCTCAGTGCCGTCAATGTTGCCAAAAAGGCTTTTCTTTTCAAGGAAACCAATACCAACAGCCTGCTTGAGCAGCTCATGGAATTTGCCAACAAGGCACGTAAAGAGGGTATTCTTTCACTCCAGGGTTCCATTGACTCCATTGATGATGAATTTCTGGTCAAGGCCTTGCAGATGGCCGTCGATGGACAGGAACCCGAGGACCTCAAGGCAATGCTCAATACGGAAATTGATTACATTGCCCAGCGCCATTCCTTAGGGGTCAGTATTTTTGAATCCCTGGGTGCGATTTCACCTGCCATGGGTATGGTCGGTACCCTGATCGGCCTGGTGCAGATGCTCCAGAACATGAGCGATCCCGCCTCAATCGGTCCTGCGATGGCTGTTGCCCTGCTGACAACCTTTTACGGTGCGGTCCTGGCTAATGTGATTTTTCTCCCCATTGCCGGTAAGCTGAAAACCAGGTCAAAGACTGAATTACTGCAGAAAACGATTATTGTTGAAGGGATGGGCTCTATTCTTTCCGGAGAAAATCCCAGGGTTATGGAACAGAAACTCCATGCCTTTATCGCGCCAAAATTGCGCGAGTCGGTTTTTAATAAATAGAGAGTCTAACTATGGCTGAACAGGAACCGGAATGCCCGGCCGGCGCCCCGATGTGGATGACCACCTTCAGTGATCTGGTTACCCTGCTGCTCACATTTTTTGTTCTCCTGCTTTCCATGGCCAGTATGGATCCGGTCAAATTTGTCCAGGCCAAGACATCGATCAAAGATGCCTTTGGCTGGCGTACAACGGCTGCGCCAAAGCAATACAGTCTGCCTATTATCCCCTCTCCTCCCAAGGCTAAATTCAGTCCTATTCCTCAGGAAACCATCAGTAAATATTATAAACGGATCAAGACCGATATTGAACTGACCAAGCTCAACGACCAGGTAGAGCTTATTAAAAAAGATAATGACACCATTATCCTGCGCATCAATGATTCCGTATTGTTTGATCCCGGCAGGACCCGACTCAACCCATCAAGTTATCCGCTGTTGCGCAAGGTGGCCGACATTGTCCGTCCCCTTCCCATGCTTATGCGTATTGAAGGACATACCGATAGTACTCCGGTGAAGCAATCCGGTAGATCGTCCAACTGGGATATTTCCGTGGGCAGAGCAGTCTCCGTCATGCGTTTTTACCACCGGGGCAGGTTGTTCTCCATGGACAGAATGTCTGCTGTCGGCTACGGCGCCACCCGTCCCGCCGCACCCAACACCACGGAGAAAAACAAGGCAAAAAACAGGCGGGTTGACTTTGTCCTGCGAAGCAATAAAATTTCAGCCCAGGCCAAACAACAGCAATCCCCTATTCCTTTTTAACGGGAACAGATCCGGAGTATATCCATGGCTAAAGATAACGATGCAAAAAAGGATGTTCAATCCGAAGAAGAAGGCGGTGGCGGCGGCAAGAAAAAACTGATCATTATCATTGTCGCGGCCCTTGTCCTTCTGTTGGGCGCGGGTGCCGCGGTATATTTCCTGTTTCTGAAGAAACCGCCCCCTGAAGAAGAAACAACGAATGAACAGGTTGAAATGGTTCAGCCTCCGGCCGAAGAAGAGACGGACATCGGTCCCATGGTGGATATCAAAGAGTTTATCGTCAACATTATCAGTGAAGACGGCACCCACTACGTCAAGGCCTCGCTGACGCTTGAACTCAACAATGAAGCCGTACTGGAAGAGGCAAACAAGCGCATGCCCCAGATTCGTGACGCTGTTTTACTGCTTATCGGCAACAAAACCTTTGAAGAGCTCCAGGACCTGCAGGGAAAGAAACAAATCAAGGCCGAGTTAAAAAGCAAGATAAACTCCTTTTTAAAAACAGGCCGGATAAAAAATGTATATCTTACTGATTTTGTAGTTCAATAACGGTTTTGACCAACAGGGAAAATTGTGGAACCAATCCTTAGCAAAGAAGAAATTTCCGATCTGCTGTCGGCAATTAAATGCGGCACAATCAATGTCGATGCCATTGAAGACCGCGGCCCGGGGCACGGGATTCCCAAGATCGCCAAAGAGGTTGATCTCTTCGGGCTTTACAGCCGTGATGAAACCAGCGGCGAGATGCGCATTCCCAACCTGGATATTGTCCTTGATGTTTTTGCCCGGAATTTCGGCACCACGCTGACCAATACCCTGCAGCGCACCTTCCTTGTCGAACGGGGAGAAATCGTCACCAGTAATTTCCAGAACAGCTTGATGGAACTCAATAACAAAGGCGCCATCGGTATTTACTCCACTGATCCCTTAAAATACGGCTGCCTGTTCCATTTCGACAACCTTCTGGCCTTTACCCTGCTTGAAATCATGCTTGGCTCTTCCAGCGCAAATGAACTGATGGCACTGGATCGTAACATGACGCCCATTGAAATCAATGTGCTGAAAAATACTATGACCGGAATATGTACGGATCTGAGCAAGGCAATGAAACCGGTGGTGGCAATGAAACCGGAATTAATTAAAGCGGAAAACAACTTTCGCCTCGTCAACATTGTTGATGCCGAGACCGAAGTGCTGGTCAGTACCTTTCAGGTCAAATCCGCCAATGAACAGGCCGGCACACTGCGCCTCATCATCCCCTATCTTACCCTGGAACCGGTAAGGGAAAAATTTAAAGAAATCGTATCAGTTACCCATGCCTCGTATACATGGGGCAAAACTTTTGCCAAGGAAGCCCTGGAGATGCCCTTCCTCATTACGGCAAGGTCCGGCACGCTTGATTTAAGTATTCGGGAGATCATGCACCTCAAAGTCGGTGATATAGTTGATCTGGGTTATGATCCGGACCGGCCGCTTGACATTCTTGTTGAAGATAAACAAAAATATTCCGCCGTACCCGGTGAACGCAACGGAAAAAAAGCCTTTCATGTCACCGGAGCAATCAGCAACAGCGTAGGAGAACATTATGGACGCCAGTGAAACCTCTGAGGCAATCAATGCCGCCGATACCCTGCAGCCTGAAGAAACTGCGGAGCTCCTTGAGGAAACCGGTCCGCAACCAACAGAACCCGTGGTTCAGGAATCAAGCGACACTACCCGTGATCTGGAATTTCTCTTTGACGTTCCTCTGCAGGTATCGGTAGAAGTCGGCCGTGCCCGCATCCTCTTGAAAGACCTTTTACAGATGGGAGAGGGCTATGTGGTTGAGTTAGATAAATTTTCCAGCGATCCCCTGGATCTGTACGTTAATTCCCGGCTTATCGCCCGCGGTGAGGCGGTCAAGGTCGGGGATAAGTTCGGGATCAAGCTTACCGAAGTGGTCAGTCAGTCGGACCGAATCGCCAAGTTAGGGTAGTCTGTTGAATTTTTTATCTTTTACACTCTTTTGCATCCTTGCATCCTGTATGCTCCCCTCCCCTGTCCGGGCAGCGGAATCCCTGGACATGGGGTCCGCCCTCATGCAGATGCTCTGGGCGCTGCTGATTGTCATCGGGATCATTCTCACCATATTTGCGCTGGTTAAAAAACGTTTTTCTATCGGACGGACAGGCACAGAAAACATTAACGTCCTCGAAATTCGGCATATCATGCCCAAAACATCTCTGGCCCTGGTCGAAGTTCACGGCAAGGTCATGCTGCTTGGCATCGGGGCCGGTAGAATCAGTCTCCTCGCGGATTGCCCGCAACAGGCCGGATCAGAAAAACCGAACTTTGACACCCTGCTTGCTGACAAACAATGAAACGCTCGTTTCTCATAGTCCTTGGGTTTCTTCTCCTGCCCTGTATAGCCCACGCTGTTACCCTGCCCACCCTGTCACTGGGAGTCAAGGAGGCAGCCGGACCGGAAGAAGTCTCCACTGCCCTGCAGGTGTTGTTTGTTCTCACCATTCTCTCCATTGCTCCCGCTATCTTGCTGATGACCACGGCCTTTACCCGGATTGTCATTGTCCTTGGCTTTGTCCGTCAGGCCATGGGCACCCAGAATATGCCCCCGAACCAGATCATCATTGGACTTGCCCTGTTCCTGACTTTTTTTATCATGTCGCCGGTGTTTAACAAAATTAACGATACGGCACTGCAGCCTTATATGAACAAAAAAATCACTCAACAGGCTGCCCTTGATAAGAGTATGGAAGCCATGCGTGAGTTCATGTTTTCTCAGGTCCAGGAAAATGAACTGCAGCTTCTGGTAGATATCACCAAAAAAGAACAGCCGGCCGACAGAAAGGATCTTTCAACGACCATCCTTATTCCGGCGTTCATGCTCTCGGAACTGAAGCTTGCCTTCCAGATGGGTTTCATGATCTATGTCCCTTTTCTTGTCATTGACATGATCGTTGCCTCGGTGTTGATGTCCATGGGCATGATGATGCTGCCGCCGATTGTTATCTCGCTGCCGTTTAAGCTGCTTCTCTTCGTCCTGGTCGATGGCTGGCATCTCGTGGTCGGCTCGTTAATGAAGAGCTTTGGATGAGCGCACGTTTATAAAAGCCGAACCGTAAACCCAAACCCCAAAAGCATATATCATGAGCCCGGAAAATGTCGTCCACATAGGAAGAAAGGCCGTGGAAACCGTTTTGTTAGGTTCCGGCCCCATGCTTATTGCCGCAATGGTCGTCGGCCTGATTATCAGTGTCTTCCAGGCGGCGACCCAGATCAACGAACAAACCATGACCTTTATCCCTAAAATCGTTGCTGTCTTTGTGACCCTGCTGATTTTCGGCCCATGGCTGATGAATCTTTTAATCACCTTTACAACCGGTATAATCACCTCCATTGCCACCATAGGCAGATAACTCTCCCTGGTTAGACAGCGCCGAGACGAGGACCGTAATGGATATTCAACTCGTCCCCATAGAACAGTTTCAGACCTTTCTTCTCTGCTTTTCCCGGGTCATGGCCATTCTGGCAGCTGTCCCGGTTATAAACAGTCGTCAGGCACCACCGCAGGTAAGAATCGGCCTTGGCTTTGCCACCGCACTTCTTCTTTTCCCCCTGATGGCGAGCCACACCCCGAAAATCGACTTCAGCCTGATGGAATTTGCCCTTGTCATGGCAAACGAGATCCTGATCGGTCTGCTGCTGGGCCTCGTTGCCCAGCTCATATTCACAGCCGTCAGCTTCGGCGGTACCATAATCGGCTACCAGATGGGCTTTGCCGCCGCCAATATATTCGATCCGCAGACAACCCAGCAGCTATCGATAATGAGCCAATTCTCAAACATTATCAGCATCCTGATTTTTCTTGCCCTCAACCTCCATCACATATTCTTCAAAGTTATTGTTGACTCCTACATTCTACTGCCGCCCGGTACCCTTGATTTCTCAAGTGGGGCCATTCCCCTGCTTATGGATTTGGCCGGTCATATGTTCCTGCTTTCCATCAAGCTCAGCGCCCCGATACTCGCCCTGCTCCTGATTTCCAACCTGGTGCTTGGCATTCTGGCCAGAATCTTTCCACAGCTCAATGTCTTTATGCTCTCCTTTCCCATGAACATCGGAATAGCTCTTCTTGTCATCGGCCTGACCCTCCATATCCTGCCCTTAATGCTGAGTCGAGAATTTGACACCATGGGAGAAAATTTTTTCCGCCTTTTCCAAATGCTCTGACCCGGCACACTGTAATTCATTATTATTCTTCTACATGAGCCTGTTGGTTCATGAGGATTTTCGTTCAAGGTCAAGGCATACTGATAAAATAACCGCAGGCATCTAATTGATATTCCGAAGATTATTTTTTCAGCATAACGCCGGGCCCGGGCAATAATACCATTAATCAACGGGCTCCATATCAACATGTTATCCTGAACTATTCTCTTTCTTTCGTTCAGGTCTGAGCCTTGCATTATCCTATAGTACACCCCCTAAACCTTTTATTTTAAGATTGAAGAAATGGCAGAAGATACCCCCACCGGGGAACGCACGGAAGAAGCGTCCGCGAAGCGACGGGCCGACTTTCGAAAAAAAGGCCAGGTTGCCCAGAGCCGGGAAGTGCAAACCGCGGCCATGTTCACCGTCCTCTTGCTGTTCTGGATTTTTTATACCCCTTTTTTCTGGCGGGATCTGACCGATGTTCTGTCCGCACTCTGGGGAAGAAGCTGTCAATATGCAATTACCCCTCCCGCCCTCATGCAACTTGTCCTTTTCCTGTTTAAAAATCTTGCCATCATCATGGTTCCTCTTTTCATGGTAGCAATGATTACAGGCTTTTTCTCAACCGTTCTCCAGATCGGCTGGCTCTTCACAGGCAAACCTCTCGTCCCTGATATGAGTAAGCTCGACCCGATTAAAGGCATGGCCCGTTTTGTTTCCAAAAAATCCCTTGTTGAAATTATCAAATCGTTGCTTAAGGTTCTACTGGTTGCATGGATATCATTCCGTACAGTCCAGGGTGAATTTGATGATGCCTTGGCCCTTAGCGAAATGCCCCTGCAGCAGTTTCTGAATTTTCTTGGCCGAACCGCAAGTCTTATAATGATGAAGGTCTGTGGGATCATGATTTTTCTTGCCGCCCTTGACTATGGTTTTGTCCGCTGGGAAATGGAAGAAAAAATGAAAATGACTAAACAGGAGCAGAAGGAGGAACATAAGGACACCGAAGGTGATCCCCATATCAAGTCAAAAATCCGTACCATTCAGCAGCAGATGGCACGAAGCAGGATGATGGCCGCAGTCCCCGAAGCCGATGTCATTATCACCAATCCTACCCGGATAGCGGTTGCCGTCAAGTATGACAACAAATCCATGGATGCCCCTATTGTGCTGGCCAAGGGGCAGGAACTGATCGCAGCCAAAATTAGAGAAATTGCCAGAGAAAACGACATCCCCCTTGTCGAAAATCCCCCCGTGGCAAGAATATTGCATTCAAAGGTTGAAATAGGCCGGACTATACCTGAAGAATTGTTCAGAGCAGTCGCAGAGATACTCGCCCATGTGTACTCGTTGAAAGGAACGCAACCAAAACCCTAATTGCGTAAAGGCATGGAAACCACCCAACCACAACCATTACTCCGCCAGATAAACTGGAAAGAGCTGCTAACCCGCAGTAATATCTGGGCGCCGGTTGGCATTGTCGGCATCCTGTTGTTGATGATCATCCCTCTGCCGCCCATGGTGCTCGATCTCTGTCTGTCACTCAACATAACTATTGCCATCCTGATCCTGATCATCAGTCTGTATACTGAAAAAGCCGTCGAGTTCTCCATTTTTCCCTCCCTGTTGTTAGCTACAACCCTGTTCAGGTTATCCCTCAATGTTGCCTCCACCAGGCTCATTCTCCTGCACGGTAATGAGGGGATGAATGCCGCGGGGTCTGTCATTGAGGCCTTTGGCCAGTTCGTAGTCGGTGGTTCATACGTTGTCGGCCTGGTTATTTTTATCATCCTGGTCATCATAAATTTTATTGTAATTACCAAGGGTGCAGGCCGTATCGCCGAGGTTGCCGCCCGATTTACCCTTGATGCCATGCCCGGCAAACAGATGGCCATTGATGCCGATCTTAATGCCGGCCTGATTGATGAAGCCCAGGCCCGTCTGCGCCGGGATGAGATATCGGATGAAGCCACCTTTCACGGAGCCATGGACGGCGCCTCAAAATTTGTCCGCGGCGATGCCATTGCCGGAATTATCATTACCCTGATCAATATCGGGGCCGGATTTATTATAGGGGTCGCGCAAAAAGGCATGCCCATGGCCGACGCCGCGCAGAATTATACCATCCTCACCATTGGCGATGGTCTGGTCGGGCAGATACCGGCCCTGATCATCTCAACAGCTGCCGGTATGCTCGTCACGAGATCAGCAGGCAAAGAAAATTTCGGGGATGAGATCAAAAAACAATTTCTACGTTACAGCAAGGCACTATGGGTTGTTGCCGGAATACTGCTGCTCTTTGCTCTGATTCCAGGTCTTCCTTTTCTGCCCTTTCTCACCCTGTCTCTGCTGCTCTCCTTTTCCGCCTATCGACTTGATCAGGCCGACAGGAAAAAAGCCGCCGAAGAAAGCCTTGTCGCACCTCCTGAACCGGTGGCGACAACAGAAGAAGACTACGAACAGTTGCTCAACGTCGATCTTCTTGAGCTTGAAGTCGGCTATGGCCTTATCCCCTTTGTTGATGCTGCCCAGGACGGGGAACTGCTTACCCGTATCCAGTCTATCCGCAAGCAGTTTGCCCTGAGCAGCGGCTTTATTGTACCACCGGTTCACATCAAGGATAACCTGCAACTCAGTCCTAACCAATATGTTATCAGTCTCAAGGGGGTCCAGATCGCCACTGCGGAAATGATGCCCGGGTACTATATGGCCATGGATCCGGGTACGGTTACTGAAACCATTAAAGGTATTCCCACCGAGGAACCCGCGTTTGCTTTACCGGCTATCTGGATCACCGAAGACCGACGCGAACAGGCACAGATAGCAGGATATACGGTTGTGGACTGTACGACCGTCATGGCCACCCACATCAGTGAAATAATCAAACAGCATGCCCATGAGCTCCTTGGCCGCCAGGAAGCGCAGAACCTGGTTGATAATCTGGCGCAAACCTACCCTAAACTGATCGAAGAACTGGTTCCCAATGTCCTGAACATCGGCTCAATTATGCGGGTCCTTCACAATCTGCTGCGTGAAGGGGTCTCCATTCGTGACCTGCGCACCATTCTTGAAACCATGGCCGATTACGCACCCATGACTCAGGATACTGATGTATTGACCGAATATGTCCGTCACGCCCTCTCAAGATCTATATCCGCCGCCCATGTTCAACCGGACGGCATTATACCGGTGATCACTATTGACAGGTCAGTGGAAGAAATGATCCAGAACGCCATTCAGCATCGGGAACAAGGCAGTTATCTCGCCCTGGATCCCCAGGTTGCCCAAAAAATCCTTGACAGTTTAAGCAGTCTCATATCCGGCTTTACCGGGGGGCAACAACCTGTATTACTCGTCATTCCACAGATACGGCCCCATGTACGCCGGTTGACGGAACGTTATTTCCCCAGTCTCGCAGTCCTTTCACACAACGAAATTACTGCCAACATGAAGATAAAATCCATTGGAACGGTAACCATCGATGCAAGTTAAGGTCTTTGAAGCCAGTGATATGAACAGCGGCCTGAAAATGGTCAAAGAAGATTTGGGGCCAGATGCTCTGATCCTGTCCACGAGAACCCTGCGCAGTGGTAAGTTAGGCATGCTGGGCAAGCCGATTCTTGAAATTACCGCCGCCATTGATTCCCCCTGGCCGGAAAAACAGGCCCATAAAGAGCCGCCGCGACAAAGAAATTTTGATTTTCCTGATCAACAGGAAGCCCAGGATTCCTTCACCTATCAGAACCTGTGGGCACAAAAACCTTCCGATGAATTGCAGGAGCCTGAAAACACTGAACAGCCTGCTTCACATGGTTATTCACGTCCGCCCGAACTTTCCCATGAGATAAATGAACTGAAAAATATTATTGATGGATTGTCACGTCGTATCGGCAGCCTGGATACCACTCCCATAAGCAGGCCTTATATAGAACCTGAATATGAGGATGGAAACGCTGAGGGAATATCAGATTCCGTAACACAGCTTCTTTTAAGCCGTGGGATTAATCATCGGGTTGCCGGACTTGTGGCCCGTTTTACTCACGATTCCATTAATCTGCGAAAGAATCAGATTAATGGCCTTTTATCAGAAATTCTGACAGAGGCCATTGCCAAATTATTTACCGTAGCCTGTCCTCTCGACGCGCGATTGACGCGACAGAAACGAATAAGCCTGATCGGTCCCACGGGCGTCGGTAAAACAACCACCGTGGCCAAACTTGCCGCCGGTTATCTGAACAGGTTTGGAGGTAAGGTTGCCCTGATCACCATTGATACGTACAGGATTGCCGCTGTCGAGCAGCTTAAGGTCTATGGTGAAATCATGAACCTGCCGGTGGAAGTTGTTATTAAGCCACAGGACATGGCAAAAGCCTTAAACAGACACAGTGACTGTGAGCTTATTCTTATTGACACAGCAGGACGTAGTCCGGGCAACACTATGGAACTTCATGAAATGACATCTTTTTTAAGGCCTGAATATGGACTGGAAAATCATCTGCTGCTGTCGGCAACAAACAGAGAGGCTGAACTGGAGACCATTATTCATCGCTTCTCCTGTTTGCCGATTGCAAACTTCATCTTCAGTAAGGTGGATGAATGCAGCCTGCTTGGTGTGCTGTTAAATATTCACTACAGTCAGGATACACCGATCTCCTATCTGACTAATGGACAACGGGTACCGGAAGACATCATTGCTCCGGACCCGCAGACACTGGCTGATTTTATCATGAATCCTCAGAAAAATCGAAACAATGGTTGAACAAGAGGTTCGTCCAATGGACCAGGCCGGTACTTTACGGGCAATGACGAACAGTCCGAATAGAACGGACGGAACCTACTCTTCCGCCACCAGGGTATTCTCCATCACCAGTGGCAAAGGCGGTGTCGGCAAGACGGCCGTGGTTGCCAATACAGCTTTCCTGCTGGCAAAAATGGGCAAACGGGTTCTTATTCTTGATGCAGATCTCGGTCTGGCCAATATTGATGTAGTTTTCGGACTCGCACCAAGCCATAATCTTAATCACTTTTTCGCCGGTGACTGTGACCTGCTCTCAATCCTGGTAGATGGACCGATGGGAATAAAGATTCTGCCGGCAGGATCAGGAGTACAGCGTTTCACCCGCCTGGATTCCAGGCAGAAGATGCGGTTGCTGGAAGCCCTGGATTCCATGCATAACGACTTTGATTTTGTCCTCATTGATACCGAGGCAGGCATATCGGAAAACGTGACCTACTTCACCACCGCCGCTCATGAAATCCTGGTGATCACTACCCCGGAACCCACCGCGATCACAGATGCCTATGCCTTGATGAAACTGCTTTCCAACCAGTATCACGAGAAACACTTCAACCTGATAGTCAACTTCATAAAAAATGAAGAAGAGGCCCTGGATGTTTATCGAAAATTGACCATGGTTGCCAACAGGTATCTCGATATCTCCATAGACTACATGGGATCCATTCCACGAGACAAACAGATGATTGATGCCATTAGAAAACAACAGGTCATGGTGCAGCTCTACCCTGAATCAAAAACCAGCGCGGCTTTTGAAAACCTGGCCAGGAATCTGATGCAGGAACCTCAATCGCTTGAAGCAAAGGGATCCATCCAGTTTTTCTGGAAACGACTGCTGGACTTCGGCAACAAAGGATAACGTTAAACAATCCGCTTTGATATGGTTTATCCACCGGTACCCCCATTAGATGATCGTTCACAACTGATCAGGGAGCATATGTCTCTCGTTGATATTGTTGTGCAACGTATGGTGCCGCAAGTGCCCTCGTTCATGACCAGAGATGACATGACAAGTGCGGCCATGGAGGGGCTCATTGATGCAGCCAATAAATATGACACATCAAAAGGAGCAAAATTCAGAACCTTTGCCGAATATCGCATCAGAGGTGCTATTTATGATGAGATGCGCAAACTTGACTGGTTTTCCAGGTCTCTGCGGGAAAAACACAGTCAACTGACCCAGACCATGCTCAGGCTGGAACGTAAGCTTGGCCGTTCGCCCGAGGAAGATGAAATGGCCGAGGACATGGATATGTCACTTGATGAATACCACGATTTGCTGGGTAAGGTTTCCCATCTTGGCTGCGTCAGCCTCAACGAAACACTTGATCATTCCGATGAAGGGCGAAGCTTTTTAGACAGTCTCCAGGAAATCGACGGGCCGACGCCGATTGATCTCATCGAATCGCGGGAGATAACACATCTTCTCGCTGATATTCTTGAAGAACTCACTGAAAAAGAGCGGCTTGTCATTGCCCTGTATTATTATGAAGAACTGACGCAGAAAGAAATTGCCGAAGTTATCGGGGTTACCGAGGGCAGGGTTTCCCAGTTGCATAGTCAGGCCCTGATTAAACTGCGGGTCAAACTCATTAATACAGAGCTGTACGAGGAAGAATAACATTTATAATGATCACAGACACAGCTAACATCATATCATCTCTTCCCTGGTTTTTCGCCATAGCCGGTGCCGGCTGTATGGCTGTACTGTACAGTAAAAGGAGGGAAGAACAGCGGAAAATAAACCGGTTAAGCAAAAAAATACAGGCTGTTCTTGCAGATACTACTCTTGAGAGACCAACCGTACCTTTTGCGGCGTCGCTCAACCAGGCGGCAATGACGACCAGATTACAACAGCCAAGACTGCAATTGCAATCCGGTGTCTCCGGAGAGGCCCCGGAAAAATATAAATTTTTTTCAAATATGATCGCCCGAGGAATGAATCCAAGTGAAATTTCTGAAGTTTTAGGTATTTCCACAGTTGAAGCCACCCAGCTTACCCGGCTGTGCGGATTGAATGACGCTCGAAATTTATAAAAGGTCACAGCCATAACCCAGGATAAAAACAACACATCTTGTAATTGTCGGTGTCGCAAAAAAACCGACACCGACGTCGGAAAGATTATAACATATTGATTATACGTTGCAGGCAGCTCCTGTTTAAAACTTTTACGAGTCCATCTGTAATTGATTTTCTGATAAAAAAATGAAAAATCATTATCCATTTAAGAAAATCGAGATAACTACCGAAAAAGAAATGGGATATTTTTCCTTTTGTGTACGGACACAACACACAGAAACACTGAGCTGAAGGCGGACTATGGTATCGGGAAAATACAGCGCCCTGAGCGGGGCTGTTGCCAGAGAACAGGCAATGGCTAATATCTCCAATAATCTTGCTAACATAAATTCAACCGGTTTCAAGAAGGATCGGGTCGGTTTTGAAGCCCTGTTGACAGGCAGAAAGCAGGACACGGACGCAAGGGGCATTAATTACAGTCGGATCCGTAAAATCGGCATCGATTTTGAACAGGGTCCGCTCCGGGAAACAGGCCGTGACCTTGATGTTGCAATTTCCGGAAAAGGTTTTTTCAAAATCAATCGTGATGGGCAAACACTGTATACCCGCAACGGCAGCTTTTATATTGACAACAACGGCATGCTGAAAACATCCCAGGGATCAAATGTGCTCAACGAATCCAACCAACCCATCCAACTTCCCGATGCGCAGGGCAAGAAACTCTATATCGACGAGTCCGGCAATATCACTCTGGACACAACGCCGAGCGGGGAAAAGTTGCAGGTGTTTAACGTCTCGGATCCTGAAAAATTAAAAAAGAACGGCGACAGTCTGTTTCTGCTTGAACAGGGTGCGACTTCGCAACCTGTAAATGATTCCCGGATCATCCAGAAAAATCTGGAAAGTTCGAATATCAACATGATAGAAGAAATGGCGATGATGATCGATACACAGCGTAAATTTGATGCCTACCTGAAAGTACAGAAAAATTATTCAACGTTGAGTGAAAAGCAAAACGAACTCGGCACAGTCTGATAGTCTTTTTAAAGGACTTTGCGCAAGGAGAAAACACCGTGAGATCTTTATGGACAGCAACAACCGGTATGAGAGGGCAGAACCTGAGCATGGACGTCATTGCCAACAATCTGGCCAACGTTTCCACCACCGGATTTAAAAAAAGTTCCACTTCTTTTCAAGACCTGATCTACCAGCATGTGGAGCTTCCCGGTGCACCCACTTCAGATAACGGCACCCAGTCCCCTTCCGGTATTCAGGTGGGACTCGGGGTTCGACCGGCGGCTGTCACCAAGGTCTTTACCGAGGGTGACATTGTTCAGACCTCCAATGAGTTTGATGTGGCCATTGAAGGTGCCGGCTTTTTCCAGGTTGAACTCCCCGACGGCAATACCGCCTATACCAGGGCCGGTAATTTCAACCGTGACGGTACTGGCCGCATTGTCACCCCTGAAGGCTATCCGATAATCCCCTCCATCACCATACCTGAAAATGCCCGTCAGGTAACCGTCAGTGAAACAGGAGTTGTCAGCGCGATCCTTGGGGATGACACGGAATCAACAGAACTTGGGAACCTGGACCTGGCCACATTTGTCAATGATGCCGGGCTGCTTGCCATTGGCCGTAATTTGTTCAGAGAAACAGAATCATCAGGGACAGCCACCATCGGCACTCCGGGCAGTGACGGATACGGCACCCTGCTGCAGGGATTTCTTGAACAGTCAAACGTCAATCTCGTTGGAGAGTTGGCTAACATGATCACCACCCAACGGGCCTTTGAAATCAATTCCAAGGCAGTGTCCACTTCTGATGAGATGATGAGTACCGTTGTCAACATGGTTTAATCTAATGCCGACAAAGACTAGCCTCCATTGCCTTGTCCTGTTGCTGTTGTTTGCTGCCGCACCAGCGCTGGCCATCAATATACAATTACACGAGCAGGTGCAGGTCTCTACCCCGTTTATTCGCCTCGGAGACATTGCCTCAATTGCTCCAAAAGGCCGGGAGGCAAAAAAATGGGCCGAACAACGTATAAGCCGCTCGCCGGAACCCGGTAAAAGTAAAATTCTCCAATCCGCGTCCCTTATTGCCTCCCTGCGGCACATCAAGAATGCAGAAAATATCCACTGGAATGGTGCTGAACATGTCACCGTGTCCAGACGGGGTATAGAGATCAGCAAAGAGAAGATCAAGCGGATTATCGCTGAATTTATTGGGAAAAATCTAAAAAAACTCCCTGATGCCGATGTTCGTTTCACCTTGGTTCGGGCTCCTGAAATAATCATCCTGCCCGCCGGAAAACTCAGTTATACGGTGATGCCTTCAAGACATGGCATTCTTAGCAGCTCCAGCTTTTCCATCATCTTTAAAGTTGACGGAAAAACCGTTAAAAACTGTACGGTTCGCGGAAAACTTGAAGCCATGGCAGAGGTTGCTGCAGCAGCCGTTAATGTACGCAAGGGAAGTATCATCACTGCCGATCAGATAGAATTGATCCGGCAGGACATCAGTAAACTCGATACCCCTTACCCTTCAATTGACCAGGTCGTTGGCTTGCTGGCAAAGCGTACCATCCGTGCCGGCAGGGCTTTTGACAGCCATAATGTCGAGCCCCCACCGGTCATCAAGAAGGGCGAACCGGTAAAAATTATTGCGGATAGAGGCGCTTTACAAATAACCACCAACGGTGTGGCCATTATGGATGGCCGGCCAGGCGACTTCATTCGAGTTAAAAACATCCGCTCCAATAGGCTGGTTTACTGCAGGGTAGATGCACCGGGTATTGTTTCAGTGGAGTTTTAATATGAGACCAAGAGACCGTTTTCAGTCAATATCCAGAAGCTCTCTGCTTATGGTTACCATCGCCGGGAGCTTTCTCCTCGGCATTTACGGTTGTACAAAAAAAACCACTCGGGTGATGCCGGTTCCCGAGCCCTTGGAATCGCCGGTTATTCAGCATACCAGACCCTTGTCACCAGGCTCAATTTATACCGGTGATGAGGGCAACTGGATCGCCGACCTTCGTGCCCATCATGTTGGTGATATCGTCACGGTCATCATCCTGGAAAAGGCCAGCGCCACAAAGGAGGCAAGTACGGAGACAGACAAAGACACTGGGATAAAAGCAGGCATTCCGACTTTTTTCGGACTTGAAAAAAAGATTGTGGAAAACAACCCCAATCTGGATCCCGCAAACCTGATAGAGGCCAATTTCAAAAATAATTTTAAAGGATCGGGTAAAACAACCCGCAAGGAAGACCTGCTGGCCACACTGACCACTCAGGTCATCAAAGTCTACCCCAACGGCAACATGAAAATCCGGGGCGGCAAGTCAGTAGTGGTCAACAATGAAAATCAGATTATTTATTTAACCGGTATTATTCGCCCCTATGATGTCAGTGCCGCCAATGAAGTGGATTCAAGTAAAATCCTTAATGCCCAGATTGCCTATACCGGCAAGGGCATTATTTCAGATAAACAACGACCGGGCTGGCTGACGCGTATTGTTGACCGTGTCTGGCCCTTTTAGTGCAATGATTCCTTTTTCACGGTGTGCTGTTATGAAAAGAACGAATTTTCTTCTCGAGTTCACCTGCTGCTTCCTCCTGCTGCTCGTCACAAGCGCTCCGCTCCATGCGGCAAGGCTGAAAGATCTCGCCTCCATTGAGGGCGTGCGGGACAACCAGTTGCTCGGCTATGGGCTTGTCATGGGACTTAACGGCACGGGTGACGACATAAAAAAATCCGTTTTCACAAGACAGGCGTTGATCAATCTTGTCAAACGATTAGGCATGTCGATAACTCCTGATATCTTTAACCAGATGAAAACCGATAATGTGGCTGCTGTCATGGTCACTGCCGATCTACCGCCCTTTGCCCGTCCCGGTACGAGGATCGATGTTCAGGTATCCACCATGGGCGATGCCGAAAGCATTTCCGGAGGCACGCTGTTGATGACACCACTCAAGGGGCCTGATGGTAAGACGTATGCCGTTGCCCAGGGTCCCCTTGCCGTCGGGTCCATCGCCTTCGGCGGTAAGGCGGCAAAGGTGCAGAAAAATTTTCCCACCTCAGGACACCTCGCCAATGGTGCCATAGTCGAACGAGCCGTCGGCTGGCAGCTGCCGCCAAGTGGAGACCTGCTCTATGAACTCAAAGAACCCGATTTCACCACCTCCGCCCGGATGACCGAGGCCATTAACAACAGATTCGGCCCTAATACCGCCCATTCACCGGACAGTGGAACGGTCAAGGTCCTGATGCCTCTCGATTACAGGGGCGATGTTGTTGGTTTTGTCGCTGATCTGGAGAATATAGAAATCGAAGCTGCAGCACCGGCCAGGATTGTGGTTAATGAGAGAACCGGAACCATTGTCATGGGTCAGGATGTCAGAATTGCCACGGTTGCGGTTTCCCACGGCAACCTGAACCTGATCATAACTGAAGAAATGGAGGTTTCCCAACCCAATCCACTTGCCGCCGGACAAACCGTTGCCGCCCCGAAAACCAACATTGATGTTGTCGAAGATCAAGGTAACCTTGTTGTCCTCAAAATGGGCGTCAGTATTGGAGAAATTGCTCGCGCACTTAATGCAATCGGCGCCACCCCCAGAGACCTGATCGCCATCTTTCAGGCTATCAAGGCCGCCGGAGCCCTGCACGCGGAACTGCTTATCATCTAATCACCATGAATCCTCTGAAAACATCTCTCCCTCCCGTCCTCCAGGAACCGGCAATTCCAGCAACCCCGGCCCACCGGAAACTAACGGATAAGGATATTGCTGCCCTTAAACAATCATGTCAGGATTTCGAGGCTATCTTTATCCAGTCCATGTTTAAGTCCATGCGAAAAGCGATTCCCGATGGCGGTTTGTTTACTCGGGACACGGCTCATGAAATCTACCAGGAAATGCTTGATTCCGAAATCGCCTCCAAAATCTCAAAAAATCAGAGCATGGGACTTGCCGATCAGATATATCGTCAAATGAAAAAAAATTTTCTCCCCGATTCCGAAAAAAAATAAAAAAAAACATATAAAGTTTTTTCCTTTCCCTGTCGATAATCAAGATAACCGGAAAAAGACTTTCCGGTAAACGGCGGAGCATGGATGCCCCGCAAATCCAGCAGGGAGGCCGGAAATGCTTGAAAACATCAGGTACAATCAGCAGGAAAAAACAACGCTGTATGCCCATCAGGATTATCGAATGGAAGCAGTAATGCTTCGTGTCGATTCTGATAACGGCGAAACATCCGGGTTACCGGACAGGGTTACTTTACACAGTGAATCCTCAGCATCCCTTACCTATTCCAGTTCATTAACCTTGAATACGGATGAGGATGCGAAATACAATATGCTGCAGAGCTTGGTTACCAACCTGCTGAAAGAACAGGGTATAGACACTAAAATTGCTTTTGGCGATAATGAAGTTGATATTGCCGCCATTACACCTGAAGAGGCCCGGGATCTAATCGCCGATGACGGATACTTTGGTGTAGATAAGACCTCAGACAGAATCTTTCAATTTGCCATCGGAATTGCCGGTGGTGACCCATCCCGCATCGAAGCCATCAAAGAGGGGGTTGACAAGGGCTTTCAGGAAGCGCTTAAAGCCTTTGGCGGCACGTTGCCGGACATTTCCTATGATACCTATGATGCGGTAATGGAAAAACTTGATAACTGGGTCACAGAGTCCCAGGCAGCAGCTTGATTATTTTTTACACAGGGTGATCGTCATGACAGTTGAATTTTTTGGAGTCCGTGGATTTGGTCCAATCGGGGGAAATAATAAAATAAATCGCCCCGGTGAAGCACAAAAATCCGACAAAGCCGAAGGCAGAGAAGGCGCGTCCTTTTCTTCCGCATTACAGGGCGCAAACGGAACACAGGCAGTGGCAGCAACGGATAATACCGGTCGTGCCGCCAAGGTACAGGAGTTAAAGGAACAGGTTGCAAACGGTTCCTATGAACCGGACCTGAACAAGGTCGCCTCGAGCCTGCTGAAATTTCTGGTTGAGGAAGGATAAGCCCATGACCAGAGAAGCAGTACGGAACCTCCTGCAACAGCTGCGCTCCATTATTCTCTCTGAACGTGAACACGCCAAAGCGCTTGATATCATGGCCATGGCCACTGATATGCAGGAGAAAGAGGCGTTGCTGCAAGTCATTGGCAAATTCGATAACCTGCATCCGGATGACCGCCCTCTTGCCCGGGAAATTCAGCAGGAAAATCTGCGCAACGCCTACCTGTTCAAGGCAACCTTGAACTGGATTCAGGATACCATGGAATTTTTCGGCCGTAAAAGCGTCCCCACAACTTATGGCCAACACGGCACCACAACAAACAACTGTGTTAACGGACGCCTGCTTTCCGGCAGAGTCTAAATTCAGTATCCCTCTCCATTTTCTATTTTCTTCTTGGCTTGTCCCGTTTCCGTTCTTTTCCTCTAAATTTTTTTCAAAGTTTTTCCGATATAATACCTGTACAGAATTAAACTGCATAACGCCGGGAGTATTTAACGTTTTCAATCTTTGTTGACTTCCCGTATCTCTATCCTTAACTGAAAAGCAGTTATAACCACTTATCCGGACGAAAATTATGGGCGGACTTCTCACTGCACTCAATGCCGGCAAAACCAGCCTGATCACCAACCAGAAATCCATCGAAATCGTCGGCAATAATATCGCCAACGTCAACACTGAGGGATATTCCAGGCAACGGGCGGACCTGAAACAGATTCCGGCCGTCAATTTCGGTGATTTTTTTGTCGGCCAGGGGGTGACCGTTTCTAATGTCTCCAGAGACTATGATGTTTTTATCAATCGGCAACTCCAGGAAAAGTCCATTGCCTTTGGCGAGGAAAGCGGCCGCTCAACGCCGCTTGCCGAACTTGAGCGAATATTCAACGTTTCCGACAATAATCTTGCCGCAGACATCGATAAATTCTTTGATGCCTGGCAACAGTTGACGACAAACCCAAGCGGTCAGGTTGAACGCGACACCGTTCTCCAACGTGGACAACTGATGGGTGAGGCATTTGCCAATACCTATAATGAACTGGAGAATGTGCGCAATAATATCAACAATAAAATTGTATCCAGTATAGGCAGCCTTAACGAAAAAATTTCCGAAGTTGCCAAACTCAATGATCGAATCTATCAGGTGGAAATATCCGGACAGTCGGCCAATGCTGCCCGTGATCAACGTGATCTGCTTGTGGAAGATCTCTCTAAAAGCCTTGGTATCCAGACGTATACCGATAACCGGGGAATGCTGGCAGTGCAGTTGCCGGGCGGCACCCCCCTTGTGCAGGCCAATCAAGCCATGCCGCTCTCCATCGTCACCACGGGATCGGATGTCAACCTGCAAATTTCCATTGCCGGCATTACCAAGGATGTCTCTATCCAGGAGATGGGAGGCGAAATGAAAGGCATGTTTGAAACCAGGGATGTCTTTATCAGCGGTTTGCGCAGTGACCTTGACACTCTCGCTGTTGAGCTGACCGATGCGGTCAATACCGAACATGTCAATGGCTGGTATACGGATCCAGCCACCGGCCTGCCCGCAACCGGGCAACTTTTCTTCGACGACATCACAGCCCTGCCGCCGGGCACACCTCCAAGCAGACACATCCATGTTGCCCTGCCCGATTCACGCTATATAGCAGCGGCAGGACAAAACACCGCAGCTCCCGGCGATAATGAAAATGCGCTTACCATTGCCGGGCTGGAAACTACCTACAAAATCGGCGGCACTGATACCTTTGATAATTTTTTCAGTAAAATCGTCTCGACCGTTGGTATTGAAGCAAGTCGCAACAAACTCGCTCTTGGCGGGGCACAGGATGCGACCATTCAGCTGCATAACCTGCGCGATGGCTTTGCCGGTGTCTCTCTTGAAGAGGAAATGATCGATCTCGTCCAATACCAGCGCGGCTTTGAATCCTCAGCCAAATTTCTCTCCACCATTGATGAAATGATGAACTCGCTGCTGCAACTTAAGAGGTAACCGATGAAGGCAACCCAAGGAACCACCTATCGTATGTTAGGCTCCCGGCTCAATGACCTGAGCCTGCAACTTGAAGAATTCCGCAAGATCGGCGCTACCGGGAAAAAGCTCAACAGACCTTCCGATGATCCTGCTGCTATCCGCCCGGTCTTAAATACACGGAAGCAACTCTCCAATGTTGATCGCTACATGGAAACCATGGGTCAGGCTTTAGACAAAATGCAGGCAGCGGACGGACACCTCGAGCACGTGGAAAACATTATGCAGCGAGTCAAGGAAATCGCCGTTAATGTGGTCAACGGCTCCCTGAATAATGAAGATCGTTCGGTACTCGCCGATGAAATCGTTAATCTGCGTCAGGAACTTCTCGATGCGGCTAACGGAAAAGTGGATGGAAAATACCTGTTTTCCGGCTATAAGGAATCCACAAAACCCTTTGCGGAAAATCCTGCCTACGATCCAGTACTGTATGATCCCACAGACCATACAACCTGGCCTTATCAATACCAGGGTGATGATAACCCGACCCGTCTTGAGATAACACCAGGAGAAAAACTTCAGGTCAACCTCACAGGCAATGATCTCTTTTTCGGTACCTCAACCTGGAATTCAACGCCTCCACCAAATAACAGTGTCGAGCCGGGTCGCTATGATGTATTTTCCGTCCTGACAAGGGCTGAAGAGGCCATCCGGGCAAATGATCAGGCCGGCCTGCAGACCAGTATAGCCGATATTGATGGCGCCTCCGACCAAACCAGACGATTACGTTCACAGATGGGAAATCGAGCCTCCCGTGTCGAAACCGCCATGCATCATCAGGAAGCAGTACGCATCGATCTCAAACAGATCCTCTCCCGTTATGAAGATGCCGACGCTATTGAGGCCTTTAATACTATTGTCCAGCAGGAGAACGCCTTTCAGGCAGCCTTGAATGTGACGGGTAAGGTATCCCAACTTTCCATCCTTGACTATATGTAAACCGGTTTGAGCAGCCAAGAGGTAACCAGCCAGATCCACTAAAAAAACCTTGCCTTTTTATAATCGTTCGTGATACTGCTGTTTGTAAAGGTACCATAAAGAATGCAAACTCCTCTCTGTCCGCTCTTCTGCAACTCGCATGGAGATATCATCCCTTTTTTCTGCCAAAATGACGGAAAACGGCTAAGGAAAGTTTAGTGCTGATTATCCAAAGGGTGGCTTGAAAAATTAGGATTTTTTGCAAGTGATGCTGCTTGATTGCATAACGGGTGATGCAGGCTGACTGTACAACGAAATCAGGTAGATGCAGACTCCGAAATAAAATTTTTCGAGGGTCCCTGTGATCGGACCGTATCGGCACACTGAAAAACATTAAACTGGAGAGCAATATGCTGGTCCTGACCAGAAAAGCCGGTGAGGGAATTATCATCGGCGATACTATTTCCATTAAAATTGTTGAAATTAAGGGAGGGGGTGTCCGTATAGGCATAGATGCACCCCGTGATACCAAAATCTACCGGCAGGAAGTCTACGACCGGATTAAACAGGAAAATGTTGAGGCCGCGAAATGGGACCTTGACGACCTTGATACCTTGAGTGCTAATCTTGCGACCAGGACGGTGAAAAAATGAAAAAAATCAAAACACGGTTTGGCGAGGTGGAATATGACCCAACCAATGTCATTCATTTTTTGGAAGGACTTGTCGGCCTTGACCATTTGCATAACTTTATTGTTATGCCCAATAAAAAAGAAGGGCCTCTTTTCTGGATTCAAAGTGTAGATGATCCCGATTTTGCCTTTGTTGTCACCGACCCAACAAACTTTTTCTTTGATTACCAGGTAAAAGCTGATGAGGGTGAGCGAAAGAAGTTAGGCATCGGGGCTGAAGATGAATATTTTGTTCTCACCATTGTCTCTATCTCCCCGGAAAAGGAAATCACCCTTAACCTGGCCGGACCCATTCTCTATTCACCGAAAACAAACCGGGCCATGCAGGGCATCCTTGAAGACAGCCGATTTGATACTAAAACGCCGTTGCCCCAAGTGGAATCGGCTCAATAAGTTTCCCCACCCCCTCTCTTTCAAGCCACTGTCCCCTACAGGCAGTGGCTTTTTGTATTCCAGCCCCTTTATCAGAAGACAGAAGCCGGAGGACAGAAATCAGAACAGTTTCCATCGTTTTCTGTGCCCGGCGCGCCGGAAAAAAGACAAGAAAGAACGCCGCAGCGGCGCCATTGTTGTGACCTCAAGGCCTGGACGTGTATCCAAAGCTCCCCACCAGCCAGTACAATCATCGTAAGCGTTCACCAGCACCTCATCTTCGTCCATTTTGAACTTCTCGAATAGCACCAGTATGCTTCAAAGTCCAAAATGAACAAATCTAAGGCACTGGTAAACACTTACAGGCCTGAGATATCCGAAACGTTGTAGTCCCGGTGAACCGTTACCAATCATCCCTGCCTGTCCCCTTCTCTTTTTCCTTGAAAAACAAAAAAAAACTTAACTCTCATTACAAAATGTCCGAAGAGTGGATTGAGAGACGGTAAAGGGTCACGAAAAAATTAGCCGGGATCCTACAGGGCAGTATCTGAGA
>JANTGH010000021.1 GCA_024763055.1 Desulfobulbaceae bacterium
GCAGAAAAAAGGCTCAGGCCATGGCAGCAATCCATACTAAGAAAATTATACCGGCTCAAACGTTAAAGTCAATTGGAATGCAGGGATAAGTGGTACACGCACCAACCTGTAATGAGACACATTCATAGTGATGTTTTTTATTATAATCCTGAAAAAGGCGGCAAATGCCTTGACAAGGGGAAATGCGCATTTTACAACGTATATATATGTAGAGGCATTTTCCAGCATTCCTTTCAATACCATTCTTATGAAACGATTTTTTCTCCATACCCATCCCTTATTCTTAATCACGTTATTTTTACTGTCGTGTGCCACTACGGTGCAGGCTGCCCGAACACCTGTACTCGATATTTCAGTCAAGCACCGTCCCAACCACTGGCAGGCTGCAGCAATCCCTGCTGATCATTCCCGGGCCGCATGGGTCAAACTTGGTGATTATAATGATATTACAGCGATTAAAAAGCGGGTCGGCAGCTCCATAGGCAGGGTATCCTGCCTGCCGAGAATCAGAAAAAAAATCAGTTCAAAAAGCGTCATGATCATGGACGCGGAAACCGGCGTCACTCTTTTTTCAAAGGCCCCTGATCGTCCCAGGCAGCCTGCCTCAACCATCAAGGTTCTGACCGGGATGATAGCAATTAAATCCCTGAAAAATAATACCTCCGTAGGTGTCAGCCGACATGCCGCCCGGATGCCAAGATCAAAGATATATTTAGACACCAAAAAACAATACAGGGCCGATGATCTTATTAATGCCGTGCTGTTGGCGTCCGCCAATGATGCCAGCGTTGCTCTCGCTGAAAAAATTGCCGGCAATGAACAGGATTTTGCCCATATGATGACCCTGCGGGCGAAGCTGTGGGGGGCAGGAAAAACTATTTGCCGAACGGCAACAGGGCTGACCGCTAAAGGACAGCAATCAACAGCAAGAGATTTAGCAAACATTTTCCGCCACGCCATGGAAGACATTGAATTTGCAAGGCGTATGCAGCAAGTTAAGATAACGACTTCTTTTGGACAGACCTTGCGTAATCATAATAGAGCGCTGTGGCGGGTCAAAGGAGCCAAGGGAGGCAAGACAGGGTATACTGCGGCGGCAAGACAAACCTATGTCGGCAAATTTACGCGGAAGGAAGGAGCCATCATTGTCGCAATTATGGGCAGTGAAACCATGTGGTCCGACATAAAAAATCTGGTTGAGTACGGCTTTCTACGAAAAAAACAGATCGCCGGGGCCAGAGTGAAACACAACAAGCTGGCCCGCGCCGACTGAATAATTCCAGAAATGCACTCACAAAAAAAGCCTTGCATGACTTCATGCAAGGCTTTTTTTATCCCAACCACAAAAACCGTTATGAAAAACTACAAGGAGCAAAAAAATATCTTATTAAAACCAACCGCTTAATGGACACTTTCAAGTTGTCTTTCAACCAGTCCCAGGATCGCTTCTCGTTTAAAAGGTTTCTCCAAGGTGGCAATATCGCCGAGATAGCCGGCCATGGTCAGATAACGTTCGGCCTTAATGGCACCGCCACCCGAAATCGCCAGGATTCTCATGTCCGGATAATCGCGAACAAGTTCCATTATAAATTTCAGGCCATCTTTCACCGGCATGATCATATCGGTAATGATCAGGTCAAAGGCATAGCGTAGGACCAACTTCATGCCTTCCTCACCGTTTTCAGCTGTATGCACTTCATATCCCTCATGTGAGAGCATTTGAGACAGCATCATGCGAATCTGTTCCTCATCGTCTACAACCAATATTCGTTTCAACTATTATCCCTCCTCGACATCTATATGTCTATGTCGACTTTTTACAGTACTACATGGAATGCTGAAATCGAAACGTCGACAACTTTTTACTTCTATAAGTATTACATTTGGAACTCATCAATTCAACAGCTTTTTTTATTTCTACATATTTTTCCACGACAAAAACGGCCAAACCCCCCCGGAATCGTCCCGGAAGACCAGAAAGCTCGACCATGTTTGAAATCAACAAACCAATACCCTCCAGGTCTGCGGACGGCATCAACAAAAATAAACGGTTGCTCGGTTGAAAAACATGGATGAAGAAATTGGTCCCTGTTTTTTTCCCGTTCCATCAAAGAAAGGGCCTCTGCCATGGATGGCAACCGCCAATCATTATGGCCCGCGAATCCTGTTTCATTGATCTTTTCCAGTTCTCTGCGCATGGAGCGATGACTCATGATATCTGTTCCGCTACGCTGCCACATAAGACCGGTTACCCGATCCGTTACGGTTTGCCCATCATCATTATCAACAAGATAATTGCTGAAATTCCCTTCGGGATTACGTTTATGATCAACAAGATTATACGCACCGACAAGCGCAACGACATCTTCTTCGCTCAACTCGGCAGGACCGGAGGGTAACTCGACCAACTGCAATTCGGGAAGCGGTTCATTAGTCCCGGGCAAACCGCTTGCTCCCAATTCCTCCTTTTCCTCTTCTTTAAGGGGAACTATTTTTGAAATATCATCAGAGTCAATAATATTTTCCAACAGCCAGTTTTTCAGTTCTTCATTTATCCCGTGTGTCCGTTCAAAATGGGCAACCTTCCCTTGCTGGTCAACGCAGCGCTGTATCATTTCCCGGGGAGCAAGAATTTCCGCCATCACCCTGGCATGTTTTATGCCACGCTCCATAAGACAGAGCCGAGGTGTCTCGTCCCAGGCATCAATAAAAAAATAATAAAT
The DNA here is from genome assembly GCA_024763055.1 of Desulfobulbaceae bacterium. Classification (GTDB taxonomy): domain Bacteria; phylum Desulfobacterota; class Desulfobulbia; order Desulfobulbales; family Desulfobulbaceae; genus DRLX01. Next base: position 2,724 of record JANTGH010000021.1, read on the forward strand.
CCTCTCATTCTTACTGCGAATCCGTTCCTTGCCACCCCATGATTCAAAGGTGCCGAAGGTGTATTCAGGACTCATTTCCCAGTCTATACCCGGATTATCCATCAGATTTAATAGAGCAAACAGTCCCATAAATTCCTCCGCAAGTTAGTATATAGTAATAAAGTAGTAATCTGTTTCTCCAGAATCCAGCTTCTAATCACCCTATTCATATAATTGATATTTATTTTTATAGTAGAATAATATTCATTACCATGTCAAGGGGTAATATACGCCGCAAACTAATCATCAATAGCGACAATATTGATTTCAGTATATTATATAATTTAGATTCCAGTGCCCCGATATGCACTCTACTGACGGACTTCCTTTTTACCATAGTTCCAATGGAAACCAAAACAACACTCCTTATGCTGGGCGACTCACTCATTGAATGGGGTGACTGGGATGCATTACTCCCCGGATATAATATCATTAACAAAGGCATTGCCGGAGAGGCAATGGAAGAGCTCTCATTCCGATTAAACAATGAAGTTCAGGCAGCAGGTAATCCTGGATATATCATCATTATGAGCGGTACCAATAACCTGCTCACGGGAGACCTCTTTTTTCCGGCCACGCTCAAAACCATGCTACCCAGGCTACGGCAACTTTGTCCCCAATCAATTATTTCCGTCAATGCTATCCTGCCCATGGATATTGCCGAACCGAGGGCAAAGATCGTCAGCGATATCAATCGACAACTCAGGCGGATCACTGAATCTGCAGGATGCTCTTTTCTTAATACTGACTCCGCCTTCAACACTTATTGCCGCCCTGTCACTCTTCCCTGTTTCCAGCATGATGGAGTTCACCTCAACCCCAACGGGTATCAGATCTGGGCACGGGAAATTGACCACCACCTTCAGCAACTCAAGACAAAGTGATGAGGCTTGACAGTCGCCAAGCAACTTCTTATATGTTCATCATTGTAAGGTATATTCTGCTTAATGCTTAAGATCGAAAAAGATACCTTTCCGGCGTCTATGGTATTGCGCAGTCTCTACAAAAAACAAATTTCATTTTATTCATATCAAATTTGAGGTACATCATGTTCCATGCACGTCTCTGTACAGGTCTTGTTCTTGCCGCCTTCTGTATCGCACCGGTACTCTTCACCGCGCCAGGCAGTATCGCTGCTCCGGCTGCGACAACATTAGACGGAAAGACTCTTAAAGGTAAGGTTCTGGAAACCATGAATACCGGTGGTTATACTTACCTGCAGGTTAAAACTCCCGATCAAACGGTCTGGATAGCGATTCCGGAAACCAAAGTGGAAAAAGGTCAGCAGGTTGTCTGTAAACCCGGCATGACCATGACAAATTTTGAATCTAAAACTCTGGGCCGAACTTTTGATAGTATTGTCTTTTCTTCCGGCCTTAATGATGTGAACAAAACAGGCCCATCCAACCCCCACGCTACCACTACCGGTATGGGGGAAAAACCGCCAATGAGCGCCTCGGGTTTTGCCGAGGCCATGCAGGCGGAACAGGGTAAAATTCCGGCAGGATCCGCCATGGCGGGTGGAGCGGCAATGGGCGGAGCCATGGCCGCTTCCGGGGGCAGCGCCAATGCCATCGTCCCCTCAAAAGATGTCACCGTTGAAAAGGCAAAAGGTGACAACGCCTATACTGTCGGGGAATGCTTTAACGAAGGGAAAAAACTGAATAATAAAAAAATCAAAGTTCGCGGCAAGGTGGTCAAAGTGTCGCGCATGATCATGGGCAAGAACTGGGTCCATATCCAGGATGGTAGCGGCAACCCCATGGAAAACACCCATGATCTTGTTATCACCACCATGGCTGAACCGGCCATGAACAGCCTTGTGCTCGTTGAAGGCACCCTGCATGCGGATAAGGACTTCGGTGCCGGATATAAATATAAAGTCATCGTTGAAGATGCCGAAATAAAAAATTAGCCCCTCCATGCATATTGTCCTTGTCGGTCCCGGGGCCCTGGGCACATTACTTAGCGTACGACTCGCGCCTCCCCTGCAGGAAAAGGGCGACGTCCTTTTCCTGCTTGATCATAATCCGGAGCGGGCTCGCAAGATTTCCCGAAACGGACTTGCTCTCCGCGAGAACAACCATATACTTACCTCTAATCCACAGGTAACAGCCGATCCCCGGACCATTCCCGGCTGCGATATCTTGCTGCTCTGCGTCAAGGCAGGTGATGTCACCAAGGCCCTGCAGGATGCCGCCCCTCTCATTGCAAACGATACGCTCATCGTCGGCATGCAAAACGGTATGGGCCACCTTGAAGCCCTGGAAAACACGAATGGAATTGGAATTGCCGCAGTATCTTCTGAGGGAGCAACCTTGGAAGCACCAGGAAAGGTAATCTATGGCGGCTCCGGGATTACCCGTTTCGGCCTGCTTTCAACATCAATGCCTTTTCCGGAAAGCCTAAAAACACTTGTAGCACTTTTTATCCGGGCAGGTCTGCAGGCGGAACTGGTCCGAAACATACAACCCTATCTCTGGGAGAAACTCTTTGTTAACGTGGGTATCAACGCATTGACAGCTATTTACAAACGTAAAAACGGCCACCTTCTCACCTCGTGTTCACTGAGAAGCACCATGAAAAAGGCAATTGCAGAGGCCGTTAACATTGCAGAAAAAAAAAATATCCACCTCACCTGCGACCCGATAGCTCTGACCTTTTCCATCTGCCGCAGAACCAAAAACAACGTTTCTTCCATGCTGCAGGATGTTTACAATAAACGTCCCACGGAAATAAATGCCATTAACGGGTACATTGTCAGCGAGGGTAAACGTCTGGGCATTCCCACTCCGGTCAATGCGAACCTTATGCGGCGAGTGCGGGAGATTGAACGCTACTGGCCGGTCGTAATATGATAATCGGACACGCAAAAATTGATCCGGCTGATTTGGGTTTTGACTTTGACGGAGTCATTGCCGACACCGCCGAGGTCTTTATCCGACTGGCCTGTGACAAATACAGTCTTTGCGATATCATGATCGAGGACATCACAAATTTTGAAGTGGAAAAGTGTCTGGATATCGCGCCGGACATAGTCCAGTCGATCTTTACAGATGTTCTGCTTGATTCCATAGGCACCGGCCTGAAACCCATGCCCGGTGCAATGGAAGTGCTTGCGGCGTTGACTAAAAAAGCAGAGATTTCAATAATTACAGCCAGACCGGAACCGGGACCGGTCCATGCCTGGCTGGAAACCGTCCTGCCGCAGGAAGTCTGCGCCCATATTCGTATTATTGCCATGGGCACCCATGACAACAAGGTCCACCACGTCCAAAAATTAGGCCTCACTCATTTTATTGATGACCGGGTGGAAACCTGTACCCAGCTCGACTGTGCCGGTATCGGTGCCATTGTCTTCAACCATCCTTGGAACACTCACCGACACAACCTGCCCACTGTCAGTAATTGGCAGGAAATACGAGCACTATGTCTGGAGTAAATGTACTTGGCGCCGCTATGAAATGCCCAAAATGCAAAACGAAAATTCCCCTGTATAAAAACCCGGTTCCCACCGTGGACATCATCATTGAAACAGAAACGGGTATTGTCCTGATTGAACGAAAAAATCCGCCCCATGGCTGGGCCATACCCGGGGGGTTTGTAGATTACGGCGAGTCCTATGAACAGGCCGCGATCCGGGAGGCAAAGGAAGAAACAGGACTCAAGGTGGAACTGGTCCGCCAGTTTCATACCTATTCCAACCCGGATCGTGACCCCCGCCTGCATACAGCTTCAACGGTCTTCATCGCCAGGGCGGACGGAATCCCCAGGGGAGGGGATGACGCTCTGCAGGCCAAAATATTTAAGCAAAAAAACCTGCCGACCCTGGTCTTTGACCATTCCCGCATTATCGAGGAGTATTTCAACAACAAGTATTGAGGAGTATTTTAAAAAATGAACTACATCCGCAGCAAGCTACGGGGAATTTGACCCTAAAAGAGATTAAATTACCTTTATTTGATGGACTCGTAGAAAGTCTGAACAATTCTTAAAGATGGTTAAACAAAGATATACAGGTAAGCACCCCGAAGGAGCGACTCCTAAGAGTAATGTTTCAGGGCGGGTCTTAATTAGACATGTAGTATGCCTACGAATCGCCCTGGGGCATACGACGCAGTAGATCGAAGTTTTTACGACGCCATCTTATCTAACAGTAAGAGCAGGCTCCTTCTTTATTTTACCCGATAGCCACCAGCTCAATATCAAAGGTCAGGTCTTTTCCTGCCAAAGGCGGATTTGCATCCAGGGTAACATGCTCATCGGTTACCTCGGTTACACGCACAATAACAGTTTCACCATTAGGGCCGCCCATCTGCAGCTGCTGGCCGACTTCCGGATTAATATCCGAAGGAACCTGATCACGGGGAGCCTGGATAATCATTTCCTCATTTCGCTGTCCATACGCCTTGTCTGCCGGAATGGTCACCTGTTTTTTCTCACCACTGCCCATACCCGTGACTGCCTCTTCAAAGCCGACGATGACCTGTCCACTGCCCAAGGTAAATTCCAGGGGATCATGCCCTTCCGATGAATCAAAAACCGTTCCATCTTCCAGGATGCCGGTGTAATGAATTTTTACAGTGTCGCCATGCTGTGCCTGTGTCATGTCTTTTTCCTCTCTATTTACAATAAGTTATAATATTCAATACCTGTCATGGTTACCCATGATCTTCTCCAATACCTTCAAGTTTCCAATCTTCAGTTCCAGCAGGCCGCGCCCAGGTCCACCGCTCAGCAAACTTGACTGGTTCCGTCATGCTGCCGCTGATCACCTTGCCGCTCTTCTCCTCGACCGTATAATCGAGTAGGTTTGCCATGAACAGGACGGTAACAAAATCGTTCTCACCGTCATTGCCCGCGTCAACGATTTCCACCCGGCGAATGGCTATATTTTCCAGCTTGTTCAGTTCGCCCTTTTCCCGCATCTCGGCAAAATGCTTTTCATACTCCTCTGCAAGTGTATCTCCAAGCAGGTGGCGGTACGACCCGATATCACGGCGCATCCATCCCGCCTGCACCTTAAAAAAAACATCAGAGGCAACCTCCTTGAAATACGAGGGGTCAAATCCCGGATCCGTCTGCCGAATCATAGCCAGGCCATCTTCCAAGGTCTGTTCACGTATTGGTGGTATGGGCGGCACAGTACTTCCCGCCGGCTGTCCGGGACCAGAAAACATATTATTTCCTGATGATGGTGGCGGCTGATAACCCGGTGATGAGCTCCCTGAGGGCCGTTGAACAAACTTTCTATAAAACATGTAACCGACAAATCCAAGGACCAGCATTGGCAGAATTCCTATGCCATGCCCACCCATCCCGAACAGGCTGCCAAACAACAAACCACCGATAGCGCCACCCAGCAGACCGCCGGCAAGCCCACGCCCAAAGCTTGATTTTCCCGGACGTTGCTTGTTCATTCGTGTTGGAGCCGGTGCCGGTTTTACCGGAGCCGAACGCCGAAACGATCGTCCGCCGAATCGGGAACGGGCATCCGCATAGTCTGCAGTAATACCCGCTTCTACAAATAAAACAGCCAGCAGAAGGATTAAAAGTGGAGAAAATTTTCTCACCAATGCATACATTATCATACCCCTTGTTTCTTAGAAAAAGTAACCTTTCATCAGGTCATCATCCTGTCTACAGTAACAACTCATGCTTGACTTGTCATGGTTTAAACTTAGCTTTACGGGAACAGATCAGCAAAATCAGCCGCCATATTAAATCACCGATGGAAAACGAACATCCCGAACAATGTCTGTTAAATGACACGGATGAATTCTCCGTGGTCACGCAGGGTACGACAAGCCATCTCGCCGCCTGCTCGCTCGTCCTTTCCGCCATGGGTATTGATCACCGGCAGACCAAAACCTCGCTACTCGTTCCTCCGGAGTTTAGTAATGAGGCCAGGCGGCAGTTGCGGGCTTACCAGATGGAAAACAGCAACTGGCCTCCTGTGCCTTCTTGGTTGCAGAAACAAAAGCAAACGCCGCCACCTCCTACCCTGTTGATGATCGGCGGCCTGTTTCTCTTTTACCAGATGACCGGCTCCTGGCAACCCGGCAACCCCTGGTTTGAGGCCGGCGCCATTGACAGTACGCACATTCTTGAGCAGGGACAGTGGTGGCGTCTCATTACAGCCCTGAGCCTGCATGCCGACGGGATGCACTTGCTCGGCAACTGCCTCATCGGCGGTTTTATGGTCCATCTGCTTTGCAAAACTGTCGGCTACGGATCCGGATGGCTGTTGCTGCTGCTTACCGGAGCGCTTGGCAACCTGATTAATATTGCCGTCAGGAGCACAACCCATCATTCGGTCGGTTTTTCCACTGCGGTTTTTGCCGCTATCGGCATGTTCAGTGGATTACAGTTAAAAAACCCCAAAAACTCTCCCTTAAATATCATCATTCCACTTGGCGCCGGGGCCGGACTTCTTGCCTTCCTCGGCACCGAGGGAAAACAGACGGATCTTGGTGCCCACCTGTTTGGTTTCTGCTGCGGGATCATGGCCGGTCTGCTGACGAATCTGACCGGACTTGTAAAAGCGGCCGACAAATACGTCCTGCAGCGCATCTTTTTTATTGTCGCCCTTGCGCTCATCAGCCTCTGCTGGTGGCTTGCCGCCGCCAACTCACCGGTAACCCTCATGTGATTGATGAAGAAACATGGAGAAAACTCTTGTAAGCAATTTCATTCCGGTTTTTAATGTCAATTCAATCTTAGTTATATCTGCCTGCGCAGTTGTATGCGTATACTTCAGATCAACCTGTGAAGATAGAGGTCTTCCATGCCCATGAATGAACAGCCTCCATGGGGGCAAAAGAAAAAACCTTCCTCCCCGGAAGATTTACTTGCAGCCCTTATTCAAAAAATTCGCGATTCCTTTGCGGGCCGGAATCAGCAGAAAAATCAGGGCGAAGGTGGGAATCAGACGCCGTCGCCGCCCCAGAACTTTACAGCCGGCATCGGCAAGATCATCCTCATTGTCCTGGCCCTGCTCATTTTTCAGGGTATCTACTCCTCATTTTATACCATTGATCCGGGGGAAGTCGGTATTATCCTTCGGTTCGGCAAGTACACCCGGACAACCCAGCCCGGCCTCCACTTCAAGGTTCCCTATCTCGAGGACCTGACCAAAGTGGATGTAAAATCCGTACGGAAAGAAGAATTTGGTTTTCGGACCAGAGCTCCGGGAAAAAACTCTGTTTTTGATCGACGGGGCTTTACCATGGAATCCCTGATGCTGACCGGGGATAAAAATGTTATCAACGTCGACTGGATCGTCCAGTTCAAAGTCAGTGATCCGGTCAACTTCCTCTTTAAGGTACGCAATGTACCGCAGGCAATCCGGGATGCCTCGGAAATGGTCACAAGGCGCATCGTCGGCAATATGGATTTCGATTATGTATTGAGTAATCGGGAGATTCTCGCCGGTGATGCCAAACAGGAACTGCAAAAGCAGTTAAACATCCTGGAATGCGGCGTTTCCATTGTCACGCTCAGATTCCTCGACATAAACCCGCCCGACCCGGTCAAGCCGGCTTTCAACGAGGTAAACGAGGCCGACCAGGACAGAAAACGGTTGGTGAATGAGGCCGAGGAAACATACAATAAGGTTATCCCCAAGGCCCGGGGCAGCGCAAAAAAAATCATTGAAGAGGCCCATGGCTATGCTGTCCAGCGTATCAACCAGGCGCTGGGCGAAACAAATCGTTTTGCTGCCATTGTCCAGCAATACCAGGTGGCTCCGGAAGTCACGAGGCAACGGATGTATCTTGAGGCCATGCAGGATATCCTGCCGGCGGTTAACCAGATTTTTGTCATGGATCAAAAGCAACAGAACCTTCTCCCCTTTCTTGACCTCTCAAAACGAGGACAAGGAAAAGGTGCGGAGACAAACAACTAAGGAACAACCATGAAGAGTTTACTGCGGTTTATTTTTCTTCTTATCATATTCGGTCTCATTGCAACGGCCTGGGACGGCTTTTATATCGTCAGGGAAGGGCAGCAGGCGGTCATCACCCAGTTCGGCGCCCCGGTCGGCACTCCGGTTACCCAAGCAGGCCTGAAATTTAAAACGCCTTTTATCCAGCATGTACAATATTTTGAGAAAAAAATCCTGATATGGGACGGAGATCCCAACCAGATCCCGACCAACGACAAGACGTTTATTTATATAGACAATACTGCACGATGGCGGATTTCCAATGCACTCACATTTTTACAGGCAGTCGGGAGTATAACCAGAGCGCAATCGCTTCTTGATGATATTATAAACGGTACGGTGCGTGACCTCGTTAACAAAAATAACCTGATTGAGATAATCCGCAGTTCCGATTGGAAGCCTGACTACATGATGTCCACGGTTTTATCTACAACCCAGACCGGAGATATGACCAAACCGCCAAAACAGGGACGGGACAAGATCAGCCAACAGGTCCTTGCGGTCGCCTCCAAGGTGACCCCGAAATACGGAATCGAGTTGATTGATGTCATGTTCAAGCGGGTCAACTATATCGATACGGTCAGAAAAAAAGTATACGATCGAATGATCTCTGAACGAAAACGTATTGCGGCTGAAAAACGCTCGTTCGGTGAAGGACGAAAAGCGGAAATTTTAGGCCGGGTAGATCGCGAATTAAAAGAAATCACTTCCAAGGCAAAAAAAGAAGCCACCGAAATCAAAGGTAAGGCGGATGCCGAAGCCACAAAAATCTATGGCCGTACGTACTCACAAAACCCTGAATTTTATGCCTTCCAAAAAAGTCTGGAAAGCTACAAGAACATCATAACCGGAAATACATCCCTGATCCTGTCTTCGGATTCAGATCTTTTCCGATACCTGGAATCATTGAAAAAACAGAACTAACCAATTCTGCCTGTATCCGCCTTTAACAACGGATACAGGCCCGATTCATGTGTCCTTTTATTCGCCCACCATTATTCCCGGCCCTTCGTCAGCAAATCCGGGCCGCTGATCAGGTGAGTAAGCTATACGTCCCTGGTCATTCAACAGGATCTCCAGCCTGGCAAGTTCCTCTTCACTGGCAATCACCTCAACCCCAAGCCGGTCAAAACGACAGGAACAACCAATGAGCTGTCCACCGCACCAGGGGCAGACCTCAACCGGACAGCCAAGTTCGTGCAACTCTCCGGTAACGGCATGGCAGGCGGGACAGATATCCCTGTCCACCTGCAGAGGCTCATAATAGGGTAGCTTCCCCACGTCGGCACATCGGCTTTGAAACGCATCCGGTGTATGATACCCAAAAAAATTCAATAAATCCTGGTCCAGATACTGCTGGTTAAGGGCGCCGTGAAATTCAACCCCCTCACTGGAGATCAAATACATATACGCCGACAAATTCGTTACTGCCGCAAGCAAAAAAACGCCTCTCGACCTGGCAGCAGTTCGTAATTCCTTGATATAATCCTCCCTCGCTTCGGGCAGGTAACTGTAAAATTCCAACAGCAGATCAAGGGCAATTTGATCATCCCGATAGCGCATAAGAAGATCCGCCGCTTCTGCCAGATTGTTCTCTGCAACCGCATATTCCATGGCTCTAACAATGGCACGGCGCTGCTTTTTCCGCTCATCCATTTATCTGCCTGCTCCTTGCCTCAATTATTCGCTCTCGTAACTGACTGGTTTCACATGTAATATCTTTTGCCTGCGAAATGGCGGTCACCACGGCAATACATCGTGCACCAAGACGAACCAGCACATCTATGTGCTCTGCTTTGATACCACCCATGACTGTAAACGGCAGGCGGCTGTGTCTGGAAAAGCATTCTATCGCATCCGGACCCAAGAAACGAACCAATCCTTCCTTGGTGCCGGTGGCATACAACGGTCCGATATTATAATAGGAAACAGGGCAGGCTCCCTGCTGTTCCAAGAGACCAAGTTGCCGGGCCTGCTCCTCAGTGTTGCAGGAAAGACCGATGATCATGTCCGGAGCCAGAGAGCGAACCGCTTCCGGAGGAAGATCGTTCTGGCCAAGATGAATGCCGTCCGCCTTTGACAGCAAAGCAATATCAAGGCGATCATTGACAATAAACAATGCCCCGGCTTCCCTGGTTTTCCGGCGGAAGTAATGGGCCTTTGCAAGGAGTTCTCTATCACTTGAGCCCTTATCACGCAACTGGACGATTCGCGCGCCACCGGCAAGGACAGCGCCAAGCCACTCCCGGTCACTACGACCTCCGGCAAGCCGCTCACAGGAGACAGGATAAATATCAACACGCTCAACAAATTGTTGCATCCGCTGAGCATAACGTGAAGTATCTTTCATTTTAGTTATTATTTCAGTATATTAAAAAAATATTTTCTCTTATCGTACAGGACAAACAATGCATTAATCTTGTTTTTTTTCCATTTTTAGGTTATCGTATTGATCGTGTGTGAGAAAGACCCGACTGCATTCTTTGCTGCTTTTTTGCACAAAATCAAGGCGACCCGGCAGAACGATCTCTGCATTGTACCCGAAGCACAGTTTCCCAGCATTGCTTTTCTCTCTTCCGAGAGAGCAACAGCTTTTATTATAACAAAATAACCAAGACCATGACAAAGACAATGAACCATAAAACAGCACAGCTCATTATTGATGGTAACACCTACGCTGTGCCCATTATCGAAGGCTCTGAAGGTGATCGTGGTATAGATATTAACGGTCTCCTCCAAAATACTGGATGTATAACTATTGATCCTGGTTTTAAGAATACCGGCTCCTGCACAAGCAAGATCACTTACCTCGATGGTAATAAAGGAATTCTCCGCTATCGTGGCTATTCTATTGAAGATTTGGCTGAAAATTGCCTCTTTATCGAGGTAGCCTACCTGCTTCTGCATGGGGAACTCCCCAATCTCAAGGAACTCGAACGTTTCAAGGGACTGCTGGAGCGTTTCGCCCTTCTCCATGAAGACATGCTCCACTTCTTTGACCATTTCCCACCCAATGCCTCTCCCATGTCCATCCTGTCGGTCATGGTCAATACATTGCACAATTATTATCCGGAGATGAGTGACGATCCGCTTGAAAATGTTGAAATGACCTCAGCCCGTCTTATTTCAAAAATAAGAACAATTGCCGCTTTTTCCTATAAAAAATCCATGGGGCATCCTCTGGTTTACCCAAGTAATGACCTGTCATACTGCGGTAACTTTCTCAACATGATGTTTGATAAACCGGTCAAGCCGTACACGGTAAGGCCCGAGGTGGTTGCCGCCTTGAATAAACTGCTTATTCTTCACGCCGACCACGAACAAAACTGTTCCACGGCCACGGTCCGTATGGTGGGAAGCGCCGGTGTCAACCTATACGCTTCCATTGCTGCCGGCATAAACGCTCTCTGGGGCCCGTTGCACGGAGGAGCAAACGAGGCTGTCCTGGATATGCTGGAAACTATTTACGCCGATGATTGCAATTTTGAGAAATATATCGCCAAGGCCAAGGATAAAAATGATCCATTCCGGCTGTCGGGCTTTGGCCATCGGGTGTATCGAACCTTTGACCCGCGAGGTACGATCATAAAAAACGCCTGTCACGAAATTCTTGACGTGCTGGAAGTTTCGGACCCCCTACTTGATCTGGCCCACGAGCTTGAGGAGATCGCCTTAAATGATGAATACTTCATCAAACGGAATCTCTATCCCAACGTAGATTTTTATTCCGGCATTATCTACAGAGCCATTGGTATCCCGTCAAATATGTTCACCGTCATGTTTGCCCTCGGACGGTTGCCGGGCTGGATTGCCCAATGGAAGGAAATGCGCGAAGACAAAACCACAAAAATCGGCCGCCCCCGGCAGATCTACACCGGGGAACCGGAACGGCAATTTACCCCTATGGAGCTGAGATCGTAAAAGTCATCGAGGAGAAGGGGTATATTCCTGAAAAAAAAACATCCCGCTTCCTGTAGCGATCCAAAAAAAAAGCTCTATGTGGGAAAAAAGGTCCTGTTCACACAAAATTGAATTTCGAAAATGAAACAACGAGGGGCTGCCGGATACTTTCAGACTTCACAGGTGGTATTATGCAGGATAAAATATTGAATTCGGGACTTCTGCTCCTCGCTCAGTTCACAAAAACGAAGGCCGAAACGTTTCACACGGATGGCGCTGAACCTGGATTCAGGCAGGAATTGCACATCACTGACGAGCGCAGAGGAGATATCGGCAAGGTAAAAATCATCGGCAGAAAAAAAGATATCAAGCAGAAAACGGCGAGCAGGTTCCTTTTCAAAGACCACATAATTGATGGCCATACCGCTCTCGCTGATATCGACAATGGTACTGGGCACTGTGCCAAGAAAGGCCAGCGCGCCCACCTTTACACGAAAACGTTTCCGACCGCGCCGCTCCATAAACGGTTAACTTGCAGCTGGAACAGCACTGTTTACCATTTGGCAATATTCTTGTACCAACTGCCAACGATCAACAGGTCGCAATCGGAAATAAATAGGACTCAACATGAGAATACGAACCGCCTGACGTGGATTCATCACTTCTCCTCCATTTTAGCATCTCTCGCTTGCCCTAATTTCATGCAAAAATCGCTCCTAAATAATTAGGATCTCAAAAACAACCCTCTTTCAAGAGAATAAAACTACAACACAAACCGTACACAGAAACGCACAGGCAATAATTCCGGAAAAAGAGACGTTTTGCAAGGTTTTTTTCGGATTTCTGGATAAAATAACCCGATTGTACTGGATTTTCAAGCACTTTTCTACCGAGGCACCGCTCCGCTGTTGTGAAAATCTATCGGAATCTAACCGTTTCCTGAACAATTTCAGGACAATAAAGCTCATCCTTCCTCCATGCCAAGATTTTGACCTACCTGCAAATTTACGACAAGAGGAACGGCAAGTGTCATAACATTTTCCATGGCGATTTTCAGTAATCCGGAAATTTTATCGATTTCACGTTCCGGAACTTCGAGTACCAGTTCATCATGTATCTGCAAAATCATCCGGCCATGCAAATTCCTCTTCAAAAGCATTCTATCCACCTCAAGCATGGCCAGCTTGATAATGTCGGCTGCTGTTCCCTGGATAGGAGTATTAATGGCTGTACGCTGAGCAAATTCCCGCCGGGTTCGATTGCTGCTGTTAATATCGGGTAACTTTCGTCTTCGTCCAAGCAGCGTAGTAACAAAGCCGTCTTTTTCAGCCTGAGCGACGATTGTCTCCATGAAGGACTTAACCCCGGCATAAAGTTCAAAATATCGATCAATAAAGCCCTGCGCCTCTTTTCGGCTTACCTGCAGCTGGCTGGCAAGACCAAAGCTCGACATCCCGTAGACGATACCGAAATTAATAGTTTTTGCCACCCGTCGCATCTCGGAGGTGACCAGCTGTGGTGAAACCTGGAAAATTTCCGCCGCCGTTTTCCGGTGTATGTCCTGTCCGTTTGCAAAGGCCTCCACCAGGGCACTGTCCCCTGAAAAATGCGCCAATACCCGTAAATCTATCTGTGAATAATCGCCGGAAAGCAGCAGCATTCCATCCCCGGCAATAAAAGCCGACCGGATCCGCCGTCCTTCCGGTGTACGAATGGGGATATTCTGCAGGTTTGGCCTGGAAGAACTCAGGCGACCGGTGGCTGTGCCGCATTGATTAAATGAAGAATGAATACGTCCATCATCCATCAGAGCCAATTTTGCCAATTTTTCGACATAGGTCGAGGTCAATTTTGCCAGGTTCCTGTACTGCAGGATCCTGCCCGGCAGTTCATGATACTGGCTGAGCCGCTCCAAGACCTTAACATCGGTGGAATACCCGGTCTTGGTTTTACGACCTTTGGGAAGGGCCAGTTCATCAAAAAGAATCTCGGCCAACTGCTGGGAAGAATTTATATTAAACTCCCTGCCCGCAGACTGATAGATCTGCTCCCGCAGTGCATTTAACCGTTGATGAAACTCCACAGCGAGTTTTTGCAGAGCACCCCGATCAACAAGAATCCCCGTTCGCTCCATTCCGGCAAGCACAGATATAAGCGGCCCCTCAACCTCGGTAAACAACTTCCACAGGCCCAATTCCTTAAGTTGCGGTTGTTGTCGTTTAAAAAGTGAAAGAGAACCATAGACATCTTCACAACTGTAATTTTTTGCCTCCTCCAGACCGACCCTGCTAAAAACGCCATCGCCCATGCTCCCTTTTGTCACCTCGGCAAAAGAGGTCATCTCCATATTCATCTCAAGGCAGAGGTCATCAAGCTTATATGACCTTCGTCCGGGCTCCAGCAGCCAGGCCCCGATCATAGTGTCATACATCGGGCCCTGCAGGACAACACCGCCGTTTTCAGGATTTGCGAAGATCGTCCAGTCATATTTGAGATTATGTCCTATTTTCGGCAGCTTCTTATCTTCGAGAAAGGGTTGAAGAGCGGAAATAACCCTGTCTCGTTCCAACTGCCCCGAAAGCAGAACCCCCGCCTCATCACAATGGCCGCACGGAACATACCAGGCAGCATCCGTAGTTACGCACACCGACACACCAACCAGGGCCGCTGTGCGGGCATCAAGAGAGCTGGTCTCCGTATCAACAACAAGATATTCGGCCTCTGCCAATGTTTGGGTAAGTTGTTCAAGCTCCTGCCGGCTCCGAACAAGAGAAAAGCCGTCAGTCGCAATATTTCGGCCGGTCACATCAGCAGCAAGCAGGCTGGAAAACTCAAGTTCGGTTAATAATGTCCGCAAAGCCTCATTATCCGGCTTTCGAATCACATAAACCTTTGGTTCTGCCGGGACATCAACATCATCACAGAGCCGAATAAGCTCCCGGGAGAGAAAGGCATCATCCCGATGACTGATAAGCCGCTCTTTCATCTTTGATTTTTTCAGCCCGTCAACAGCCGCGTAAAGCCCCTCAAGAGAACCATAGGCGGAAATCAGCTTCTGCGCTGTTTTGGGCCCGACACCGGGAACTCCGGGAATATTATCTGCGCTGTCACCGGTAAGGGCCAGGTAATCCAGCAACTGAACCGGGCGAACACCGTATTTCACCTGCACCGCCTTCTCATCCATAAGCTTGTCGTTCATGGGATCCCACAGAACCACATACTCGGAAACGAGCTGCAGCAGATCCTTGTCCCCGGAAACAACCACCACCCGGCAATCATCTCCGGCCAGCCGACGGACGGCCGATGCGATCAGGTCGTCTGCCTCCTTATCCTCATGTTTCATGGAGAGAATATTGTAGGCATCGACAATCTTGTGGATATAGGGAATCTGCGGAACCAGATCATCGGGCATGGGCGGCCGATTGGCCTTATACTTCGGGTAGATTCTGTTGCGAAAAACAGGGCCTTTCGTATCCCAGGCAACGGCAAGACACTCAGGTTCCTTTTCCCGCAGAATACGGCGCAGAATAGTGGTGAACCCGTAGACGGCGTTGGTGGGAAGACCGGTACTGTTGCTTAAAGGATGGATAGCGTGATATGCCCTGTAGATATAGGCGCTGCCGTCAATAAGATATACTTCGCGGAGACCCATTTCAGATTGAAAGCATTCTGTTGAGCGATTTTTTTGCCTGGAACGCTGTCCCGGCATCCACCCGTATCTGGTTGACGACCCGGCCCTCTGCGAGATTATCCAGAATCCACAATAGATTTACAGGGGTAATCACATCCATGGTAGGACAAAGACAACCCGGCGTCAGGGAGCGGATACTTTTGTCAGGATGTTCACTCGCCAGGCGCCGGACCAGGTTAATTTCCGTGCCGATGACCCATTGACTGCCTTTTTCAGCCCCGGAAACCGCCTTAATAATGCCTTCCGTGGAACCGGAAAGATCGGCCGCCCGCACAATCTCGTTACGGCACTCAGGGTGAACAATGATTTTTGCCTCCGGTGCCGTCGCCCGCCAGTAACTTACGTGTTCGGGAAAAATGCGCATATGCACCTCGCAATACCCGTCCCAAAGCACTACACGGGCCTGTTTTAACCTGACCGCATCATTACCGCCAAAGGGTTCCCCTCGCCGCCAGAGTATGACACGTTTGTCGGGAACCTCAAGCATCCAGGAGGCATTGCGGCCAAGGTGCTGGTCCGGAAAAAAGAAAACCAGCCGCCCCTGATCAAGGGCCCACTTAAGAACCTTGTTCGCATTGGAAGAAGTGCAGACAGAACCGCCGTGTTCACCGACAAAGGCCTTCACTTCGGCAGAAGAATTCACATAGGTGACAGGGGTAATATCGGCATCAGCAAGACCGGTTGCCCTACGCAGTTCTTCCCAGGCTGCGGCTATCGCCGATCGGGTTGACATATCCGCCATGGGGCAGCCGGCATCAAGGTGAGGCAACAGGACTTTTTGATTATCAGCCGCAAGGATGTCAGCGGCTTCAGCCATAAAATGAACACCACAAAAAACAAGAAATTCTCTGTCCTGAATTGCAGCGGCTTCACGGGACAGTTTCAACGAATCACCGCTCAGATCAGCAAACCGGTAGACATTGTCCTGCTGATAATGATGCCCGAGGATCAGCAGTCTATCAGCCAGTTGCCTCTTCCTCCGGGCTATCCGGGCAAGAATTTCATCTTCTTCAACTGCATAATACTGCGAGCCGATATCAATCTGTCTTAGTATTGGCATGATCTATCCCACTAAAAAAAATTCTATAAAATTCCCCGGGGCAAGCCCTCTCGCTACGCGAGACTTTCTCGTGCCTTAAAAGCAAAACATTGTCGCTTCTTTTGTTAAGCTGAATTGCCGCAAGCGACGGAACAGTAAACCCAAGCTACGCAAAAAAAGCTGATGCAAAAGAGCCTCAAGCTTTACGATACTCAATTAACCGCTTTTCTTCACCATTCACAATAAAAAACCCCCTGCCTTTCCAGGCAGGGGGTTTTTTATTGCTCTATAAAACAAAAAAATCAAGCAGCCGCGGCCTTCACCCATGCTGCCTGCGGTCCCTTGTCTCCCTCTTCCATAAGAAATAACACCTCATCGCCCTCGTCAAGGTCATGCATGGCGACATCCTTAAGAGAGGTTTCATGAAAAAATACCTCCTGTTGATCAGGAGTAAGTATAAACCCGTAGGACTCATTGGGAAAAAGACGACGAATGGTCCCGCTGACCTTCAATCCCGGTACGGATCCAGGCACCTTTGGGCTCTTATGATTCTGCTTCTTCCGTACAATTTCCTTAAGCTGCAGACCAAGCACATCAAAGGTTTCAACCAACAGCGGGCGAACATTCCCACCCCAACGTTTCACAACCACGGTATCATTGGGCACGGAGGCGACTAAACGTACTTCATAGCCACCTTCTTTGTAGCCCGGAGTGGCCTCAATGGCTACGCGCAGATGGAGTACAAGATTGGCATAATGTCGGATGAGTTTATCCCGCTCCTCCTCAATTTTTTCCTGCCAGCCCTTTCGCATGTCTAAATTCCTGGCCTCAATTTTCAAATCCATACAGATCCTCCAAGGTTATGGTCGTCAGCGACCCCATGCCGCTGCCTGGAAAAGATCAAAAATTCTTCCGTTACTTTCAAGCTTACGCACCAATCCTGTCCTTGCAACACAACGTAGGAACGTATATAGATATGAGGAACAGGATAAAGAGGTGTGACGGAAAGAATACATCTTGATCATACCTTTACTATAGACATAGCTCGGTGGAGAAATCAAGGGGCAAAATGCATTTTTCCCCTTTGCCCACAGACAGCTAAGCTGAAGACAATCTTTATATCCATGCCTAACCAATCAACAACCGGTATTCTGCTGCTCAACCTCGGCGGACCTGAAAAACCTGCTGATGTCGAGCCGTTTCTTTACAACCTGTTTTCCGACCGCCGGATTATCCGTCTTGGCCCGTTTTTTCTGCAAAAATTCATTGCCCGAAGGATTGCACACCGCAGAGCACCGACCAGCCGGGCTAATTATAAAAAAATAGGCGGTGGTTCCCCCATTCTTACCATCACCAGGCAACAGGCCGAGGCCCTTGAAAAAGTTTTAAGCAATACCGGCAGCTACATTGTTCGGCCCTGCATGCGCTACTGGCACCCGTTTGCGAAAGAAGTCATATTTGAAATGCTGGCCGCCGGTATAACCAGACTCGTGGCTTTGCCCCTGTATCCGCATTACTCGTTGGCCACCACCGGCTCTTCACTCGCCGACCTGAGCAGGATACTCCAGAAACTAAACTGCTCGCTTCCCCTGTCGGTAATCCGTTCCTGGCCGACACAGCCTGAATATATCAGATGTCTCGTGGAGCGTGTAAAAAAAGGACTTGCACAGTTTAACGGCAAACCGGTGGAACTGGTATACAGTGCTCACAGCCTGCCGAAAAAATTTATCGATGAAGGTGATCCCTATGTTGATGAAATACAGCAATGTATCGCAGCAGTTGAGCAACAGACCGGTATCCGGGGCCGGCTGTGCTATCAAAGCCGCAGCGGGCCCGTTGAATGGCTGCAGCCTTCAACCCCGGACATGCTGCGCAACCTTGCCGACAACGGCTGTCGCAATATCCTGATGGTCCCTGTTTCCTTTGTTTCCGACCACGTGGAAACCCTGTATGAAATAGATATTCTTTACCGGCAGATGGCCGGTGATCTTGGTATGAGGCTGGAATCAACTCCGGGCCTGAATACTGAGCCGCTGTTTATTGAAGGTCTAAAAAAGCTGGTACTGCAAGGGGTTGCAGCCTGACCGACTCAAACAGAATGAAATATCAACGGCAGAAATGCAGCCGCTAAAAAAACAGCTCCGCCGGCTGAATACCCAACTCCGATGGATGGCAGCTCTCTAAAATCGGTCTATTAAATCCGCCCTGATCCGCGTTCCATGTTCCAAGACTCGTTGTGTAGAGCTTTGTATAGCTGTTATCTTCGTTTTCCTGTAAAAGCATTACCCAGAGCTCTGATGTGTGTTTGGCGTTCTCCGGAGGATTTGTAACGATACCCATCTCACCATCGTCAAATTTCAACACTGTTCCAAGAGGATACACGCCGAGCATATTAATGAAAACCTTGACAAGAATTGGATCAAAGTCCGTGCCCGAACCCTTGAGTATAAGACCAAGGGCCTGATCAGGACTCAAGAACCTGGAACGATAGATTCGCTGGGAAGTGATAGCATCATACACGTCGGCAATGGAAACGATGCGCCCCAAGAGACTTAAGGGTTTTTTTCTCGGCGTTTTCGGATAACCGGAGAGGTCATATTTCAAATGATGTTCAAAGGGCGGCAGTAGAATGTTGGCCTTTTTGTCATAAGAGGCTCGCAGGCGGATAATTCTGCGCACACTGTTTAGGGAATGTTTCTGTAATTCTGCAAATTCGTCGTCTTCCAGTCTGCCGGGCTTATTCAGTATCTCTTTGGGTACATCTATTTTTCCGAGGTCATGAAACAGACCGCTCAAACCCAATCGGCTCAACAAAGGACGAGACAGACCTATTCTGTTACCGAGACAGACGGAAAGAATGGCAACATTCACGGAATGGGTAAAGGTGTAATCGTCATAATCACGAATGGTGCTCAAACCAAGAAGTACATTGTCATCATCCATGATCAGGTCGACCATGTTCTGAACCAGATGCACAGCCTTACCGATGCCGACATATCTGTCTGAAGAGAGCTTCTGTGAGAGATTTTGCAGCGAATTCATGGCATAACCATAGGTTCGCATGGCCTTTTTCTTGTGAATTTCCTCTTTCTTCCGGGAAGATAATACAGGCCCAAGAGAAGCAGGCGCTTTCGAAATTCCGTCTGTTCGCGCGGGCCTGTTCCCGGTGTTCGTGGATTCCTGCTTTTTGGGCACCGGCCCTTTTGCGGCCGACTTCCCCTGTGTTGTAGTGGTGCCCTTTATTGCCGGTACCGACCCGGAAGCACCATCTGTAAAAAAAGACTCCAGGGATTCGGTCTGGGAAGGGTCGATAACCTCAACCCAGGGGAATCTGTCCCCTGCCATCTCAGACGATAACCAGTGAAACGGATCCTCTTTTCTGGCACAACTATTCAACGTTCTGGCAAAAGAGGTAATATCTTTTAACGAAGCGTAGGTAACGCTCTGATAAAGCTTCAGGCCGTCGATCTGACGTTCTTCGAAAAAAGACAACATCTTGCGGACAAGTCCACCGGCATTGCGGCGGAAAAGAATCTTTTCCTGCTGCAGGTAAAACCCACCGACGGAAACAAGAAGCGTTACCTCATCCTCCTCCTGAAGTAATCGCCCGACAATCTCGATGAAGCTCTCAACGCATTCAATGAGCAGTCGATTATTGTCCTGGTGGATTCTTGCCGTGCTGAGCAGATTATTCAGCGCCTGGATGAATTTCTGCCCAAGCAAACGATCTTCCGATGCACCTTTATCCATTGTTGACGCGTTCCTGTTTATCATGTTTATCCGAAAATCGGCGCTGAGCGCCGAACGATATGCAGCACCGCGGTGCTGCAAGAACTTTTTTCTTGTTACATCGCTCCGCGATGTAACATAGTAATTTTCGGCATATAGACAACATTGCATACCCGCTCTGCGGGTAAACAGTGAATTGTTTGATGCACTTTTTCCATAACAGCGAAGCGGTGTCATTGTTGTGCCGTCAAGGCATGGAAGTTTATATGAAAGGTGACACTGAGACTTCAACTTCCGGCCTACTTTCACAACAGCGCGGCGGTGTCATCGTTGCGGCTGTGGCCTGAAATTTTGATCCAGCCATGCTGGTTACTTGCCAACAGCCTTTTTACAGGCAAGCCGGACGTCCGGCATCATACTGCTCGCACCCGCCTTAAGAATATCCTCGGCCTCGTCAATTTTCAAGGCATGCAGGGCGTTTGCTGCTCCCTGTTTATGGAACCGGCCCTCACTGCTGAAAATATTGCCCAGATTGCCCCCCATCAGGACATGCCTTAAAAAAGGAAGTGAAACCGAGGAACCGCAATGGCCCAGTGCGTCGTAGCAGGCAAGGATATGATCTCTGTCATGTATTGTATACTCTTCATTTTTCAGATACGAGAGCAGACAGGTTTCCCGCTGTTCATTTCTATCCTCTCCAAACAAAGCAATAATTTTTGCACGAATTTCCTGATCAGGGTCATTGAGCAGGGGAAAAAGTGATAGCGGATCAAGCATGTTGCGACTCGCAAGTATTCCAAACGCCCGGCTGCGGACAGTGCTGGAATTGTGAAGGGCCATGCTGGCAAACACCTTGCCTCCCTCCTTTTTTTGCATCTTCCTGACAACAGGCATGAGCCTGAGACACAAGTCTTCATCAAGCTGTGGAACTACGTCGGCCAGAATCTGCGGGGCACGTTGTGCATGATGGATGATCACGGCATAAAGCGCCTGCCGCATCTTCGGAGACTCAACCTTGGCAGCAAGAGGACCAAGAGTAAAAAGGACCTGCGGAGGGAAAAGACAGAAAATACGCCAGAGATACTCCATCTGTTGAGAATCCGGCACTGCCTTCGAATCAAGAAGGAGACGCCTCGGTTCGCGAAGACTTTCCGGCTGTGATATCGTGTTAAAAAAATCATCAAAAAGCGGCAGAGCCCATTGCTTTTTCCCTGCAAGTGACTGTTTTATGTTGCCAAGATTATTTAAAACCTTCAAGGCGGCATCAAATCGATGAATTTTAAATGTATACAGAAAACGATCCTGCAAAAAATCAAGCGTACAGGTAAAGTCCTTCTGATTATTCTGAATAACAAGAATAATCAGTAGAATGTCGATGATGTTATCAGTGTCATCCTGCTTTTCCGCCGCTGCAACCATTTTTTCCAGCTCATAGCGCTCCAGTGGAGAGAGTGTCCACAGGTCGTTGCCCTTTGCGGTTATGGCAAGTGACACGGGAGGCGCATCGACCAGGGCCTGTTCGGAAACGCTTACATTCCGCTCATATTCATCAGCGTTACCGATACCCGACTCGGCATCATCCCCATTCCATCCGGAGCTCGCTTCCGTTTCAGATTCTTCGCCGGACAGGACGCCCGAGTGGCCTTCTTCAGCGTGTTCAGAAATATTTTGGGCAGGAGCAACCTTAAAACCGGAAAAATTAATCGCCGGGGCGTCAAGAGAAAGGATATCTATGGCCTTATACTGAATATGGGGATATTCCTGTTCCCAGAGGGCGGTTGCAATATCGCCATCATTTTCCTCATCCAACACTCTGTACTTATTAACAAGCTTAAGGAGGCTTTGAATTTCCCACAGCTCAATTCCTTTCACGAATTCAAGGTACTGCACACCATCGCGACTGAGCAGATAGGCGACATCACTCTCCTCGGCCACACCCTGGTAGACAAGCTCACCACCATACCGCAGCTTGTTTTTATCAACATCCAATCGGAGGCGATCATAATTTGCGAGAAATTTACCAATATAACGGCCTAAGTTGAGAAGATGCTTTTTGGCAATGGCATGATCCTGCGGATAAAGTGTATAATTTTTTATCGCCCCGGCAAAAGCCATGGCAAAATCAAACACACTTTTTAATTCAGGATCGCTCGATCTCAACATAATCATATCTCATTAAAAAAATGAGCAGAAAACCGATATCTATTTACAACCTGTTTCCGGCATTAAAAACTTTTCCCCTCTTACTGTCGGCTCAGAAAACGACGCATGCGGATATTCATCAGGATACCAACTGCCAGCAAAGTCGTCAACAGGGAGGAACCGCCGTAGGAAAACAGGGGCAGGGGGATACCGACCACCGGCAGAAACCCCATGATCATAAACAGATTGATTACCGCCTGCCAGAAAATCAGCATGACGAGGCCAAAGGCAAGGAGAACACCAAATTTATCACGCGCCGTCATGGCGATATTGATTCCCCAAAGCAAGAGGAAGAAATAACAGCTCAGAAAAAAAAGGGTCCCTACAAATCCCCACTCTTCCGCCCAGACGGAAAAGGCAAAATCAGTATGGCGCTCAGGCAAAAAATGCAGATGTCCCTGCGTCCCTTCCATAAATCCCTTGCCGAAAACCTTTCCGGAGCCGACGGCGATCTTTGATTGCATGATCTGATAGCCGTGGTTCATGGGATCACCTTCAGGATTGAGGAAAGTTTCTATCCGACGACGTTGATAATCTTTGAGCAAAAACTTCCAACCGATAAAACCGGCCACCGCGCCAAGACTACCAAGAATACCGATGGTCGACCAGCGTAGCCTGACAAAAACGGTCATGGATACAAACAAAACACCAAGCATCAGGGCCGTGCCCAGGTCCGGCTGAATAAGAATTAATATAAAGGGAACAACTGTCAATGCGCCCGGGACTAAGAGATCACGCAGACGGTACCCATCGGCAACCTCTTTTCGGGAGTAGCAGGATGCCAGGACCATGACCAGGATCAACTTTGCCGGTTCAGAGGGCTGCAATCGAAAAAAGCCCAGATTGATCCAACGCTGGGTTCCAGCGATGGTGTGAACAAAAAAATTCGTATACAGAAGCAGAACAACAATACCCGCATACAAAATATACCCCAGGGTTTCCATTTCGCTGTAGTCAACGGCCATGAGCAGGAGAATCACAATTAAACCCGCGCAGAAAAGATAACTCTGTTTGAGCAGTGCCGGTGAAACCGACCCACCGCCGTTCCAGGTGGAACTGTAGAGATTGATCAGGGCCATTCCTGAAACGAGAAGCAGCATCAGCAGCAGCACCCAGTCAAAATGATGAACAAGACGTCGATCAAAACGCAACATTTTTTCTCACCTCACCTGTCCTCCCTGTATCCGTTGCCTGCTTGGAGTGCGAAGGGACTCCTCCTTGAATAATCTGAATGTTGATGTCCTCACCGGCCTTGACCCTTTCCCTGAAATAGGCCTCAAGAACTGCCCTGGCCACGGGCGCCGCGCCGGAACCTCCATGCATTCCGTGCTCCACCAGAACGGTAACGGCAATCTCCGGATTGTCCGCAGGGGCAAAACAGGTAAACCAGGCATGGTCTCTGTACTTGTAGGGGATATCTTTTTCTTTGAGATGCTTGTATTGTTTTAAACGAACAACCTGGGCCGTTCCTGTTTTACCGGCAACGGTAATATCCATATCCTGCAGACGAGCCCGTCTTCCGGTCCCATGACGACCGTTGACCGCCTCAATCAGTCCTTTTCGAACCAGCTGCAGGTTGCGCCCCTGCCCAGTCAACCTGTCGACAATCTCCGGCTCAAGTCGCTCTATCACATGCCCATCGGGGTCTCGAACATTCTCGACCAGTACGGGTTTATACAGGGTGCCGCCATTGGCCACTGTGGCCGTCATAAAGGCCAGCTGAATAGGGGTAACAAGATCAAATCCCTGGCCAATTGCCACAGACAGGGTCTCACCTTCCTGCCAGATCTTGCCGAATCGCTTCTTTTTCCATGCTGCAGTGGGAATGAGACCAGGCTTCTCGTGTTCCATTTCAACCCCGGTTTTCCTGCCAAGGCCGAACAAACGCGCATATTTCGCCAACCGGTCGACACCAAGCCTTTGTCCGACCTGATAAAAATAAACATCGCAGGACTCGGACAATGCCCTGTTCAGATCAACCGCTCCATGCCCGCTGCGTTTCCAACAGTGATATGTCCTGTTGCCGAAACGATAATGTCCCGGACAATACATGATCGTGTCCGGCGTGATAATACCTTCGGCAAGACCGGCTGTTGCCGTCACCAGTTTATAGGTTGAACCCGGTGGATACTGCCCCTGAACAATTTTATTAATAAGCGGATGCAACGGGTTATCAAGCATCTCCTGCCAATCCTTGTGGGAAATACCGCCAATAAACTTATCAAGCTGAAGCGTCGGAGCGCTGGCAAGGGCCAAAAGTCTGCCGCTATTGACTGCAACCGCCACCACGGCGCCGGATTTCCCTTCAGTCGCCATAATATCCTCAGCTGCGCGCTGCAGATCCATATCAATGGTAAGCTGCAGATCATTGCCGGACAGAGGCTCCACACCTTTTAAATTTCGTTGCTCAAACCCTAAGGCATTCACCTCCATATAGTGACGCCCCTTTTCCCCACGCAGGTCCTTTTCCCGTAATCGCTCCAACCCCATTTTGCCTATCAAATCACCGCCCCGGTACACCCCTTCATTCGATGATTTCAGCTCTTTTTCATTGATCTCTCCAAGATAGCCGATCAGGTGTGAGGCAAGATTACCAAAATGATACACTCGAAGGGGCACAACCTTGATCTTTATCCCGGGCAGGTTCATCCGGTTATTTTCAATATAGGCAACCTTCTCCCAGTCAATATCCTCTGCCAGCCGAACGGGAATATGCCCCGGGGTGCCGGCCATTTTGCGTATTCTGGCCAGCAGCTCCGACACATCAGTTTCAAGAATCGAGGCCATTTTCTTGAGCAGAGCATCATCGAGACGATTATCCTCTCGAACCCAGACAACATTAAACGATGGGCGGTTGGTGACAATTTCACGTCCCTTGCTGTCGAGAATATTTCCGCGGGGTGCGGCAATTTCAAGAAAACGAACACGGTTACTGTCCGCCAGGCGGCTGTATTTCTCACCTTGCTGAACCTGGAGAAACCAGAGGCGGGTGATCAGAACGGCAAAAAAGAAAATAATTACAAAGGCACCATAAAATGCCCGCTTCCGAAAAAAATCAAGCTCGCCTTCATCGCGATGGATCAACCGGGTCACCCCGGAATCCTTCTTTAACTCAGTATCGAGCAATGGCTCGGCACGCTTTTTGTTGGTCCTTTTTTTTCTGCGTATGCCGATCATGGATCACTCCCGATACCGATTACCGGAACGAAGCCGAACCTTATGCCGGCCAAAAAACCTGCCTTCAACCCGACGGCTGAAAAATTCAAAAAACCGAAACAAGGGAAAGGCACAGACAATAACCAGACCGGCCCGCATGAGCATTACCGGCCAGGACCAGGGAACAAGAAGAGAGGGTGTCGCAAAGCTCATAACCACATACACCAACCAGCTCACCAACAGATATCCGACGCCAATCATCGGAACCTGATAAAGCGACTCCCGAACAGGCAACCGGGCGCTTGTAAATTTCAACAGCAGAAAACCGAGTATAAACAAGGCTGGATACATGCCGAGCAGCAGTCCCGACAGGACGTCAAAAATCATAGAGAGGGGAAACAAGATAATCAGACTGCGCAGGAGATCATGCCGGTAGGCAAGATAAGCCACCAGCACAAAATAGAGATCGGGGGCGCCGCTCCAAAGGGGATAAAACATCAAAAGCGTTGTCTGCAAACCAATCAGCAGCAGCCCAAGAAAAAAGAAACCAATGACAAACATAATGACCACTCAGGCAAGGGCTTACCCTGCCGAAAAAATACAAAACAACAGGGAAAGGGGAAATCTCCCTGGATCGTTCAATACAGCTGCCGAACTCTTTGCACGCCCCATTCAGGGTACAACAGGTAGAACGCCCCCTTTATCTTCGGAAATAATCAGTTCCTGCTCAACGACCAGCAAATCCTCAAGGGTAAGGAAATCAACCGCCGGGGTGACCTCAATCTCAAGAAACATGCCTCGCCGCTTTCTGGCCACCTTGGAGACAACTCCAATGGGCAGACCCGTCGGGAAGATTCCTCCATAACCGGCAGTAACAACCTGATCACCTTCGTGGACCTCACTATTTTTTAATATATAATCCAATTGAAAAACAGGCGCACCGGTTCCCTTCAGGATACCGCGTGCCCGGGATTTCTGAAGTAACACATCCATAGCACTGGACGGGGCGATGGCAAGGAGTACCTTGGCAAAATTCGGCGAAACGGAAAACACCTGCCCGACGACGCCATCGCCATTGACAACCGCCATTCCCCTGGAAACTCCATCTCGGCTGCCCCGGTCAATGATAACGCTCCTGAACCACACCGAGGGGTCCTTACCGATTATCCGGGCCGCCACCATGGGCAGTTTGGTTGTTTCTTTAAAATCAAGTAATTTTCGAAGGCGGGTATTGGTTGCGAGCGCCTCCCGATTCTTATAACTTAACGTTCGGCATTCCTGTAGCTCGGCCCACAACCGTTTATTTTCCTGACGAACAGTTAACAGGTCAACATAATCCTGTTTCAGGGATCGAAGCATATCTGAACCACGGGCAAGGATATTCTGCACAGGTCCGGCCGCTTCAAGCAGCAACTCATGCAAGGGGCCAAATTTCTGACTTCCCAAGGTGGAAACCAAAAAAATCAAAGCCATGGTCAAAAGAAAACCAATCAACAGGATAAGCCGCAAGGCACGAAATTTACCCTTTGGCTTTCTGCTTCCCTTTTTCCTCATCAGACTGGAAAATAATCAGAAATGATAACAAACATTAATCGACTCTTAGCCCGTATATTTCACAAGGATCGTAACGAAAGGTCTGAAAACGTGATGGATGCAGATAACGAACGAAGTAAAACCTTCGAGGAACAGAACCAAAACCAAAAAGGCCGCAGACATACTGAAGTATTTCGAGGATACCTTTTGGAGCTGTGACGCAGCAGACATGGTGTCTTCAGACCTTGCAGCAGATTGCTTGTGAAATATGCGGGTTAGATGCCGATAACGGAATCAATGCTCAATCGATGGCTATTTCTCTTAGGATTTCAAGATTGTCCAGAGCCTGACCTGAACCAAGTACTACCGAAGAAAGCGGATCATCAGCGACAATAATCGGCATACCGGTCTCGTCCCTGAGCAGAGCATCCAGATTTTTCAGCAGGCCGCCGCCACCGGTCAGGACAATCCCCTGGTCAACAATATCCGCTGAAAGCTCGGGCGGAGTTACCTCAAGGGCCACGCGAACAGCATCAACAATCACCTCGACCTGTTCGGAAATGGCCGACTGAATTTCCTGTGAGGTAACACTCAATGTTTTCGGAACACCGGAAACAAGATCCCTGCCCTTAATATCCATGGTCTCATACGGCTCTTCGGGCTTCACGTTGCCAATGGTTGTCTTAATCCGTTCCGCTGTCCGTTCACCAATAGCCAGGTTATGCTTGCGCTTAATGTACTGCAGGATTGACGCATCCATCTTATCACCGGCAACCCGTACGGACTTGGCATAAACGATTCCTTTCAAGGAAATAACGGCCACCTCGGTGGTTCCGCCACCGATATCAATGATCATGTTTGCAGTAGGCTCGGTAATAGGAAGGTCAGCGCCAATGGCAGCCGCCATGGGTTCTTCAATAAGATATACTTCACGGGCCCCGGCTGATTCCGCGGATTCACGCACGGCCCGTTTTTCCACCTGGGTAATACCGGAAGGCACGGAGATAATAATCCGGGGATGTACCAGAGTACGGCGATTATGCACCTTATTGATGAAATATCGCAACATGGCCTCTGTCACCTCAAAATCAGCAATAACTCCGTCCTTCATTGGCCGAATGGCAACAATATTCCCGGGAGTTTTTCCCAGCATCTCTTTGGCCTCTCTCCCGACAGCCAGCACTTTGCTGCCCCGCATGTCCTGGCGAACCGCAACAACTGAAGGTTCCCGCAGGACAATACCCTTCCCTTTTACATAAAGTACAGTGTTGGCAGTGCCAAGATCTACGGCAAGATCGTTCGACATCCAGCCAAAAAGAAAATTAAATGGAGAAAACATCCAGTATCACCTATGGTTGCATAACATATTTTTTGGTAATCAGCATCGCAGGTATTAA
Source organism: Desulfobulbaceae bacterium (assembly GCA_024763055.1). GTDB lineage: Bacteria > Desulfobacterota > Desulfobulbia > Desulfobulbales > Desulfobulbaceae > DRLX01. Next base: position 31,355 of record JANTGH010000021.1, read on the forward strand.
AAAAACCAGACCAAACCATCGAAATATACAACAGGTTTCCTGCCGATCAATACAAAGTGTTTAAACAAAATTTCTATTCTACCAATACCGGGGAAGATTGACAACCGATATGGGAAATTCCTCGAAAAAATCAGCAAAAAGCTACCGCAATTACAGATTACACCTTGACAAGGAAAAGCAAACCATGGTAACAGATTGCCGTTAAACTTCGGGTGGGGGTATAGCTCAGCTGGGAGAGCGCTTGAATGGCATTCAAGAGGTCAGCGGTTCGATCCCGCTTACCTCCACCATGATATACAAGGGGTTACGGGAGATTTCCCGTAACCCCTTTTTCAATTCCCTTGAGAATGCCTTGAGGGCACCCTGAATAGATGGCCTTGTCAACCGCCAACAAAATCAATCCTCGGTTTTGGTCAGGGCATCTGCGATAGATAGGGCATAGGGATGGTGTTTACGCAGAAAAACCGGCATCTTATTTCTAACCTGCCGGGCGGCATCCATGGAAGGGAAGGTACCGTAAAATACAAAGAGCGTCGGCGGTGTGGTTTTCTTGCGCAAAATGTGCAGGTTATCGATGATGGAAAAATAGTCATCCTGGACAAGGAGTTTTTTCACATTTGATTCAGCCTGCCCTGAAGCAAGCATCATCAGTTGAATGGTATACTGTCCTCGATAGGCTCCGGCAAGCCAGGCCGCGCTGGCCCGTAAGCGTTCCTGAAACAACTCTTCCCCATTTCTCGCAGCCACGCCCGCGATTAGTTTTTTCTCCTTCACCTCCTTAATATCTTGACGAGGGGGAACCTCTTTTTTCGCCGTTGCCTGAATTGACACCGACTGCTCCTGCCGTTGTTCAACAGGAATAGCGGCAGTCTTTTCCGGGGCTTGTACTTTCAACGGCATGGAGCCGGGCACTTTATCCTGCTCGACAGGCCGGGCATCCGTTACGGCAGGAGTCCCCTGCTGTATCGGCGGTTTTTTAAATTCTTCTGGCCCGGAAAAAAGAAAAAAAAGTATAGCCAACAGTACAACTACAATTCCACCGGCAGCGAGCAGTCTCTTCTTCTCCCCGAGAACCTGAAAAAAACCCGGTACCGCTGCCTGTTTATTGTCTTTCCGGAGACCCGGTTCCGTACCCACATGATCAAGAAGAACCATAAATGACTTTTCACTACAGGATTTCCGCAGCGCTTCTTCGGCCAGGATATTGGTCATACGCGGATTACCCGCTGCCGACTTATATATTTTCTCCAAAGCCTCTCCGGTAAAAACTTCCCGATGTTTTTTACTGTTGAGACCGGCGGCAAGAAGTCGATAAATAAGATAACGGCCGGATTCCTCCAGGGTCATTGCCTGCAGACGATATCCGTTCTCAATATCAACACCCGTACAGTAAACAGTGAGTTGTTCCAGGTTGGTATTCAGGCTCGGACGACCGGCAAAAAGAAATGTACAGACAGACAACTCGCTGAGCTCACAAAGCAGACGAAGTAAACGTTCCAGGGTGGCAAGAAAAATTTTTTCGGCATCATCAAAAACAAACACAACCCTGCGGCTGGATTTTTTCCGCCGCCGCAGCAGCTGTTTCAACTCTTCAACCGGATCCATCTGTTCGCCAATGGGTTCCATACCAAGATCAAGACAGATGATATGTAACAGATCATCAAAAGAACCGGTTGGATTCTCGAGATAGATAACCTCAAAATCACCAGTAAGCTGTTCAAACAGAACCTTGCATAAAAGCGTTTTGCCGCTTCCCTCTTGACCAATAAGCTTAACAAAAGGCTTACCATCTTCGAGATCAGCCTGCAGTTTCCGACAGATAGCATCCCTACCGGCATCCGGAAAGAATATTTCGGGATCAATCTCTTCACGAAATGGCGAGGTATGAAGTTCAAAGTGTTCGAGGTACATAAATCCTACGTATCTTGATTTAATTTTCCCGCTGTCGGACAGTATGAAAAAAACTGGTCCTGTATCCGCTGCACACCGAGTTCCACGAGATAGAAATTATAATTATCGAACACTTGATCAGTTCTGTAAACCTCTTTTTTCAGGTTTTTCCGTTTTTTCCTGATCAACTCTTTTAAACGCTGAATAGAGTCCTTGACAGCCTTTTTTATTCCCGCAACAAACCATATATGGTTTAGTATATAGTCTTCTTGGAATAAATCTATAGTGTAAAGGGACAAAATCAAACTCCGGAAAAAAAATGAACGGTGCTGCCTTACTTGTACAAGCGTTGGAAAACGAAGACGTCAGATATATTTTCGGTATACCCGGCGAAGAAAATCTTGCCTTTCTTGAGGCTCTGCGAACATCAAAAATCAGCCTTATCCTCACTCGACATGAGCAGGCTGCCGGTTTCATGGCGGCCACCTACGGGCGACTGACGGGAAAGCCCGGGGTCTGCCTGGCGACACTGGGACCAGGTGCGACGAATTTTGTCACCAGTGTCTCCCACGCACTGCTCGGCGGTATGCCTTGCCTGTTCATAACCGGGCAAAAGCCGATAAAAAGGTCGAAACAAGGCCATTTTCAAATTATTGACGTGGTTCGTATGATGGAGCCCATTACCAAGATGACCCGGCAGATTGTTGGAGCAGACAGTATCCCGGCCCTCGTCCGCGAAGCCTTTCGAGTGGCCGTCCATGAAAAGGCAGGTCCCGTACACCTTGAACTTCCCGAGGATATTGCGGCGGAAGAGACAACGGCCCCCATCTTCCCCGTCACTCGAGTACAGATCCCCCTGGCCACCGAAACAGCTATCACTGCAGTTACCCCCCTTATCCAACAGGCAAAAAATCCATTACTATTGATTGCTTCAGCTGCCAATCGCCGACAAACATGCCAGGCGATTGAAGACTTTGTTGAGCGGACCGGAATTTATTTTTTCAGTACCCAGATGGGCAAAGGAGTAATCAATGAATACCATCAGCACTGTCTCGGCACGGCAGCGCTGTCCGACAATGATTACCTGCACTGCGCCATTGACCGGGCCGATGTTATTATCAACATCGGCCATGATGTCGTTGAAAAACCACCCTTTTTCATGACTAAAAACGGCATTAACGTTGTTCATGTCAACTACTTCAGCGCGGCCATCGACGATATTTACTTCCCGCAACATGAACTTATCGGTGATATCACCCACACCATCAGGAAACTTACCGACCGGATCCGACCGGATTCTCTTGCCGGAACCGGCTATTTTTCCAGAATAAAGGACGAGATTGAAAAAAATATTTTCCAGCACCGCGCGGATGTTTTTTTCCCCTGTGGCCCGCAACAGCTTGTCTCAGTCGTCAGGGAAAACATGCCGGAAGATTCAATCCTCTCACTTGATAATGGTATGTATAAAATCTGGTTTGCCAGAAACTATAAGGCCACCAACCCCTCCTCCGTATTGCTTGACAATGCCCTTGCCACCATGGGTGCCGGGCTTCCCGTTGCCGTCGCCGCAAAAATGCTGAACCCGAAAAAAAACGTTGTCGCCATTTGCGGGGATGGCGGTTTCATGATGAATTCCCAGGAACTGGAAACAGCCGTCCGTCTGGATATCGATCTCACAATCCTCCTGCTTCGAGACAACGGCCTGGGCATGATTCGCTGGAAACAGGCAAGTATGCATCTCCCTGATTTTGGTCTTGAATTCGGTAATCCTGATTTCGTCGAATATGCAAAAAGTTATGGTGCATCCGGCCATCGTATTTCACAACAGGGAGAACTCGGCCCCCTGCTGAAATCATGCATAAATACCCCGGGTGTACACCTTATAGATATTCCCATTGACTACTCTGAGAATGAATCCATCCTGATTAAAGGACTCCAACAAAAAACCTGCCTCATATAACCTGGAACCTGAGTTTCTTTTTTCCGAGATTCATTGTTTCTTAAAATAAAAAAAAATAAAACATACCCACCATAAAAAAATCATACTTTTTAAGTATGAATACAGTCGATAATCAATATAGGCAAATATACCTAAAAAAAAATCCATACTGTTGCCCATTGACAACAGACATACTTTTTCTGTATAGAGGCATATGCTCTCTGCTATAGAAACAACAACTAACCAATCTGGCTATTCTCCTGATGAGCGTCGACACTCTGTTCGACACAAACTCCAGGAGGGCTCCTTGGCGATTGATCCACGCATTCTTGGGCCTGTCCTTGATCTCAGCATGCACGGCATGTCTTTTGAGTATTCAGGTGAAGACCTTGAAAATGCAACTTTTATGGATATTGGAATCTTTATCAGCGGATCAAAAACGATTGTCACCGGACTGCAGGCCAGAATCGTCCGCGATCATATTTCGACGCACAGCAGCAGCTTTATTCCGGTAATCCGGAAAACAAGAGCTGTCGAATTCCTGGACCTCTCACCTGGACAACGTCGACAAATTCGGCAAATCATTGCAACGCAAAGCACACACACCCTTTGACCAGTATTGCCGGGCCGAATTATTAGCTGCAACAAAAGCTGAAAGCTCATCATTGATGAACTCGTAAAAAATACAGACAGTGCTTAAAGATGGCTAAGTAAAAACACAGGTATACAGGTAAGCGAGCCTGCGAGACTCCGGGTAAGCGCAGACTCCGAGGAGTAGTGTTCTGTGGCGGGTCTTAATTAGACATGTAGTATGCCCACAAATCGCCACACGACACACGACGCAGTAGATCGAAGTTTTTACGACGCCATCA
>JANTGH010000022.1 GCA_024763055.1 Desulfobulbaceae bacterium
AGTGTTCTGTGGCGGGTCTTAACTATACATGTAGTATGTTGAGAATCGCCACAGGACACACGACGCAGTAGATCGAAGTTTTTACGACGCCATCAAATGATGGTTTCGTAAAAAATCACGACTTGCTTCAAGATAGCTAAGCATAACATTCGCGGCTAAAGCCGCTCCTACCTTGAGTTGCAGGCAAGGCCCTCCTTAGTAAAAATGCACAACGATACTCCATGAAACAACAACATATTCCCCTTGCCCGGGAAGGGTATCCCTTTATTGCCCTGTCCGGATTCATCACCTTCATCCTGGCCCTGACCGGACCGGTCGCGCTTGCGTTCGCCGGCTTGGTCATCACATTATTTGTCGTCTATTTTTTTCGTGATCCATCACGAATACCCCCGGACAATCCTGAGGCTATTCTGTCCCCTGCCGACGGCAGGGTTATCCTGATCAAAGAGATCGATGACGAACGATTTCTCAAAAAAAAGGCGTTGAAAATCTCGATCTTTATGAATGTGTTCAACGTGCATGTCAACCGCATCCCCCTGACAGGTACTGTGGAGGATATCTCTTTTAAACCCGGCAGGTTCTATTCCGCCGACAAGGACAAGGCCGCCCTGCACAACGAATACAGTGCCGTCACCCTGACAACAACGGCTGGCATCCGCTATTGCGTGGTTCAGGTTGCCGGACTGATTGCCCGCCGGATTGTCTGCCGGGCGGAAAAGGGTGATACCATAAAATCCGGTGAGCGGTATGGACTTATTCGTTTCGGATCCCGCCTTGACCTATACCTGCCCCCCGGCACCCGAACCAACGTTCAGCTTCGCGATAAGGTCAGGGCAGGGGAAACCATTCTTGCGTACCTCAAAGACAGGGCCTAAATTGCCCGATTGCATTTTTACCCGCTTTCCTGGTATAGTGCATCATGATGGACTTGTAAAAAGTCCAAGATGATGTTAGCTGAAAACGTAAAACAATACGTTAACAGCTTAACACCGTTGGTTTCGTGTCTTTTTAATAAACCGGCAATCATAACAGACTCATAAAAAATCTGAAACGGCATTATTCTGTGACGTATAATCGACGTGTTATAACGTTTCATCAGGGCAACTTTTTAAACAATACGCGACGCCCCACAACACAGGAATAAAAATATGGGAACACCAACTTCAAATAAATTTTATCCGCTCCCCTGCCTGCTGACCTGTACCAGCCTGTTCAGCGGATTTTACTCCATCGTTGCCTCCATTAACGGCCACTTCTATCCGGCAGCCATTGCCATTCTCGTTGCGGCTGTCTTTGACGGCCTTGACGGACGGGTGGCACGAATGACAGGATCCACTTCTAAATTCGGTATGGAACTTGATTCCCTGTGTGATCTGGTTTCCTTTGGGGTCGCTCCCGCGCTGCTGGCCTACCTGTGGGCATTGACCCCTTACGGTCGCTACGGATGGCTGGCTGCCTTCCTCTTTGTAGCCACTACCGCCCTTCGTCTCGCCCGTTTCAACTCTGCGGCAGATAATGAAAACAAGGGTCACGATTTTGTAGGCCTCCCCTGTCCGGCCGCTGCGGGCATGATCGCAACCGCAGTCATGTTCTGTCGGTTTCTGGGGGCCGATGAAACAGTCAAGCATATTTCCTTGCTGCTTCTGGTCTACGTCCTCTCATATCTCATGGTTTCCACGCATCGATATTTAAGTTTTAAACAAATCAATATTTCACGGGAAAAAAAATTTCAGGTCCTGGTCGGGATGGTACTTCTCCTTATTTTATTAGCCACTGAACCCCCGATAACCTTGTTTATTGTCTCCTTTATCTATATATTCTCAGGACCATCCATGGCTGTTTACGGTTTCCTGACTCATCAAAGGAAAAAGCTGCCCGCAAAAAACAAGTCTGAAAAAGCGTGAAACCAGCCGGTTTTCATCGTTGTAAAACAGCATACCGTGCGCATCACCGGAGGAACAGCCCTCGGCCGAACAATCATCGGTCCCAAACCTGCCCATAACACTATTCGACCAACCAGCGACCGTGTTCGTGAGGCAATCTTTAATATACTTGCACCAACAGTTTCCGGAAACACCGTACTTGACCTGTTTGCAGGGACCGGCGCTTTTGGCCTGGAGGCTTTAAGCCGTGGAGCGGAATCCGTTGTTTTTGTTGACCGGGACCGTGCCGCACTGGAACTCATTGGCCGCAACCTGCAGGCCTGTTGTCCAAATGCCGCGACACGCGCGTTTCAACTTGACCTTGCCCGAACTTCAAGTCTTGGCCGTTTGCAAAAGCATTTACCGGAAAATTATAGATTTAATCTCGTTTTTCTTGACCCTCCCTATGAAAAAAAACTGGCTGAAAACCTGCTGAAGATGGTAGGATTATCAGGAATTATTGGCGATGAGTCTCTTGTGATTGTTGAAGAACAACACAACCAGAAACTTCCGGCGACAATCAACCGGCTTACGTTAACAGACAGACGCCGCTATGGCGAAACCGGCCTCTGGTTTTATACCGCTTGCTCCTGAAAAACAAATGCACTGCACCGAGCAAAACATACAAATAAGCTCACCCGACCTGACCACGGCCGTATATCCGGGCACCTTTGACCCGATCACCAACGGCCATCTTGACATCGTTGAACGTGCGCTTGGCCTCTTTGACCGGATTATCATTGCCGTGGCCGTCAATGCCGGTAAGCAGCCGTTGTTTTCCCTTGAGGAACGCATCAACCTGATCAGGCAATGTTTCAAACACGCTGACCGGGTTGAGGTTGCCGCCACAGACGGCCTTGTTGTCGATTATGCCGAACAAAGGGAAGCTTGCGCCATTGTCCGCGGCCTGCGGGCCGTTTCCGACTTCGACTACGAATTCCAGCTGGCCCTCATGAACAGAAAACTGGCTCGCAGGGTGGACACGGTTTTTCTCATGACCGGTTTTCGCTGGATTTATATCAGCTCAAGCATTATCAAGGATGCGGCCAAGCATAATGGGAATATCAGTGGTCTGGTTCCGGTTCATGTACAACAGGCTTTATATAATAAATACCATGCCGACCACAAAGGCTGATTCCGACGCCGGCCGGGATCGTCGTCATTTCTTAGCCCGCTTTCTGCAATGGACTCTCGGTCTTTTTTCCCTTATTCTTGTCTATCCACTGCTCCGTTTCTTAGGCTATACTGTCAAACCCAAACCGCGTCACATGACCGTTGCCGCCCCCCTGCCCCTTTCCGGCTATCATACTGAACGGGATTTTATTCTCTTTGCCGGAGACGGCAAACCCTTTGCCGTTTCCCGAACCTGCACCCACCTGGGCTGCAGGGTCAACTTTCTCGAGGATAAACAGATTATCGAATGTCCCTGTCACCAGAGCAGGTTCAGTCCCCGTGGCAAGGTCCTTTCCGGACCGGCAAAAAAGAACCTGACAACCCTTGCGGTAGTAACAAAAAAGACAGCCGATGGAGAGGTAAAAGACTATATTGTGACCCTGTGATGACGGGAATAAAAGAAAAAATCAGAGAAAAGATCATCCGTAATCGCTGGGGCGGGCAGACACTTGTCAGTCTGTACATATCCGTCCTCTCGGGGATTGTCCTAGCCCTCCAGTACAACCCGGCAGAGCCCTTCTATTCCACGGCAACCCTTGAACTTGTTGTTCCCTATGGGGCCTTCTGGAGGGCCCTGCATTACTATTCAAGCCAGGCGTTTTTCCTGCTGCTTCTCTGTCATCTCGCCGTGATTATCTATCAGAAGGATACTTCCTTTCACCGCATCCCGTGGATCAGGTTGACCGCAAGCGTCCCGGTGGCCATCCTCCTGCTGTTCACCGGATATGTCCTGCGCGGTGACGCCACCGGCGAAGCGGCCGGCGCCATTGCAGAACACATCGCCCTGTCCATCCCGATCTTCGGCAAACCGCTCAACGCCCTGCTCTTTGATATCATGGCCAACGGCATGCTCAAAGTCTATGTCAATCACCTGATCGGCCTGATGGTTTTAGGCGGCATCTGCGTCTGGCCGCATCTCAGGCGCTATACGGCTTCTTTTCAGCAGCATATTTTTCTTGTTTTTTCCCTCCTGGCCCTCTCCATTGTTTTCCTTACCCCTATGGAGCCGGACAAGATCGGCCTGACCCATATCACCGGACCATGGTTTTTTTTAGGGCTGCAGGAGTTATTACGTTACATCCCCCCATTCTGGGCCGGGGCCGTGGTTCCGGCAATGCTGCTCGGCGCCCTGTTCCTGTTGCCAAAGCAGGAACACAAAAGGAGACTCACCCTGTTCTTTATAGTGGCCTGGATGCTGGGATATGCAATACTGACCTGGATCAGCTACAATAGATAAAAAGACTGAAAAAAACAGGATCTCCCTCCTCAGGTAACGAATAAAACCCCTTGCAAGCGTACGTTTTCCGAAGTAATATTATCCAAGTTGCTTATTATCAGGTGATTACTTTGGGCAATCAGGCCGTCCACACACAGCCCCTTAACAATGCAAGGGAAAAAAATAAAGCAGCATTTGTTACCCATGCTTAACAAACAGCCCTACAACATCCTGATTGTCGAAGACGATACCGGTATTGCGGAAATGCTGCGATTTTTTTTTGTATCACAGGGGATGACCGCTGCCGTTGCTTCGGATGGAAATCAGGCGCTGGAGATCATCCCGGCATTTCAACCTGATATTATTATTCTCGATATTATACTCCCCTATCTTGACGGCCTGTCCGTATTAGGCAGACTACGCGCCAATGCCGTGTCCATCCCGGTAATTCTCCTTACGGAAAAAAAATCTGTTGAAGAAAAACTACAGGGTTTTGATTTTGGTGCCGATGATTATGTAACAAAACCATTCAGCTTAAGGGAGTTGTTAGCCAGAATTCAAGCAGTTCTGCACCGTAACAAATCATCAAACGCGTCGGGTATGAACCGGACAATTACTCTTGAGCCATTGACCATTAACCCGATGCAGCGGGAAGTAACGCTTTCGGACGGAACTGTCCTGCCACTGACAAAAACAGAATTTAACCTTTTGTACTTTTTTGCTGAAAAAATCGGTCAGGTGGTGCCCCATTCCGTCATTTTAAAAACCATATTGGGGTATGACCCGGACAGCCAGACAAAAGCGCTGGTCATGCATATTGCCAATATCAGAAAAAAATTAAAAACCCAGAACATCACCACGCTGCAGCTTAAGGCTGTGCCTGGGATCGGTTATAAACTGATTGACGATTCGGTCACTGACAAAAACAGACGATGAATGGTCTTCTCAGGGGATGACGGTAAAAACGCCTTTTATACATCCATTCCCCTGTTGTTAGTTTTTTTTATTTTCAGAAACCACACGGACCAAATGGCCATGAAGACAACACATAATACACACTATAGGCAGGTATTTTTTTCCACGCTTATCCTGACACTAACGTTTCTTTTCCAGGCGGCTCTTTTAATGCCTTCGCAGGCGGAAACTCTGGTTCCGCTTCATGTCCAAAAGGGGACAAATCTGATCCGCATTGCCCGACAATACTGCACCAACCCGTCGGACTGGAAAACCATTGCTGCGGTCAACCGCCTAAAAAGCCCATACATCATCTACTCCAGATCCACCATTCAAGTTCCCCTGTCCATCTTGCGCACCAAGAGCATCTCCGCAAAAGTTGCCTCTATAAGCGGCTCTCCTATTCTTGTCACCGGTGATTCCCAAACCAGGGAGATCCGCAAAGGTGACCTTGTTCTGCCGGGCCAGACCGTTGTCACCGAGGACGACGAGTATGTACACCTTATCTACCCCAACAACAAACATACCAGGATCGGCCCGCAATCAAAGATGCTGCTGGTCTACCTGATGCGGCTTGCCGACGATAATCTCCAAGCGGAATTTTTGTTAAAAAACGGGAGAATTACCCATAAGGTAAACAAAAAACTTGGCGCAAACGAACATTTCAGAACCAGAACGCCGATGGCCATCACCGGCATTCGTGGCACGGAGTTCCGTATTAAAATAGAGAACCAGGAAACAAATATCGTTGAAACGCTCAAAGGAAAAGTTGCTCTTTCCGCTGCCGGCAAACAGATCCTGATAAAAAAAGGCGAGGGATCAAAGGTCAAAGAGGGCCGCCCCCCTGAACCACCCCACGCCCTGCCGCCCAGCCCGAAGCTGCCGCAGATGAGAGATATCTATCGTACCCTGCCGGTAACTTTTGCCGCCCCGGCACAAAAAAACATCCAATCCATGCGCCTCAGGGTCACGTCCGACATCAAGGGACTGAACACGCTTGTTGAGCAAAACGCCAAACCTGGACAAAACTTTACCCTGTCTTCACTGACCGACGGCCACTATTTTCTTTTTTTTACCGGCACGGATAAACAAGGCTTTGAAAGTCTGGCTGCAGGACCCGCCCCCCTGCATATCAGGACCAATCCGGGAGCACCTATTATCTCCAGCCCGAACAATAACCGTAAAATCTTTGACACCACCGTTACAATTCGCTGGCTGAAATCCGATCAGGCTGATCACTACAAGATTCAGCTGGCAACAGATCCCGAATTCACCAAGATAGTTGATGAACAGCAACTGAAAGAAGCCACGTATACCACCGCTGCCCTCAAACCGGGAAAATATTTCTTCCGTGTTCAATTAGTGACAGGCGACGGCTTTGAAACATTGTTTTCCAGTTCTCTTGCCTGGGAAGTTATGGCCCGGCCGAAATTAGGCAACCTGAACACCTCGGCCCAAGGTAAGGAAGGCGGCATCACACTTCAATGGCCGGCCATGGCTGATACCGCTGGTTATGCGCTGCAGATCGCAAACGACAAGGAATTCACAGATATTATCGTCTCCGAAAACAACCTGACAGAGCCGTCTTATACCATTAATTTTCTTATTGTCTCCGGAGAGTATTACGTCCGGATACGCTCTATCACAAAGGATGGACAAAAAAGTCCCTGGACACCGCCGCAAACCATGACTATTGACTCTGATTCTTCATGGATGCCGCATGCCTTTGCCGCTCTTGGTTTCATTGTCCTGATCCTGATCTTTTAGATTACTGAAAAAACGTGCTGAATCGACTTTCGGCTCTCATTATCGCAACAGTCCTGTTTGGCCTGTTATACGTTGGAGGCGTCGTTTCATCACTTTCCAACAAGGCGCTGGACGCCCTGTTTCTGCTACGTGGCCCGGCCCAACCCAGCCAGGAAATTATTATTATCGGCGTCGATGATGACAGCCTGGCAGCACTGGGTCCCTGGCCCTTTCCCCGAAAATATCATGCCGAACTCCTGGCAAGACTTCAACAGGCAAAAATCATCGGCTTTGATTTTCTTTTCAGTGAACCAGGCAGTCAGGATTCCATATTTAACAGGGCCATGGAGTCATCCCCGCCCATTGTGCTGGCGTCTGCACGCAACACACAACATAAAATCCTGTTTCCGGCGCAAACGCTGAGCAATCGTTTCGGAACAGGACACATCGAAATCATCTTAGGCCGGGACGGAGTCGTTCGTCGAATTGTCCCGATTCAGCAGACCGGGCAGGGACCGCTCCCGGCCTTTGCCCTTGTTATGGAAAAAGGAGCGGGCATCACCTATCACCCGAAATCTCCTGAAAAATCGATCCTTATTAATCATTACGGACCTGAGCATTCCTTTTTGTACCTGTCATATCTTGATGTTCTTCAAGGTACAATTCCAAAAGATTTTTTCTCCGATCGTTTTGTTATTATCGGGGCTGAAGCACTTGGCATCGGTGATGCCCATGTCACCCCATTCACAAAACACAACCAGACACCCGGCATTGAAATTCAGGCTACTATCCTCAACAATCTTCTTGATAACAGCTGGCTTAAACCCCTGCAGGTTGTCACCTGGTTTTGTCTTGCAGGAATCGGTATGTTATGCCTGCTTGTCTGGCCCCGAAAAGCTGAAAAATGGAACCTGATTGTCAATATATCCTTATCGACGTTCTTTCTCTTTATCGCAGCGGCTCTCTTTCAGTTTTCTTTTTTTCTTGACCCGGCGCCGGTACTCCTGTTTTTGACGCTCTGCTATCTTGTCCATCTTGTTATTGAACGACTCTGGACAGCCAAAAGAATATATTCGGAAATGACCGAGCTGGACCACAGGCTGGTAAGCGAACTGCAGCAGGTGTACACAAACATACCGTCCCGGGTTTTCAACCTGCAGCCACCCCCGACCACCGGAGGCGGCGTCAGAAGACATCTCGTCCACCTGCAGGCCGGTGTCAAAGTTCTGAGCCTGCAGCATCATTTTATTGAAAACCTTCTTAATAAAGAACTGCCTCCTCTTATCCTCTGGGACAGAGAAAGCGGCATGGTTATTCTTGCAAACGCCATGTTCAATACGTTCTGGAGCGCCTACTTCCCAAAGCAATCCTCCCTGCCGGCCCTTAATCAATTTATGTCTCTGCTGCAGAAAAATCTGTCTTCTAAAAGCAATGATTCGATTGACCTGGCAACGATATCGGATACAACACCGGCACCGGCCTTTGATATCAGTTTATCCGGGGACGGTCAAAAAAAATTCTTCCGCGTCACCATCCATTCGGTTGATGTTGAAAATCTTGAATTTTCAGGTGTCCTTGCTCTGCTTACCGATGTGACTGAAATCAAGGAGCTGGAACAGATTAAAGATGAACTTGTTTCCGTTGTTTCCCATGAGCTGAAACTACCGCTGACGGTGATTCTCGGCTACGGGGAAATGCTGTCCGGAAGTCTGAAAAATGAAGAAAAACTCTATGTTGACAAAATGAACGAGCAGGCACGGCGCCTGAACAGGCTTATTGAAAATTTTCTCGATGTAACCCGGCTGGAACATGGCCGCCGGGAGATCAAACAACTGCCGCTTGACCCGGTTGCCCTGATCGGTGAAGCATCCGAACTCATTCGACAGGTTGCCGATCAAAAAAATATCACCATCACACAAATCCTTCCATACAAGGCGACACCGCTCATCGGTGATGCCATCCTTCTCCTGCAGGCAATAACAAATCTATTAGATAATGCGATTAAATTCAGCCCTGAACAGACGGAAATAACGATTAAACTTGTTGAAGAGCCGAAAAGATTTATTCTCTGTGTTGCCGATGAGGGGCCGGGTGTTCCTGCCGAATCACGAGATCTTATTTTCAAAAAATTCAACCGGGGTAAACAGGAACCCGGCCGGGAAGGTTTCGGCCTTGGGCTGAACTTTGTCCAGCAGGTGGTGCAAAAACACGGAGGAAAAATATGGCTTGAGCCGGAAACAGACTCCGGCGCAACCTTTTGCCTTATGCTGCCGAAAAAAACACCCGACCCGACCATCTCTCAAAACGACATATGTCCATAATTGCCGGCAAATCACCTGAAAAATTCATTTCCAGTCGATATTTCACCAGCTTACCGAAACTTTACTTGACCAGGTAAATACCCTGTGGCATTGTAACCAGACTGATAATCATTTATGTTTTTTTACCAATGTTTTGCAAGCCTACCTACAGACAATCGCCTGGAAAAACCTCGAAATGGAGCGGAATAATACTGCGAAAATATTTGTCCGCAGGAGCGGCTTCAGCCGAGAATTGTATGCCGGCCATTGCGACCATTTCGCGGCTGAAGCCGCTCCTACATCGGTTCGTAGGCAAAACCGGTCTTCGTCATTCCTGCAGTCAGTTGGACGGGAATCCATTATTTCGTCATTCCCGCAGTCTGTTGGGCGGGAATCCAGGCAACATTGTAAAAACCATTGAGCAAACAACAACAATAATGATCACAAACAAAGAAACGATGGCCGGTTTACAGAAAAACAACCTCCTTGTTAGGGAATGATACGCCATGAAAAAGAAGATTAAACGACATCTCCTTCTCGAACAGCTTGAAGACCGGATCTTCCTCAGCGCAAGCCCCCTTGCCGCTGTCGGCCCGGCGGACCATGTTGCGGAATCCGAACCCGTCGACCTGCACGCCCATGACACCCTGGTCCCGGCAACCGAGACACAGCACACTGCCGCGTCGGATTCCGGGCATGTTACACCAGCCGGGCAAGAGCAGCCCAAGGCTGCGGAAACGTCGGAATCAACAAATTCCGCTAATAACATGGGAGCGGAGCACGGCAACCAGAGTAAACCGGATGATGCCGAGGCAATAGACAATGACCATGATAATCAGGCTGATGCCCAGACGGTGGCTGGTAGTGTACAGCAGGCCGACCAGGCGGCCGTATCCTCTGAAACCCATGGTACACAGGCAACTGACACAGGAACAGCAGATAACGCCGATCAAGCGGTAGGTGGCGTAGATACAACCATCCAAACTGATAGTGATACTTCAGCCGGCATTGCAACCGATCAGGTCCGGGATGGTCAAAACGCAGATCATGAAAGCACAACCGCTGCCGGGGAAAACACTCCCCTGAGCGATGCTGCGGACCCAACCACGGACCATGTTAATCCAGACGGTACCGATACAATAAATACCACCGATCTGGCTGACGCCGGTACGGATAGAGCTGATAGTGAAGCTGCTGACAATACGGCAAACAATGAGGTCGCATTGGCCGATGCTGCCGATGCAGTCGCCACCGACGATCAGGCCATTGACCCGATGATCGGCGAGGATTTTACCTTTACAACTACTTTTGACAACACCACCGGTTCCGATGTATTCGGTCCCTATATTGACCTGCTGTTAGATGGAGGCCAGGATGGAAGTGATGCCGCTACTGATGATGGTATCTCTTTTGTCAGCGCCACCTATCTTAATGCCGACGTAGAATCAACGATAATTGACATCACCCAGAATGAGGTGGATAACGGTATCACCCACCCCTGGGCAACGGACAACACCGGAGCGCCCTTAATTGTGCACGACATTGATGGTCAGACCTTCCATGTGGGCGACCAGTTTGTCTCCCTGCGCATGCCATTCGGCTCCTTTACCCCTGATCAGCCGGCGGCCGAGGTGCAGGTAACCGCGCACATGGGAGTAAACGCCGATGTGGATGTGAATCTTGGAGTGCATACAACAACCGGCGCCATGTACGGCCATGATGCTCTTGATAACCCAGCCAGTGATTCCCCACTTCGAGGTGCGGCGAATGGTCTCGCTCAAGAAACTGTTCACTATAAACCTGAGGTCATCACCTATCGTAAGGACATCATTGTCCCGAATGTTGGAGCCGACTGCCAGGAACAACATGCAGGCACTGATGATATCAGGCATTTTGCCGATGACGGCTCGCAGATTTTTGAACAGAATCACCAGGAAATCCCCACCGGTCCCAACTTCCCCGCCACCTACGTGGCCACTATTGATGTGGCCGATGGCCAGGAAGTAACAAACCTGAACCTGACCGAGCATTTACCTGATAACATTGTCTATACCGGCAATGTTACGGTTCAAGTGGGTGGTGTTGCTGTTGCCCATACCATAAATTTGACAGGGAGCGACCTTGTCATTAGCCTGGACAATAGCGTGACGGGTACAGCCAATGGTGACGACGTCGTCATCACCTATGACTTTTATGTCCCGGATCAGACCACCACAGGAACTGATATCCTTAATCCTGCCACAGGTGATGATGGACATATCATCAATGACGGCGAGGTTGGCTACAGCTGGCAGCCAAACGATGGCAACGATCCGAATGTTGTTGACGCAACCATTGACCCGGAGGTTAATGCCGATGGTCATTTTTCCGACAATCCCAATGTAGACGACATCTCTCATGCCCAGTCAATAGCCATTCAGAAAGACCATGCCCTGGATAACGATGCGGGTCATGCCGGTTACACACCCGGTGATCGTGTCCGGTTTACCCTTGATTTTGAAATTTCCGATTATTTCGGGTTCGGCAATATTGTCATTGATGACCTGTTGGCCGACGGTATGGACCTTCTCGCTGCGGCAGATGGTTTTGCCCCAACGATTACCATTGCTGAACGTGGCACGGACATTGTCACAAATCATGAACTTACAATTGGTTCGGAACTCGTGACTGGAACAAACGGGACGAACGACGAAACCCTGCATTTTGATATTTCCCAGATTATTGGCGGGGATGGTGTCCTTGACGGTGGATACACGGACGGTCATACCGACGGAGCCACCCGGGGTACCATCACCTACTGGGCAGAAATTCAACAAAACTATGTCAGCCCTGAAGGCGGCGGGGAAGCTAATGTCGACCAAGGTGACCTGCTGACCGGTGGCGTGACCATTGAAGGGGATATATACGATTACCAGGCAAACGCATTGACCGCCAATTCAGAGGCCGACGAATCCTGTGACAGTATCGACATTATAACGGGTTCAGTGGACAAGGATATTTATGCCGTAACTAATAGCACCGGCACAACGTATAATCCCGGGGACAACCCACATCTATCACCTGGAGACACAGTCACCTATCGCATACACTATGCCATGCCCTTTTCCTCCACAGAGGACTTCAAGCTGACCGACTATCTCCCTTTACCGGTCTTTGATGTGTCAGCATACAGCTGGAGCAATACTGCGGATGCAACCATCTATGATGGTACAACCACACCTGCTGCAGGCCACTGGGGATACACGACAAATGACAGCTATCACAATTTAGATACTCCTGATACAGTTTCAATAGGAGCAGGCAATACAATCATCTTTGATTATGGTGAGTATCATGATGGTGGTGACACCAACGCGGAAATAGAAATAGTATTTACCGTCACCGTTTCTGATGAGCCTTTTGCCGACGGCATGTTCCTGACCAATCAGGTCCGGGCCACCGAACAGGGTACCCCGCTGGCAGATAACAACACCGATGCCATTGTCCAGATCGTGCTGGATGAACCGGATCTGACCATTGACAAAATTGCCAACCCTGCCTCAGGTATTGACGCAGGTGATACTGTCACCTTTACAGTAACGGTAGAAAACACGGGAAACTCCTCTGCTTTTGACACCATTATCAAGGATACCTTACCCGATGGTTTTGATCCGTCGGCAGTGACCTTTACCGTGACCCAGGGAGCAAATACCCTTGTTGCCGGAACTGATTTCAACTGGACAGGTGGTGGTATTGACGGCGATATCAATACAACCGGTGATAATTTCTTTGCAGATCCCGGTACCGATGGCATTTATGGTACAGCTGATGATGGAAATGATGGCGGCATCGAACTGATAGACGGTACAAACGGCCAGCTTGACCCCAGTGAAACCGTCGTCATCACCTACACCCTGACCGCCGCAAATGCTATCGGACCCAACCAGACTCTCACCAACACGGCAACAATAACCAACTTTGCCGGGGCGGAAGGGGCAACTGATCACACCAGCCAGGATATTTCCGATAATGCCGTCGTCCAGGCAACCAATGTCACTGTGGACAAAAGTATTGCCGATACCAGCCAACCCGACAGCGTCACCAGTGGCAGCAACGTCACCATAGGCGAGACAGTCACCTATTCTGTGACGATCACCCTGCCGGAAGGTTCGGCAACAAATGTTAGATTTGCTGATGCTATGGATCTAAACAGCGGGCTGGAAATTATTTCCCTTGATTCTTTAACAGATTCATCCGGTGGCGACATTCTGTCAAGTCTTGATGGTGGCAACACCACTATTGACGATACCTTTTTAGCCAATCATGGTTCCATTGCCGGAGACAATCTTTCTTTTTCCATTGATTTTGGTAACCTTGAAAATCAAAACCGTGACAATGCGACAACAGAAACAATAACCCTGACCTATACCGCCCTGGTTCGCAACATCTCCCATAATCAAAGCCAGACAGACCTGAACAACACGGCCCGGTGGAACTGGACGGATGGTAACGGTACCGACCAATCGGCCAATGATACCGAAACCGTTACCATTGTTGAACCCGACCTGCAGGTAACCAAGACCGCGCCCGCTGGTCTGACGCCCGATGCCGGGGATACCTTTACCTACACTCTGGTCGTTGGACATGATGGCAGCACAAGCACTTCCGACGCTTTTGACGCGGTTTTAAGCGACCCTATTTTAGCCGGATTGACTTATGCCGGAAATCTAACTTCCACCGGTGCAGCCACTGCGAGTCTCGCCTATGATGCAGGAACAAACTCCATTAACGCAACCTGGGACATACTGGCCCAGGGAACAACCACAACTATAACCTTTGACGTAACCGTGGATGATCCGATCCAGGCCGGCACCGACTTGACAAATACAGCCGGTATTTCCTGGACAAGCCTGCCGGATGGAGATCCCGGCACAAATGATGTCAACGAACGCACTGGGGACGGTGGTATAAACGATTACACTGCCACCGATACTCTGACCTTGACAGTTGCCGGAACAATCGACAAACTGGATCCTGTTCCAGCCACCTATACTATCGGCGATGAAGTAACCTATGATATCGTTGTTTCCCTTCCTGAAGGAACGACCGATAATCTGGTAGTCACCGATGCCCTGCCTGCGGGAATGGAGTATATAAATTCTCAGGTGGTCCAGGTGGTATCAGGCAATACTTTCAATGGAACGGTTACGACAACACCGACTGTTAACGACACAGCGGGTGACGGTAATGACATTACCTGGTCTTTTGGCAATATCACAGTAAACACAGATAACAATACGGCGAACAACAGCTTTATCGTTCGGGTAACCGCCCTGGTCACCGATATTCCCGGCAATCATGATGATCCGGACGCAGGAGGTCCTGCCCTGGCAGCATCTCTTGTCAATGAAGCGTCCATGACCTATGATGATCCCGATGGCGGAACTATCTTCACTGATGATCCAACAGATCCTGTAGTTACGGTTATTGAACCCTGGATTGAGACTACAAAAGATGTAAGGCCGACAACACATGTCGAAGCCGGAGATGTGCTGACCTATACGGTCAACCTGCAAAACGGCGGCAATGCCACAGCTTATGAGGTCAACTTCAATGATACTCTGGCCCCTGGCACCACATTTGGCTCAGTGCAGACGGCGGAAATAGGGGGGGCAGGCGTTTCTCTTGGAACCACATCCACATCGGGAAGTGTGATCACTTTTTCAGACGACACCTGGGACCTTGACCCCGGCCAGGTACTGACCCTGACCTACACTGTCAACGTTACCTCGGCCGCCCTGGTGGACGGTACGCACACCAATACCGTTGATGCCGATTGGTCAAGCCAGAATGGTACGGACTCCAACGAGCGCGTTTATGATGAGAATGACGGCATCGATTCACCAGTAGATGGCGGCGCCAATGGTGACAGAGATGTCGATACCGCTGTCTTTGCCATGGATCCGGTCACCATCGCCAAGAGTGACGGCGGCGTGACCGAGGCAACCATCGGCGACACCATCACCTACACCCTGACGATAAACTCTCCCCAGGGCACCATTGATAACTTTGCGGTGGAAGATGTGCTGTCTCAGGGGTTGATATTTAATGATGACGCGGTGATCAGCACAGCCAGCGGTTCGTTTTCAACTGAAAATTCTCAAGCACCAACCTTCACCCTTAATGACGGATCTGCAGATGTGACCATCACCTGGGACCTCGGCGATACGGTTGTCAGCACCGACGACCCGATACTTATTACCTATACGGCAACAGTAGCCAATGTAAACAGTAATTTCTTAGGTGAAGGTCTTGGCAATACGGCATCCATTGAATACGACAACGCCCAGGGCGGGCATGAAACTCCAGCTCCGGTGACGGATGGTTTGACTGTGGCTGAACCACAGATCACCACAGATAAAACGGTTGTCGATTCCGCAGACACCGGCACCGACGCCTCACCCGGCGAGACCCTGACCTATACCGCCCGATTTACCAATACCGGCGATTCCACGGCCTATGAAGTCACGGTTGATGATATCCTGCCGGTAGGCGTAGATTTTGACCCCTCTTCAGCTATAACATTGGTTGGAACTGGGATTCTTAATGCCGTTGATATCAATGCCAGCTATGATGCCAATGCCCAGACAATTAATTTTACCAACTCAGAGGATGGATGGGATCTTTTAGCAGGTGGCTGGTTTGAGATCCATTACACAGTCACCGTGATGTCGGCAGGGTTTACAGCAGGCAGTTACACCAACACCGTTGATGCCGACTGGTCCAGCCAGGACGGCACTGATCCCAACGAACGGGTGTATGATGATTCAGGGAACTCCCCTGTTGACGGTACTCAAGATGAAAATAATGCTGCTTTTAATGTAGTCGCTACTGCCTCCTTGGGCGACACGGTCTTTTTTGATGCTGCAGGAGACGGCGGCGCGTTTGATGCTGCTTCCGGAGATGTCGGTATCAGCGGTGTGGATGTTACCATAAGCGCTGACGTTGATGGTGACGGTACCCCCGAATTTACACAGACGGTGCGTACCGATGCCGACGGCAATTATCTCTTCACCAACCTCGCTGCCTTTGATAATTATGTCATTTCAGTTGATCCGGCCACCAGCGGCGGTGCCAATCCCACAGACCTGACCGCATCCGGCTACCACCAGACCTATGATCTGGATGAGGGGACGGTTGCCCTGGACAACACAGCAACCAGTATCAGCCTGAGCGCCGGACAAAACCGCACAGATATAGATTTCGGTTATACCGGTCAAAATTCTGTTGGTGATACGGTTTGGTTTGATGTGAATGGCAATGGTGGGCAGGATACCGGTGAAGACGGCATCGGTGGTCTGACGGTTACCCTGACCGCAGATATTGACGGTGATAGTGTGGATGAATACACAACCACCACAACTACTGATGAAAATGGCCATTACAGTTTTGACCACCTGCCGGCCGGTGACTATGATATAACCGTAACACCGTCTGACGGTTCCACTCCCACCTATGACCAGGACAGCGGCACTGGATCGCCCGATAACACAACACCCTTTACCCTGGCGGCGGATCAGGATCGTGACGATATCGACTTCGGTATCCAGGGCACCGGTTCGATCGGCGATTATGTCTGGTATGATGCCAATGCCGACACTAATTCACAAAATGACGGACCCAATGCCGGTCTGGCTGGAGTGACGGTCACCCTGTCCGGCGATATCGACGGTGACGGCACCATCGATTATACCACCTCAACAACCACCGCTGCCGACGGTAGTTATCTCTTTGACCACCTGCTTGGCGGTACCTATACCATAACCGTTGATGACTCTACCCTGCCGGGCGGTTCCTCCAACTGGTCGCAAACTTTTGACCGTGATGAAGGAACGAACCCGCCTGCACTGGATAACACGGCAACCGACATTGTTCTGGCTCCAGGTCAGAACCGGGATGACGTGGACTTTGGATACACCGGCACCGGTTCCCTTGGCGATACGGTCTGGTATGATGCCAACGGCAACGGCGTCCAGGAGGGGACTGAGCTTGGGCTGGCCGGGGTCACTGTCACCATTTCCGCTGACGTGGATGGTGATGGCACAGCTGAATACACTCATACCGCCATTACTGATGCCAACGGCAACTATCTTTTTGATCACCTGCCAGCGGCCGACTACACCATTTCTGTCGATACCAATACATTACCAGCCGGCGCCACGCCGACCTATGATCTGGACAGCGCCACCAGCTCACCGGACTCTACAACCCTCTATACTCTGGCCACCGGTGAACACACCGACCGGGTCGATTTCGGCTACACAGGAACCGGCTCTATCGGTGATACGGTCTGGAACGACATTAATGGCGACGGCGTTCAGGATACCAGTGAAAACGGCTTTGGTGGTGTGACGGTTACCCTGACCGGTGACTTTGACCATGACGGCCAGGCCGATGATACCCTGACCACGACAACGGACGCCGACGGTCATTACTCATTTGACAACCTCTTTCTTGGCGCATACATGGTGGCCGTTGATCCAGCCACCCTGCCGGCAGGCAACAGCCAGACCCATGATCTTGATGACCCGCATTCCACAACACCAACGACTCCCAATACGGCGGCAGTTACTCTGGATGCAGCCAATCCGATCAACAATGATGTGGATTTCGGCTATAACTCCAAGTCCACCATCGGTGATACCATCTGGTATGATGCCGATAACGACGGCGTTCAGGATCCGGGTGAGCCGGGGTTAGCCGGTGTGACCGTCACCCTGACCGGGGACGTGGATGGTGACGGCAGCCAGGACACGGTTATCGCTACCACTGATGCCGATGGGCATTATCTCTTTGATCAGCTGCAGGCCGGCGACTATACAATTACAGTGTCCGACCTTCCTGCTGGTATGGCCCAGACCGCTGATCCGGATGGAACCAATGATAATACCACCACCCTGACCCTTGGTGGCGGTGAGACCAACCTGGATCAGGATTTCGGCTATACCGGCACCGGAACCATCGGAGATACCATCTGGAACGATGGCGATGGCGACGGCTCACAGAATAACGGCGAGTCCGGGCTGGCCGGGGTCACCGTCACCCTGAGGGCTGATCTCAACAACGATGGAATTCTTGACACGGTGACCACAACCACGGATGCAAACGGCAACTATCATTTTGATAACCTGCCTGCCGACGACTACACCATCACCGTTGATCCCGCCACCCTTCCGCCGGGCATGAACCAGACCGCTGATCCGGACGGAGGCAATGACAACACCGCAGATGTTACCCTGGCGGCCGGTGAAACCAACAACGATCAGGATTTCGGCTACCAGCAGACCGGCACCATCGGAGATACCATCTGGTATGATGCCGACGGTGACGGCATTCAGGATCCCGGCGAGTTAGGCCTGAACGGGGTTACCGTCACTCTGACCGACGGGAGCGGCAACACCGTTGCTACGACAACAACCGCAAGTGACGGCAAGTATCTCTTTGATAATCTCACGGCGGGTGACTACACCATCACCCTGACCGGTCTGCCGAACGGCATGACCCAGACCGCAGATCCCGATGGCGGCAATGATAATTCCGCGCAGGTCACCATCGGCGGCTCCAGTCCGCTGGTCGACCTGGACCAGGATTTCGGCTATACCGGCACCGGCTCCATCGGCGATACCATCTGGAATGATGCCGACGGCAATAGCGCCCAGAATAACGGCGAAACCGGTCTTGCCGGAGTGACCGTCACCCTGAGCGGGGATTTCAACGGCGACGGCGTACCGGACACGGTGACCACCACCACCGATGCCAATGGCCAATATCATTTTGAGCGTCTACCGGAAGGCCAATATACCATTACCGTTGACCCGGCCACCCTGCCGCCGGGCATGCAGCAGACCGCTGACCCGGATGGAGGTAACGACAATACCGCCGACGTCACCCTGCTCGCCGGTGAAACCAATAACGATCAGGATTTCGGCTACCAGCAGTCCGGCACCATCGGTGATACCATCTGGTATGATGCCGACGGCGACGGAGTCCAGGATCCCGGCGAGCTTGGACTGGCCAATGTCCAGGTCACCCTGGTCGGCGATCTTGACGGCGACGGCCAGGCCGATGACACTCTGACTACGGTAACCGACGCAAACGGCCATTACCTCTTTGACAAACTGCCCGCAGGAAGCTATGCCATTACCGTTGACCCGGCCACCCTGCCCGGTGGCATGGAAGAGACCCATGACCTGGATGGGACAGGGTCAGCCAATACCGCCCAGGTGACCATCGGCGACCATGAGGCCAATCTGGATGTTGATTTTGGTTACAAGGGCACCGGTTCCATTGGCGACACCATCTGGTATGACGTGGATAATGACGGCGTCCAGGACCCGGGAGAGGTCGGAATTCCAGGAGTCACCGTCACCATTACCGGTGACTTTGACAACGACGGTCAGGCCGATGACAGCATGACCGTCACCACCGGCCCGGACGGAACATACCTGTTTCCCAACCTGCCGGCCGGTGAGTATGACATCACCATTGATCCGACCACCCTGCCCGGCGGTATGCAGCCTGCCGGCGACCCCGATGGTACCCTGGACAATACCACCCATCTGAGCCTGAACGCCGGTGAGGTCAATCTTGACCAGGATTTCGGTTATACCGGTACCGGCTCCATTGGCGACCAACTCTGGAATGACCGGAACGGCAACGGCATTCTTGATCCCGGCGAAGCACCGCTCCCCGGTGTGGAGGTCTGTATAGGCGTGGATCTTGACGGTGACGGCACTCCTGATTTCCGGGCAACCACGACCACCGGCGCCGACGGCACCTATCTCTTTGACAACCTGCCCGCAGGCGCGCACACGGTCTGCGTCAATCCGGCAACGCTTCCCCCGGGCATCAGGCCCAGCTTTGATCCGGACGGCACCAATGACAACGCAACCGTTGTCAACCTCGGAGCTGGTGAAAATAATGCAGACATTGATTTTGCCTATGTTTTTCCGCCGAAACCAGTGCCTCCGGTAACACCGGTTGTACCGCCTGCCCCTGTGCCGCCGGCCCCCGTGCCACCGACTCCCGGGCCCGGTTTTGCCAGTGACCCGCTGCTGCCTTATCAGCAGTTTGGTGACAAAGAAATCGAAGATATTTTCCTGTATCCATTTGAAGAAATTCCCTGGCAGATACCTGTCCTGCCGGTAACCCCCATCTACACCGGACACGCGGAGCCGGGAACTACCCTGGAATTTATTCTGTACGACGTAATGGGCAACCAGATCGGCCAGCAGTCCATCATGGCCGATACCGCAGGCAACTGGCTGGCCAGTTTTCCCGATACCATCATGTATGACCTGCCCCACCATATGGCAATCACCCAGAACCTATCCTCGTACAATGTAAGTTCCGCAGGATTCTTTAACATGCGGACCTATTTCAGTCCCAACTTCAGCAGCATGGTCTTTTCCAGCACTGAACTGGATATAGATACAATCTTTGCCTATCTACCTTCCACGATACTCAATTCCATGCACGCCGGGAATATGTCGATCTTCAATATCCAATGGAATGACTTTAATGAATATGAATTCTTTGCTCCATCAACACAACCGGCTAAGACCGGTCACTGATAACACAAGAGAGAAGGAAGAAACATGAAGAAAAATCTTGGAATACTTGCCTTGACCGCTTTAGGGAGCCTGACGGTTGTATCACCCGTACTGGCTGATAATGATCAGCCCACGGATTATGAAGTGGCCGTTCAGGCAACCGATGAGAACACTCTTGACTATGAACACATAAAAGAAAGATTGTTTAAACGATATGTGCCCCTCGTTGAGCGTATGGAGCAGGGTGAGAAAGGATATACTTCCATTTTCTCCGCTTCCTCAGGAGACCCGACCACGAACTCTGGAGCTATTCCTGAGAAGTTCACTCCCTGGTGGCAAGCCAAAGTCAATAAAAAAATCAACACCAAGGTGACAAATATCTCCACCGATGTTACTTCGCTTTTTACCCGGGCCTTGAAACACTCTTCACAGATTCAGGTATTCAGTGATCTGCCGCTCATTCGAGAAACGACTATCCAGGAGGCCGAAGGGCCGTATGACTTCAGACTGTTTGCCGAAGGCCGTCTAAGTGATCTCGACGAACCGGTTGGCGATGACCTGAAGACCGGTGGCCCCCTTCGTTATGAGGAAACCTCAAAAAATCTTGAATACGGAATCCGGAAAAAATTTATCACCGGCACCGAAGTCGAATTAAAACAGAACATCGGTGATATAGATACCAACTCAACGTTTTTCAACCCGGAAGATCAGGCCCGCACTGGTACATACCTGACCATCAAACAGCCGCTTCTCAAACGGTTCGGTATTGTCTACAATCGTTCTCCTATTGACCTGGCCACCATTGATCACTCCATTGCCGGAGAAGAGCTGCGGCGAAATGTGGAAAGTCATCTGCTTGAGGTCAGCCGTGCTTACTGGGGCCTGTATCTCGAGCGTTCCCTGTTACTGCAGAAGAAACAGCTTGCCGAGAAAAGTATGAAAATCTTTGAAAAAATGCGGCAGCGTACTTCTGTGGATGTACCTCCCAGCCTGCTGGCCCGAGCTAAATCATTGGTCAA
Organism: Desulfobulbaceae bacterium; assembly: GCA_024763055.1. Classification (GTDB taxonomy): domain Bacteria; phylum Desulfobacterota; class Desulfobulbia; order Desulfobulbales; family Desulfobulbaceae; genus DRLX01. The sequence goes on from JANTGH010000022.1 coordinate 21,922, forward strand.
CGCCCATAAACTGGCCGCAATGCAGGCGGAATTTGCCATGCTCAATGCCCAGTCACGAATCCGTGCTCTCGTTAATGATCCTGAGCTTACAGGCCAATCCGCCCTTGAGTTAACTACCAGTCAGCTGCCTTCCCACAAGCCCTTTAACGTCAGCTTCGATAATGCCCTCAAGACAACCCTTGAAAACCGGCCCGAAGTCGCCCAATCCATGAAGCATATCCAATCCGCCTACCTGCGTCTGCAACGCTCTGAAAATGAACTTCGCCCGGACCTGGATCTCTTCTTCCAGACCTATGTCAAAGGGCTGGAGGGTGATTATGAGTACGGCAACGCTTATTCCAATCAATTTGATGAGGGCGGTCCCAGTTATGTCGGCGGCCTGCGTTTTGAGTATCCGCTGGGCAACAACGGCGCCGAGGCCCGAAACCTGCGGAAGAAAATTGAAATTCGTCAGCTCCTGCACCAGTTGGATACCACGGTACAGAATGTTCTGCTTGAAGCGCAGGTTTCCTATCGTGAGCTTGAAAAAAACTATCGTTCCATGGTACAAAGCTACCAGATCATGCTCTCCGACAATGAAGAGGTCAAAGCCCTGCTGTCGCGGGTTGATTACCTGTTGGCCAACCATGACCCCTATGGAGACGTGTTGTACCGGTTGATGGATGCCGATGAACGGTTGTCTGATTCCGAAGAGCTGTTTGCAAAAAGTGAACTAACCTATAACTATTCCCTCTATAACCTGTATCGGGCCATGGGTATTCTGGTCTCCAATCAGCAGATAGTCTTTGAAAAAGATACCAACGATCAGGATGAACTTCCGGTTATGCATGTTAAAAGGCAATAGCCCCTCCCCTGCCCGCCTGCTTCTCAGGCGGGCAGGAATTCACTCGTTATCGCTCGCTGTTTTCTTCATTTCAGCTTCGGCTTTTTCCGCTTTTGCGGCTACTTTTGAGACCTTTCTTGAACCGGCGCAGATTGTTGACATTTCAACGCCTTATCGTGACCGTATTGATGTCATCCATGTCCGGGAAAATGATCACGTCCACAAGGGAACCCTGCTGGCCGAACTTGCCACAGGGGTGCTTGAAAGTCGACTGGCCCAGGCAAGGGAAACCGCGAAAAACCACGGAGAAATTGACGCGGCCAGAGCCATGGTGTCGATGCGGAAAAACCGGGTTCAAATGCTTGTTGAGTTGAAAAAATCCGGCAATGCCAGGCCTCAGGAACTGAGTACCGCAAAAACCGAACTGACCATGGCAAAAGCGGATTTACAAAGCGCCCTTGATCGGCAACGGCTAAAGAAAAGTGAAGCCAAGGTCATTGAAGCGCAGCTGGAAGAAAAAAAGCTGAAAAGTCCCATAGACGGCGTTGTAGTCACCATCTATAAACAACAGGCCGAGCTGATCGGTGGTGCTGATACCCAGCCATTGTTGACCATTGCCCAGCTTGATCCGTTGCATGCAGTTTTTCATCTACCGCCCGAGGCGGCGCACAGTCTGAAAAATAAAAAACAAATCTCCCTCGTAGTGGCGGGACAACAGACAACCGGGAACATAGACTTTATCTCGCCGATTATTGACGCGCAGAGCGGCACTATCACCGCGCGCATTATCCTGACCAATACAAATCATACCCTGGACAGCGGCTCCCGCTGCACTCTTGTCCTTAATGATACTCCAGGAGAACCCTCCCATGACCGAACAGGAACAGAAAACCCAACAGCAGATCAAGGTCCGCTACAATGAAACCTCGGCCCTTTTTGCCTCCCAGTTCATTGTCAACACCAGCGCCGAAGATGTGACGATCAACTTCTCCTCCGGCCCCTTAAGCGACCCGGCGACCGGAGAAACCATCCTGCCGGTCCATACCCGGATGGCCATGACCCGGGAAGGGGCGCGGCGGCTGCATGCCGTGTTAACCAATGTCTTGGGCGACCCGGAAAACAAGGGTAAAATTCCCGCCAACGCCCAGGCAAAACTCCCGGACATCAAGCAATAGCAGCAGTGCGGCACACCCCGAACACCGAAGGGGAGACCTTTACGATCTCCGCGCCTGACCTGCGCCAACTGACAGCGCTCTTCAGCAGCTCAGCTTTTCAGCAGGCTGATCGCCGAACACTTCTGCAACAGTTCCTGCAACAGACTATTGCCCTGATCAATGCTGCCGGCGCAGTCTATTTTTCCCGGCAGGGGACAAATCTTACACCGGAGATGTCTCTGCTGGCCCGGCAGATGCAAAGCCGGGGTGACGCCCTAAATGATGAGCTGAAAAGCTGCGCCTTAAATGCGCTTTCCCGAGAAGAAGTCTGCTATAACAGGTTTGGCGGCAGTAGTTCCATGTACTGCATAAGCTGTCCCGTTCCTCTGAACAAAGGCTGTCTAACGGTACTTCTCGTCACCGACCACGGCTCGCTCTCCCCTTTTATTGTAACTCTGCAGCTGTTAGCGGCGCTGCTTGACCAGTATCTGTTGCAAGAGAAGACAACAATAAAGAGTAACGCAGATCCCTCGCTCTCTATTCAGTTCCTGCCAACCCTGAGTACTCTATTTTCACTGCCGCCCGGCAAGGAACGTATCCTGCATCTGAACCAATCGCTGAAACTTTTTACCGGCGCGGATCTTTCCGTGCTTGCCCGTGGAAAAAATGGAAAAAATATTCATATTTCCGCTCTTTCCGATGTGGCCTCCCTGGACCGACGAACACATCAGATTCGGCTGCTGCAGAAGGGGATCGATGAATGTGTTCTTCGTGGGGTTCCTCTCTGCTGGCCGGAAAGCGATGACAAGTCAACCCAGGGCTCGCTGGTCCTTGAAGAAATAGGACGAAACACAGGCGGAGCCCAGGTGATGGCAATCCCGCTTGCCGCCGAAGGAAACGCCCCGCACGCTGTGCTCCTGTTGACTTGGAAGACACTCGCCGACAGGAGTCAAATACAACAGGCCCTGTCCGGATTTGCTCCGGTGCTCTCCGGTATCCTTCCCTGCCTTGACAAGGCAAAAGGAAAACAGGGTTCGGACCAAAAACAAATCAAACCCGGTGCGCATTGGACGCTTCAAAATAAGGTCACGACTGCCGTGGCCGCGTGCCTTGTCCTGCTGCTCTTGCTTCCTGTTCCCTATCGTCTGGCGGCAGAGGCAATTGTTCAGCCCAGGGTCACCCGATTTGTGGTGTCCCGTTATGATGGTCTACTCATTGAGGCCAGGGTCCGTCCCGGTGACCGGGTTGAAAAAGGCGACATACTTGCGCGTCTTGACGGTCGGGAAACCGAGGTGAAACTGGCCTCCCTGCAGGCAGAGATGGACAAGGCAAAAAAATTGTTCGACCAGGCCACGGCATTGGGAAATACGCCTGCCGCCCAGGTCGCGCGCCTCGATATGCTCCGATATGAACAACAGCTCACCCGTCTCCGCGAACACCGGGACCATCTGACCCTTACAAGTCCGGTGACCGGCATGGTTCTGACCGGTGATCTGCAACGGGCGGAAGGCAGTCCGGTGAGCCGGGGCCAGACATTATTTGAAGTAGCCCCCCTTGCTCAGATGGAAGTCGAGGTCGCTATCGATGAACAGGATATAGCCCAGGTTCCAAACAATGCTGTAGTCACCATTCGTTTTGATGCGTATCAGGACCTGTCCTGGAAGAAAAAATTTGAGCGTATTGAACCCAGGGCTCAGATTCGAAACAATCAAAACGTGTTTGTCGGCATTCTCGAATTTGACAACCCGCAAGGCCGTCTTCATCCCGGAATGCGCGGAACAGCAAAAATCCATGCCGGCACAAGACTGTTAGGCTGGATCATCTTCCGCAAACCATGGCACACCCTGCTTCGCCTGTTTGACTCCCTGTTGTAACGCCCATGAATAACGCAGGATCAACCCAGATGCCTCGCCTTCGACCAGGACTTCGTTTTACCCCTGTTGGAGAGCATAATCAGGCCCATTACATTGTCGAAGATACCGCCCGCCATGTATATTACCGTATCGGCCTGGAAGAATACCTGTTGCTTGCCCATCTAAACCGGTCCTCCTCCCTTGAAGAGCTCCTGCAAAAGGCTGCTGCCACCTCCGATGTGGCGTTAGCACCTGAGCAGGCGATGACAGTCCTGAAATGGGCTGCAGCAAAACAGTTGCTGCAGACCGATAGTCCCAAAACTCTCAACGCCCTGTTAGGTCAGGAAAAACAGCTTCAGGCGATGCGTGCCTTAAATCGAATGAACCTGGTCTCTTTTAAGATACCTCTGGGCAATCCTGATCCGTTACTGCAGAAAATCTCCCCATGGCTCAGGCCGCTCACCGGTCCCTTCTTCGGTCTGCTCTGGATAGTTGCCGCCTTATTTGCCATGGGCACACTTTTTTCCCACTGGCAGGAATTTCATGCCGGCAGCACCGGTTTTTTTTCACCGACAAACCTCTTTCTTCTCTGGCTGATCTGGCTTGGCCTGAAAATTTTACACGAGCTGTTCCACGCCCTGGTCTGTTACCGTTACGGCGGCAGGGTCCATGAGGCCGGTATACTTTTTATCCTTTTTATGCCGTTTACCTATGTCAATGCCACCTCTTCGTGGAAATTCCCCTCCCGCTGGCAACGTATCCATGTTGCCATAGCCGGTATGTTCATCGAGCTGGCCGTCGCCTGGACAGCCCTGATCATCTGGGCGAAAAACCCCGACACCACTGCCGGGCTCATTGCCCATCGCACCGTCATTGTTGCCGGAATCAGTTCACTGCTCTTCAACGCAAATCCCCTGATGCGTTTTGACGGCTATTACATCCTCTCCGACCTGGTCGACATTCCCAATCTCTATCAACTGGGCCTGCAAAGCACGAAAGAACTCTGGGCCCGTCTGCTGTTAAACATCAAAGCACCCTCGGTTATCACCAGCGCTCAACAGGCACACTGGCTGTTTATCCGTATCTACGGCGTATTGGTCTTTCTCTGGCGGATTCTGATTTTTGCATCGCTTGGTTATATGGCCTCCAAACTTTTCGGCGGCCTGGGCACGCTTATCAGCCTGTTGGCTGTTCTGGTCTGGATATCCTCTCCAATACATGATTTCATCGCCCGCTTACCGGCATACAGGGAACAGAATCCACAGGTGCTCCGAAATCTGTTGCTGCGCACTTCCATCATGATATGCCTAAGTACGATTCTGTTGGCTACGGTGGGCTGGAAACGGTCGATCCGGGCACCGGCAGTGGTGGAATATGAACAGCAATACCGGGTCAAGGCAGGGGCCGGTGGTTTTGTCAGTACAATTCTTGTTAAAGATGGCGACAGGATATCGGCAGGACAAAAGCTGATGATCCTGGAAGATCCGGATCGTGTCGCTACACTGCATGTTGCTGAACTTGAGCTTCAACAGACACGGGTTAAAATCAGGATAGCCTACAACAGGGGACAATTGCCTGCAATGCAGATACTGCGGCAACAGGAGAAGGCATTAATCACAAAGCTCAAACAGCAGCAGGATGAATTCGCGGCGCTGACCGTTACGGCCCCCGGCAGTGGCACAGTCATTGCCGAGGGCCTTGACCAACTCATGGGAACCTATATGAAGAAGGGGAATGAGATTCTGTGGATCGTCAACCCCGAACAAAAACAAATGGTTGCCAGTGTTGCTCAAGATGATATCGACCAGATGCGCGACCTGGTGGGAAAAAATGTTACCATTGACATGCGTGACAGCGGTCTTGGTCTTTTCACCGGCAGGGTAAAACGCATAACCCCGACAGCCTCAACGGAATTGACGCATCCCGGCCTTGCCGCCAAATACGGGGGGTCGATTGATGTTCTTCAAAAAACGGTCGGCAGGAAAGACAGCTCCATGCGGGAACAGATCCAGTTTGAATTTTTCGAACCTCGCTTTTCAATGGAAATCACCGTGCCCGGAGAATTTGTCCGAAGGCTTTGGTCCGGCCAGCTCGCCTATGTTCTGGCCCGGGGTCCCCGCATCACTCTGCGTCGAAAAATCCATGATATATTTTCCACATGGGTCAGCAACAAGGACAGGGCGGCAGCGATTAAGACCAGATGAAACGAAAATTGCTTATAGTGGTGCTCGCGCTGCTCATTCTTGTGCCGACCCTCCTTTTTTTCCGGTTGCAGATCACCACTTTTATTCTTACCAGGGCCCTGATCCACGCCGGTCTAAGCAACATAGAACTTGAGCTTGCGGATCTGGGCAGCCGAAACATGCATTTAGGTCGGCTCACCTGCGTCCTGCCCGGTTCCGGTGGCAGCATTATTCTTCAAAACGGTGTTCTCGACTGGAACCGATCGCTCCTGCGTGACAAACAATTAAACACCATCAATATTGATTCTCTTGCTGTTGAGCTTCCCCGAAAAACAAACGCGACATCATCCAGAAAAATATCGATACAACAGATAGTTGAAAACATTTCCTCCCAACTGCAAAAGCTTCCCTTCAAAGAACTGCATATTGCCCGGCTCATCATCAACGGCAAGGCTGCCGGTCCCATTACCGGTCGAGAGCTCACCCTGGATCTGCACAAAAACGGCAAAAAGATTTTCGCCGGTCTGCTGCTGGTAAAGGAAAAGCTGCGCCTGGCCTTGGACGCTGCCGACCCAAACCGGTGGCGCTTAGGCGTTGTCGGCCCGATACAGGACGCGCCCTTTCTCAGCGCGGATTTTCATCTCAGTTCCGCGCGGCTTCAAGGGGAGATAACGGCTGAATTATCACGCCTGAAAACGCTTAATCCATTGCTGAAAACGCCGCTGCCAAAGCTTGCGGGCAAGTTATCAGCAACCGTTGCAGTCTCACTGAACAAAAAGAACACGGCTGATATTGAGCTTCACCTGCAGCAACCGGTTTTCGCCGATTGGAGCGCCGCTTCCATCCGACTTGAACTGCATGGACTTCCGGGTTCCCCGGGACAGGTTCTCCTGGGGCAGCATTCAGGAATGCACATTGTAAACCTGCAAAAAGATACCCTTTCCATTGATGACTTGACCATTGACCTCGACGGCCGGCTCACCCGGACAAAAGACTTTCTTCAATATGTTTTTGCTGAACAATCAATGATCAGCACCCGGGGAATCAACAGCCCCAAACTGCAGGTCAGCTCCATCCGGCTGCCCGCAGCCATTGACGCAACAATTACCGGAAACAAAATAACGTTGAAGCTGCCCGCAAAGCAGCAATTTCTTCTCACTGATTTTCATACCAAAACGCTCTCAATACCAAAGGCACGTCTAACTCCCACACAAGACACAGACATCTCCCTGCTTATCAATAAAGATTTTCCCTGGACTATCGCTCCCGGACACTGGCAGTGCAACCTTACAGCAGTCCGACGGGACAACATGATACTTGAGCCCGCCCCTATTGACATTGATATGCAACGGCTCGCGGGCAGGGCGAAAGACTGGCGGATACAAACCAGCATCACCTGCTCTGAGAGTCATCTGAGTGACAAAAACAATGGGCTGACTGTTGAAAACATCTCTATGGAACTGAAAGGTGGTTTAGAGAAAATCGAAGGAACCGGTTCCTGGTCGCTGCATGGCATTCCCGGCGTTCTGGCCCTGAATTTTTCCCATAATCTGAACACCGGAAAAGGTAAGGCCGCAATCAACAGCAAGAATCCATTCACCCTGTCAAAGGAGTTGCCGTTGAGCGCAATCCTTGATCGGTGGACCCTGCCCGCCGACCTCACCGGCGGTCGTCTGCAGCTGCAAAGTACCATCCGCTGGCAGCCCGTGAAAATGAACCTGCAGGTAGAACTTACCGAGGGCGAAGGGCATTTCAAAACAACCCGTTTTTCAGGTCTTGCAACCCGTCAGAATATCCAGATCCTTCCCGCCATACAATCCCGAAAAACCGGCATTGTCACCATAGATAAAGTGAATGCCGAAATACCCATGCAAAACTTCTCGACAATAATTCGCCTGCAACCCTCTTCTCACGGGCCTTTGCCTGAAATTATCCTTAAGGATACGCGGATATCACTCTTTGGCGGGACAATTTCCGATGATCTTCTCTCCGTAGATCTGCAGAAACCGGAAATTCAAAGCCGGGTAACACTCAACAACATTGATTTACCCGAACTTATCAATCTGCAGCAGGTCAAGGGACTCAAGGTTTCCGGAAAACTTCATGGCCGTCTTCCCTTTCGCATAGACAAGTCCGGGCTGCACATTGATAACGGCAGGTTGGAAAATATGTCGCCTGGAGGAATTATCGAGTATAATCCGCCTGGCAATATCGGGCTGCAACAATCGCCGTTTTCAGAATACGTGCTTAAAGCGTTGGAAGAGTTCCATTTCGATCTTCTCTCGGCCACGGCCATGTATTCTCCTGATGGAAAATTACAGATGAACCTTCACCTTGAGGGAAAAAGCCCAAAACTTGAAACGAATCGACCCGTGCATCTCAACATCAATACTGAACAGAATCTCCTTTCCCTCTTGGAAAGTCTTCGTTATAGTAAATCACTAACCGATGAAATCGATACGAAAGTTCAACAGCATTTCCAAAACAAGCCATCTCCATAACACCGGGAGAACCTTATGAAAAGCATTCTATTCTTTTTCGTTCTATTTTCATTTTCCATAACCGCCTGCTCGCCAACCGTAAAAGTGGCGCCGCCTGATAAACCAATTACCATCAATCTCAATGTGAAAATTCAGCATGAAATACGAGTGAAGGTGGAAAAAGAACTGGACGATGTACTCAGCGAAGACAGCGGACTTTTTTAATCACGCCGGAACGTGGCAAGGTAAGAATATTGGCAGTAAAAAATAAAACCTGTTTCCTCGAATAGTTAAGGTGAATATCATGAAAAAAACGATCCTTTTTCTCCTAACAACGCTGTTTCTCTTCTGCCAGACCGGTTTTGCCCTGGACCTCGGAGCGGCCAAGGCCCAAGGCCTGGTGGGAGAAACCGTGACCGGCTATCTGGCGCCGGTCAAGGCAACACCGGAGGTACAAAAACTGGTCAACAGCATCAATGCAAAAAGAAAGGCCATGTATGCAAAGATCGCCAAACGCAATGGGACCAGCCTGCCAGCGGTTGAACAATTAGCCGGAAAAAAAGCCATTGAAAAAACCCCGCCGGGCCAATTTATCAACTTAGGCAAGGGCTGGCAGAAAAAATAAGCGGCTGGACGGCAGAAAATAGATCCGGTGCTTTTTTCAGAAAGAAACAGGCACGAGATTGGTATGGTGTCCCCCGATCTTGGTCCCCCGATCTTCGAAGTCCCGGCCGGATTACCTGCCGCGAAAATGTGCTTGTCGTTTGCTCAGAAATGCCTTTGTCCCTTCCCGGAAATCCTCGCTTGAGGCAACCAGACCAAAACAGTCCGCCCCCAGTCTCGTGGATTCCTCCATTGACAGATCAAGACCCCGCTGCATGGCCTCCCAGGTCAGGTTTACCGCCACAGATGAATTCCGCAAAATTTCTTTCAACAGGGCCTCGCCCTCTTCCGTCAGATTTTGCGGGTCAACCACCCGGTGAATCAGGCCCATTTGCAATGCCTTTTCCGCGGTTACCTGCTTTCCCGTAAGAAGCATTTCCGCGGCCCGGCTTTTCCCGATGAGCCGCGGCAGCCTGGTGGTTCCTCCCCAACCGGCAACAGCACCGATACGAACTTCAGGGTGGCCAAGCCTTGCTGAATGGACGGCAATCCTGAACATGCAGGATTCGGCAAGTTCAAGGCCGCCTCCCAAGGCAAAGCCATTAATCAGGGCAACGGAGATCTTTGATAAATTCTCAATGCGCCGGGTCACCGAAATGGCCAGCCGCGCCAATTCCCTGACCTGCAGCGGGCTGGATGTATTGAGGTATTTGATGTCTGCACCGGCCGAGAAGGCCCTGTCACCGGCGCCGGAAATGACAACAGCCCGGATATCAAGATTATCTGCTATATTCTCCAGTTCTTTTTTCAGGGCCAGAAGTAATGGCCTGTCAAGAGCGTTAAGAACGTCCGGACGGTTCAGGGTAAGAAAAGCGATGTTTTCTTTCTGCCGGCAAAGAAGAGGGGGATGGGAAGAATCAGGCATGGGAAAGTCACTCCTTGATGTTTATGGTGATCTTTGGAGCAGTCGGCGGGTTACGTTGTAGCGGTATAACGATCAGGCTCGTTGAAGAACGTGATATCAGCATACCCCGCATGGATTTTGCCGGAATGCTTTACCCCGGCGGGGATATAGTATCGGTCCCCCTTGGTGAAACAGTGGTTTTCACCATCAATGGTCAGTTCAATCTTCCCTGCCAGAACTATTCCCATTTGAGCGGCATGGGTATGTTCCGGCAGGATGACGTCTTTTTCAAACTGCATGAACAGTATCTGATGGGTGTCGGCTTGTGAGAGGTAGGCCGTAACCCCTTCCAGCCCGATATCAGCAACCGGTAAATCTGTTACCGCTTCAGGAAAAAATGTTTTCATCCCACCGCTGCCCACAACCAGCTAAAAAACCATAGAAAGTTTCTTTTGCAAGGATTCTTATACGATACGACAGCCAGATTCTTTTCTTCTCCATCCACACAGCCGCCCGTTTTTAAAGAAGTTTTTTCACAAGCCGTCTAATTTTTCTTCTGTGTCTGTCCGGTAACGCCCGGTGAGGGTCCTTGGCAATCAGACCAATAAACAGGGTGCCGACAACATCCGCGCCTATGACTGCGGAGGTCATTTTGAGCTGTTTGTGGGTTCCATACATAAGGCGTCCCAGGATTCCAGGGGCCGCGCACGAGGAAACCAGGATCGATCTTTTCCGTGCCGCCTTTGCTTTTCTGTATGCGGGGGAATTCTTCTCCCATGGCCAATAGGCGTAAACAATCAGCCGTTCCATAAAACGTTTAAAAAGGGCAGTGGCCGAGCCGAAGTTGGTGGGAGCGGCAAGAATATAGCCGTCTGCCCGCTCGATCCTGTTGATTAATTCTTCCATCCCATCCCGCAGCACACATGCACCGGGTGCTTCACCCGCCCGCTGCGTACACTCCCGGCAGTTCAGACAAAACTCGATAACCTGTTTTCGCAGCAGCACGACTTCAACTTCCGCCCCGGCTGCTTCCACGGCCTGAGCTATTTCCTCAACTGCCTGATCAGTGATGCCATTTTCGCGATAAGAACCGTTGATGGCAAGTATCTTTCCCATAATATTAGTTCAGTTAGCATTCAACATATCACTCAGATACACAGTCTGCTATTGGACAGAATCAAGATAATGCTCTACCACAAACTTGAAACCATACTCATCATTATACTGCGGGTCCTGGCGAGCCTTTTCCAAAAATTGTATTGCCTCGGGTGTGCCCAGGTCACCAATTGATTTAAGAGCCATAAATCGATCTATGTCATTAAATTCAGCATATTTTTCTTTCAGGAAATCTAAAGTATCTTCCCTGCCTATCATCCCGAAGGCGGATAGAGCACATGCCCTGATAAGGGTGTCATTATTTTCTGTGAATGGCTTGAGGTAATCAATTGCTTTTGGATTATTTGACTGTCCAAGCTCTAAAACCGTTAAATAAGCATTTGGCGCTGATGAGCCGACTTTATGTTCAGCATTTGCATTCAATTCACTGAGCTGGGTGTCGTTCATATGATAATGAAGTGCAAGACGATTTACTTTGGCGGCTATACCTTTAATCAAGATGGCTGCCGGCATATCAAAACAAGGAACCTGAACCTCATCCATTGACCAAACCGGTGTTTTACCATAAACAAAAAAAGATCTGACCGGCTCATTTGAATTGGCATCTTTAATAGTCCCGGAGAAAAAATGATACGCAATATACGGGTGAAAAGCTGATGTTCTTGAATTTACTATCTGATATTTCGTTACTGTCAATATGGCATCAGCAGAATCTTTTTGTTTGTCATCTGTTGTAAATTTCACTGCAATATCATGTGATGCAAATTCTTTTTCCAACGCCTGCGCCAGCCAGGAAACAGGGTCATCCACATTACCAATTTTTAAATCAATACCCGCCAACCCTGTCATGCCCTTAATGAATCTCTTGTCTTGTCGATTATCGTAAACATAAACAAGATGCTGTTTATTTGTATTGTTTTCGTATCGGGCAATGGAGCTCATCGGTGGGTTAAGATTGTATTTCAGGGAACATCCCGTAAGGACAAATCCAATTAAAAAAATAATTGGTAACTTCATTAACTGTCTCATCTTTTGACTCCTTTTTTGATCTGTATCTATTGGGTTTTTCCCATCTAACTAATAAAAATCCACCCCCCAAAGAAGGTGATATTGAGTTAAGCCCAAAGGGATTTTGTTTATTGATAGGCGATGAATACCGATCAAGAAACCTTCCGTCAAGCAATTCAAGTTTGATGGCGTCGTAAAAACTTCGATCTACTGCGTCGTGTGTCCTGTGGCGATTCTCAACATACTACATGTATAGTTAAGACCCGCCACAGAACACT
>JANTGH010000023.1 GCA_024763055.1 Desulfobulbaceae bacterium
ACTCAAACAGGACCATCGGCACAGGCCAGGCCCCAGGTACCCGGACCCATATGCACACCAGAGGTCAGGGACAGGGGAACAGACAAAAGCTCGGCCTTGGGCAGCAATGTTCGAACCTGTGGCCGTACAGTATCCTGCAACCAGTCCTTATTGTCCGAATACTGAAGCAGAATAACCGGATTTGTGTATTTTAGAGCAGACTCTTCAAGTTTTTCCAGGGCAAATTCGAGCTGGCCCTTTCTGCTGCGAACCACCCCCACCTTGCGGACACCACCAGGCATGGGGCTGATCACTGGTTTCATCCGGAGAAGATCGCCGAAAAAACCACCGGCTCTTGATAGCCGGCCGCTGCGGGCAAGATATTCAAGCTCATCAATAAACACATATTCCCGAACATCACGGCAGCATTTCTCAGCATATCGTACTATCTGCCGGGCATCTTTCTCCTGGTCGGCATACCGGGCCGTCAACAGGGTTATCAGGGCAAGACGCCCTGAGGCGGCTCCCGTATCCACCACTTCAAACAGGTTGTCCGGATCATTTTTTTCTTTCCAGGCCATGGCTGTAGAATAATTGCCGGTAAAGGCGGAACCGACACTGAGATACAAGGTTCTGCCGAACCGGCGCAGAAGACTCCCATAACACTGATGCCGCTCAAAGGTGGAGGCCTGGGCCGTGGTAACCCGCACCCCCTGCCGCATCAGCCCATACACCTCCACCAGCGCGCACAGGCTCTCCGGCCGCGACTGATTTCCGTAAACAATATAGCTGTCAAGAAGCGTTATTCCCTTCCGGGCGGCAAGCAACCTGGGCAATGAACCCGCCCCGTCGGTAACACAATGCAGAGTACGATTCCGATCCGCTGCCGACAATCTTGCCGCGCCATTAGTATCAATGGCTTCATCCGACCAGCGGGTAATATCACCCATGTTTGCAAGACGCTCACGCAGCTGCGCGGGATCTTCAGTGTGTACATGGATTTTCAGGCGGGAATCATCCCGGACCACCACCACGCTCTGGCCAAGGGCCGCAAGTTTTTCCCGCATGGTATGCAGGTCATCTTCCACCTTAAGCGTTGCATCCACACAACAACGGCCGTCCTGATCGCCCTGAAAAGTTTCATCCAGTGAGAGCTGATCCTTAAACAGGTCAAGTACCGGGATACGGACCTGCTGCCGCCGGTCAAGCCGGCGGAAAAATCCGGCAAAGAAGATAAACATGGCCAGGGCTCCGGCATCGACAACTCCGGCCCGTTGCAGCTCCGGTAAATGGCCGGTGGTCGCCAGTACAGCCCGGCAAAGCTGTTGTTCAAGAATTGTAAAGTCACGGTTGCCATCCCCTTCAAGGCCGATCTTCAACGCGTCAAAAACGCTCAACATGGTCCCTGCCCTGGGATCGGCCACGGCCTGCCAGCTTTTTTTGCAACCAATGGCCGCGCATTTCTCCAAATCCTCCCGGTTTTCAGCCCCGACGAATTCACGAAAAAAAGCGGCGGCGATGTTGCCGGAGTTTCCGGTGGCACAACGGCTAACCCGGCGGGCAGCCGACGCGCGGCCCCCCTCGACATCCCGAAGCGGGGCCAGGCTGATACGCAGGTTTGTGCCGGTATCACCATCCGCCACCGGAAACACATTGATCCGGTCCACCAGATCGGACCAGGCGACAAAACTCGCGTAACCCGCCGCAAAAGCGGGGGGAAGTTCTTTCTGCCGCTGCCCGCTCATGCCGACAGGAGCCGGGAAATGGCTTCCCGGTCGTATTTTCCGTTTTCCTTTATCGGAATCCGGTCAATGATGATACAGGTTCGCGGCAGAGCATAGGGTTCCAGGGACTCGGCCAACGCTTTTTTCAGCAATCGAACATCAATTCTCCGCCCCTGAATGAGTGCGCCGATCCGGTTACCGCGCCCGCCCGTGTCCGGCAGGGCCTGGACCACGCAGTCAATGACGCCGGGTTCTTTTTTTATCATCCCCCGTATCTCTTCAAGATCCACCCGCTTGCCGCCGACCTTGGTCACCCCGTCGGCCCGCCCTTGAAGGAAAAACCCCCGCTCACGGGCTTCCACCCGATCGGCAGTGAGAAAATATCCGTCCTCCATGAGCGGAAGATCCGGTGAAATGTACGGGGAACGGACCGCAAGCCGTCCATCCCTGAGTTTCCAATCCACGGTTGAAAAAGGGGTGAAATGTTCTTCTCCCCCGGCCCGGTTGCGGGTGGCGATACCGCCGGTTTCCGTGGAGCCGTACACCTCGACGACTCCAACGCCGTTATTGTGAAAAAATGCCAGACTGTCTCGCCGCGCAAGCATGCCGGCCGAAGAGACGGCTAACCGCAACGATGAACCGGACAGAGGCTTTTCCCGTAAAGCCCGGTAATGGGCGGGGACTGCGGCAAGAATAGTTGCCCCGCTCTCCTGTGCCGTTGCGGCTATGTCGGCCGGATACGAGGGCGTGGCGGAAACGACCCTGGCCCCGGAAACCAGCGGCAGAACAACCGAAAAAAGCAGGCCGTAGATATGATAGGGCGGCACCGTTGCCACAATACAGTCGTTTTCGGTTATCTTGAAATGACGGGCAAGAAACAGGGCCTCGCCAAAGATATTCACCCCGGTTTTGGACCATACCCTCGGTGACCCGGTGGAACCGCCGGTAAAGATGCGAAGCAGCTCCAACTCGGGTTTCGCCCGGAACGAGGCCGGAAGCTTTTGATCACCCATCGGCTGCGGCCGGATTATCTGCGCCGAACCGTTGCCGACAAAATCCCTCTCCGCATCGGTGAGTATCGTTGCAAACCCGGTTTCCGCCTGCATACGGCAAAGGACGCGCTCGGATAATCCATAGGGCAGCAACAACCCGGGACCGCCTGCCAGCGAGGCCAGCAGGGCCGCCGCCATGACCGCCCTGCTTTCGGCGGCCAGACAGACCGCCTTATCTTCCGCCGCCTCCAGAGTTGTATAAATATGGGCAGCCATGGAGCGCACTTCGGCAAAGGTATATCCGGCGTGAATAAATTCACTCCCCGGGTATTCCGCGCCTTGTATTAGGGCGTCTACTTGTGCCTGTTCCATGGTGGACAGCCCACTTTTCATGGCCTGACCGTCCTCCCGAAGACTTGGGTTGCCAATGTTCTGTCCCTTGGCTGAAAACTGTTGTCCGCCATTTCTTTTTGCACCACCTGCTGAAAGAGCTTGACCATTTTTATCTTCTGCGGTTCATCCTGATAAAAGGTATTCCAGGCATAATCAAGCAGCTCCTGCAGCTTGTCCGGACTCATATTTTTAGGCTGATAGACCACCCGGTCGGCGGAATATTTATCCCAGTCATAGGTCAGAATGCGGCCCTGCTGCTCAATCTCGGTAAAGGCCCTGGTGTGGGGGAACGGGGTCAGCACCGTGAACTCGGCCAGGTCAAGTTCAATTTCAAGGAGAAAATCAATCAGTTCTTTGATGCTTTCCTCGGTATGACTGTCAAGGCCCAATAAAATGGTGCCCTCCACACCGATCCCATGGTCATGATACCGCCTGATGCGCTCCTTGATATAATCCGAAGTGTCAAAAACCGCCTGATACACATACCAGGCTCCGGCGCGAGCGGCCAGATCCAGCACCTCGGGTTTATCCTCAATGGGATGAGAGCACCATTTTTTCTTGAGCGGTATCATTTCCCGAAAGAGGTCTTTCTCCCACTGGGTGTTCTGGGCAAGCGAATTGTCAACGATAAACATGCGATTGTTGTCGATCCCGGCCATCTCTTCGATGGCCCTGTCAATGGGGCGCGGCCTGAAATCCCGCCCACCAAGATAGGAGACGGCGCAGGGATAGCAGTTGAAGCGGCAGCCACGGGAAGCATGCACCAGGTCAACCATCTGCACGCCCTTGTAATTGTACAGATTGCGGTCTAAAATATCTCGCCGGGCCGGACCCACCAGGCCGATGTCGGGCCGGTCATCGATATAGTTGTAACAGGGCTTGAGGTTATCCTTGCGGAAATCCTCCAGCACCCCCTCCATCCGGCTTTCGGCCTCGCCAAGAAAGACCGAATCCGCGTGCTCCATGGTCTCTTCGGCGTGCAGCATGGTGGCAATGCCGCCAAAAATGACCCGCACCCCTTTTTTGCGATAGATATCGGCTATCTGCCAGCCCCGTTTGACCTGAACGGTCAGCATCATGGAGATGCCGACAAAATCGACTGAATCATCAAAATCAATCTCCTGGAGATTTTCGTCGATAAAATCAATTTCCACATAGTCGGGCAGGGCGGCGGCAAAGACCACCGGCCCGTGCGGCGGCAGGTGAAATTCGGTCTGGCGGGCCAGCTTGGCCCATTTGGGATAGATAAGTCTAAATTTCATTGTGATGGAGTGTATTATGACGACCGGACCCGTATTTCGTCTATTTGGTCGTTCTGTTTTTACAAAATGATGAAAAAGTACACGAACAATTATAGGCTTCAAATTGTAATCCATTAACCGTAAAAGGGAAAAAGAAATCATTGATTCTGGAAAAATATGGATGGATCCTGAGCCGTGTGTTACATTTTCAACAACTCGATTTTACAAAGAAGAAGGCGTATGTATGAGTTCTCATGAACAGCAATTATTTCTATTTGCCCTTGGCTCATTGATTCTTTTTCTTCTTGCCGGAAGACAGTTGAAAAATCCCGGCGTGCACGGGTTTTATCGTTTTTTTGTTTTTGAGGGTATTCTTGCCCTTGTTCTGTTGAATTATCCTTTCTGGTTTATTGAGCCATTCTCACCGTTGCATATTTTTTCCTGGATATTGTTAGTTCTGTCGATTTATTTTATCCTGACATCCCTGTGGATGCTCAGACGGTATGGAGGCAGGAGGGAGCGCATGGACATGCCGGAAAACTTCCGCTTTGAAAATACGCTTCATATCGTTGATTCCGGTTTGTACCGGCATATCCGGCACCCCATGTACGGCTCATTGCTTTTGTTGGGATGGGGCGCTTTTTTCAAGCATCCTTCCGTCCCCGCCGTTATTCTGGTTCTTGGGATAACAGGTTTTCTTTTTGCGGCAGCCAGAGTGGAAGAGAAGGAAAACAGGGAATTTTTCGGCTCAGGCTATGATGACTACATGCAGAAATCAAAGATGTTTATTCCATGGCTGTTCTGATGCCGACTACAGACAAAGCTCAGGGCCACGAAAAAGACAAATTGCCGCAGCCTTTCTTCGGGACGGACAGTAACCAGCATGGCAGGGCCAAATTGACCGGCCGCAACGAACCATGAAAATTCTGCTTCGGCAGGGCAGCATCTGCCCTCCGCCGGGACTTTCATATAACATGGTCGATGGGAGATATGTGAAAAAAATTCTGGTGATTTACTATTCCCAAAGCGGACAATTAAAGAGAATTCTGTCCCGCATGGTACAGGGACTGGAAGAAAATAGTGGAGTGCAGTGTGATATTCGCGCTATTTCCCCCGTTGAATCCTATCCTTATCCATGGACTTTTTATCGTTTTTTTAATGTGTTTCCGGAAGCCGTTTCTCTGGATGGCTGTCCTGTACGTCCCGTTGATCTGGCCGACAATTATGATCTGATTGTCCTTGGTTATACAATATGGTTTCTCTCTCCAGCCATTCCTGTTACAGGATTTTTACAGACGAAACAGGCGGCCCTGCTTTTTAAAGGAAAACCGGTGATTACTGTTATTGGCTGTCGAGACATGTGGTTAATCGGCCAGGAGAAGATGAAGACTCTGCTGGCAGATCTTGGAGCCCGTTTGTTGGATAATGTGGCGCTGACTGATCAGGGCAGGTCGCTGTATACCTTTGTCACTACTCCCCGGTGGCTGCTTACGGGAAAAAAAGATTCGTTCTGGTTCTTTCCCAAGGCAGGAGTTGCGGAAGAAGAGATAAAAAAAATGGACCGTTTCGGCAAGCGCCTGGCAGAGGCCCTTGATCGGGATGAAGAACAGGGTGATGGTCCGTTGCTGTCCGGTCTTGGAGCTGTCAATGTCAATGGAAAGCTGATTGCAACCGAACGTATTGCTCATCGTAGTTTTCTGATTTGGAGTAAATTGATTAAAACAGCAGGATCGCCTTGTTCACCGGGCCGCAACGTTGTGATAACCATTTATACTGTTTTTTTACTCACTCTGGTGCTTACGGTCGTGCCGATGAATATGATTATACGACGACTGGTGTATCCTCTGTGCAAAAAATCAATTGCCGGGGCAGTGAGCTATTACGAGCAGCCTTCCGGGAGATAAATAACTGATTGTTATGATTGCCGATGCTTATATAAATGGAATTGGCGCCTTTCTGCCCAATGATCCTGTGACCAATGATGAGATGGAAAACATTCTCGGCCTGGCCGGCAGCCGACCTTCCCGCGTGCGTAAACGAATTTTGCGCAGTAATGGAATAACCAGCCGTTTTTATGCCGTTGATCCGGCTACCGGCAATGCGACCCACACCAATGCCCAGCTCACCGCCGAAGCAGTCCGCGCGTTGAACGGTCAGGGATGCCCCTTTGATGCAGTGGATGTTCTGGCCTGCGGCACGACCATGCCGGACCAGTTGCTGCCCAATCATGGTGTCATGGTTCTTGGGGAATTGGGCTGGCCCCCCTGTGAAGTGGCGGCCACGGCAGGTATCTGCATATCCGGCATAATGGCATTGAAATACGTCTATTTATCGATACGGGCCGGGGATAGCCGCAACGGGGTGGCAACCGGGTCGGAAAATGTTTCCACACTATTGCGTGGAAACTTGTATAGCAGAGAAACCGGACCCGATTCAAATTGCGCGTCCGAACAGAAGGAGCTGGCATTTGACAAGGATTTTCTCCGCTGGATGCTCAGCGACGGGGCCGGTGCGGTCTGGGTAAGCAACAGAAAAAATACGGACGGCATCTCGCTGCGTATCGACTGGATTATGCAGCAGTCTTATGCCGGGCAGCTTGAAACCTGCATGTATGCGGGCGCTGAAAAAACAGCGGACGGATCTCTTCAGGGATGGCGGACCTTTACCCCCGGGCAGTGGCTGACGGATTCCATTTTTGCCGTCAAACAGGACGTGAAGTTACTGAATCGTGAGATCATCACCTACACGGTCACCAAGCCTCTTCAAAAGCTATTAGGAAGCGGTCGTCTTGATCCGGCAAAAATTGACTGGTATCTGCCCCATTACTCCTCCGCATTTTTCCGGGACAAGGTATATGCCGGCATGGTAGCCGCAGGATGTGAAATTGCTCAGGAAAAATGGTTTACCAATTTAAAGGCCAAGGGAAATACCGGCTCGGCATCCATCTATATAATACTTGAGGAACTGTTTCACTCCGGTCGTCTGGCCAAAGGAGAAACCCTGCTCTGCTATATTCCGGAAAGCGGACGATTTTCCACTGCATTCATGCACCTGACTGTGGTGTAACTGAAAAGCGACAAGGTTCCACAACAAAATATTTCGACCTATGCCGGTAAGAACAAGGTCGTATATGCCATCGGCGATGGCGGCAAATACAGCCCAGTGGCATCCAGTGGCTGGAAAATGGAAAAAGCGACCATCAGGCAGGCTCTTGCCGAGCTCAGTCGACGAACGGAATCACAAGGGCTATATGTGAAAATTGATGGAAGATGAGCAGTTTCAGGAAGAGATTATGGAGATGATTGATACTGAAGGTGGGGAGTAGCTATGGACATTAATCCACTTATAGTTGATCTCAAGGAATACGGTGATGAACTTGAAGATTCCATCATGATCGCTATAGGGCTTAAAGAACTGGAACTGGCAGACAGGCATATTGCGAATGCTATTGCTGAAATCAAGGGAGAAAATTATTCTGAGACTCCTTTTCATCAAGTTTCGGAACTGTATAACCTGCCCGTTGATGAAGTGGTCAAAAACATTAGAGATTTCGTCAACAAAAGATATAAAAATGAATTGATATTTGGAACCTCTGCCTCAATCAGGGATATTGAGTTCCAGCCCTTGTAAAACATGAAAAAACTGTCACTGACAAAACCATACAGCGTTGATGAATTAGCCACAGAGCTGAACCTGTCAACAAAACTCAGAAATGGAATGCGTAATAATTTCGGTGATCCCATTTCCATAAAAGAACTCAATCATATTTCCAAAGATGAATTTTTCCAATGCGATCAATTCGGGGTGATAAGCTGGAAGGAATTCAGCAATGCATTATCAGTGTTCACTCTCCCAAACAAAGCGGTAACGCTTATTGAGAAGCCAAGCGAGAATTCTATAATCGTTGAGATTAACACCAGCAAACCCTTTGGAGAGGTCATACAGGGATTGGCGGACATTATGAAGACTGGTGAGGATGAATAAAAATGGATAAAATGCAAAAATTTGCCCCTACCTGCGGATTGTCTGCGAGGGAAATAGGGATCATAAAATATCAAATCAAAAATAAGATAAACCTGCAGCTTCCTATATTGCCGGAATCCACTGAAATGAAATTATTTCTTCAAGGAAGAGACGCATGGACGTTCAGGTGGTATCTGCAGAATAAGAAGTATCCTATATCCTCAAGGGATCCTATATCCCTTAAGGTCGTCGTAAAATTGAAAAAGGAATTTCATCAGTATCAAGAGACAACGCAGTATAAATTTTCATGTACGGTCAAGATGGTAAAGGATGACCTGTATCATCCAAAAATAAGGATCAAAAACGTATCCCGGCCATGAATTCAGTACCATTCAAAATAGGAAATACAGTAAAGGTGAAGCCGGGAGTGCTTGATCCTGATTTCGGCAATAATATTGGTGGCTGGCAAGGTCGGATTTCCGAGGTTGATGGCGATATTGTCTGTATAGATTGGGACAGCATTACTCTTTCAAATTGCCCGGATAAATATATTCAACGATGCGAGGAAGAGGGACTGGACTGGGAAAAAATGTACCTCTCTATTGAAGATATTGAAAGAGCTTCTCAACATGAATTTGATGCCGATCCAAGCAAGATAAGGGAAGGAATATATCTCAAGCACCGATGGGATCATCTCGGCGATGCCTGTAAGCGTATTCAAGAGGTTATGAAACAAGCCAACGGCACAGATGAATATGCGATGATGATGGCATGGGAACAATATCTCAACAAGAAATTATCTTTTCCCTTTGACGCTCAAATAACGGAATATCAACATAAGGTGCCATTACAGGAAGGAGACGAAGTAAGAATACATCGTGTCATCGCAACTGATGATCACTATGGAGTCATAATGTCATTAAGAAAGGGGAGAAAAGTTTTTGACTACCCCCTCGATCATCTCACCGTTTCCGACAGAGGATCACAGAATTACAGTATGGTGCATGACTATAATATGTGGTTCTCAAACAGGTAATATTTCCGGCCGACCCGATCCAGGAATGCCGGATTACATACCCTGCTGCGCACGGAGTAATTTCATCTTAAGGATATACCCGCCTTTTCCTACAGCTTGCAGGACGAGGGATCGGGCAAGTTGGTAGCCGTGGTTTAAGGAACAGTCGTGGGCGGTAATGGTTCGATCGGGCAGACCGGCGGCCGTCCAGGTTGTGATCCGCGGGCAACCGTCTTCGGTCGACATGACATCCGTGATTCCGCTCTTGTTCCTGTAACGACAGACGGATTGCCCTTCATCCAGCATTCCACAAAGGGGCGCGGCCTGCGGCCGGACAAATATTGTCCGCACATCCGCCAGCAGCCCCTGGGCAAAACCGGGTTTGTCAAAGGGCGACACAGCACGCAACACCTTGAGGGATCCGGCGGATTCCGCCTCAAAAAGCGTCATCCCCTCGGTGGTCGTCAAGGCGCATTTGATCGTCTGCCCGTCGAGCACGGTGACACCGATAACCGTGCCGCCTGCACCGTCCGCCAGGCTGAATTCAATCAGGTGAACAAACTGCCAGCTGCCCCGAGGAAAGGCCGAGGCGCAGTTCCGGCTGTCGGCGCAGGCGCGGGGATCATCAAGCCCGGGTGGACCGGATGCGGTACAGGCACAAAGAACGAGCAACAGGAGAGCAGCACAACAAGACCTCATGGCGCGGCAAATAACCCTGCGTCTATAGGCGGATTAAACGCCGCCCCGGAAAAGATCAGCCGGGTGAAGGCCCCTTCTCCTTCATGGATGGTCACGGAATCCAGCAGCCCCGGCCGATCGGAGAGTTTCAGCTCAATTGCGCTGATGAAAACGGCCATTCCCTTATCTTTTGGAACCAAACGCACGGCTTGACCGTCGCGGGTCACGGCAAAGGCCGCGTTATCGGTAAAACGTCCGTCCAGCCAGCCGCTGATTTCGGTCATCACCACCTGCATGGCATCCAGACGCATCCCTGTATCCTCAACAAACCGGCCGTTTTTTTCAATGAATTTCCTGACCCGTCCTTTATCCATCAGGAGGACGGAATGAAAGGGGCTTGTGTATTCCCAGCGCAGGGAATCCGGCGCCTTAAACAGAAACCGTCCCCGGGAAATAAGCGGCCGGACAAGGATTTTCAAATGCTTTTCCTGGGAAAAATCCGCCTGCACCGCCTGCACCCGGACAGGTTGAACAGCACTTCCACCGGCGGCCAATGCAATGACGGGCAAGATCAGGCCCGGCACAATCAGGAAAAATACTCGCAAAAAACGCATCAGATCATACCGCCGTTGACGGACAGAATCTGCCCGGTCATGTAGGAGGCGGCCTCGGAACAGAGAAAGGAAACCACCTTTGCCACCTCTTCCGGCCTGCCGATGCGGGCCATGGGAATCAGGGTCTTGATATGATCTTTGGGGGCCTCTTTGATCATGTCGGTCTCAATCAGGCCCGGTGCCACCACATTGACCCGGATGCCAAGGCGGGCCACTTCGCAGGCAAGGGCTCTGCTGGCGGCGTTCAAGCCGGCCTTGGCCGCAGCATAATTGGTCTGGCCACGATTCGGCATGAGCGAGGAAGCTGAAGAAATGGAGACAATCGAGCCTGCGCGCCTGCGCACCATTTTCTCCACAACCGGCCGGGTCATATTGTAAAAGCCGTTTAAACCGGTATCAATAACCGACCGCCAGTTTTCCGGCGGCATCATCATAAACAGACCATCTTTGATAATCCCGGCATTGTTGACCAGGATATCAATTCGGCCAAACCGCCCTTCGACATCCTCCACAATCCGCTCACAGCCCTCGGTATCTCTGACGTCAAACTGATTTATTTCACCTGTTCCGCCAGCCTCTTCAACCAGAGACAGTGTCTTTTCCGCGCCCTGCCTATCACCCATATAATTGATAACGAGGTGCCTGTCCGGACCGGCCAGCTCAACACAGATGGCCCTGCCGATACCCTTGCTGCCACCGGTAATGATGGCGATTTTTTTATTGTCCTGCCTGCTCATTGTTCCCGTGCCTGAAAGAGCTGCAATGTGGCCCGACCGATAAGCGCATCATCCAGCCGCAGTTCACAGCTGATTTCCCGTAAATTTTCAAAGTTGTAGGTGTTCTCGGCGCGGACGATGACAGCGCCGCCCAGGGGAAGGATATCAACCAGAAAATCCGCATTTTTAATCGCCACCAGCCAGCCCATCTGGTTTGAATCCAGGCCCTGGGTCTGAATCCGGTCCCAGCCGTTGCACACCCCTGCCGTCTGCGCTGCCAGTTCCACCAAAATCAAAGGATGCGCGCCGCCATCCCCGACCAGCGGCCAGGACTCGCTGACAACACACCGGGTAACAGCATGGCTGCTGTCAACCGCAATAACTTCATCGACAAGCAGCATGGGGCCTCTGTGGGGCAGCAGATCTTCCAGGCGCAGATTAGATATTTTCACCATTTCTCTATTTTGAAATATTCAATCTCATGATGGCGTCGTAAAAACTTCGATCTACTGCGTCGTGTGTCCTGTGGCGATTCTCAACATACTACATGTATAATTAAGACCCGCCACAGAACACTACTCCTCGGAGTCTCCGCTCCGCTGCGCTTACCTGTATATCTGTGTTTTTACTTAGCCATCTTTAATCATTGTCTGGACTTTTTACGAGTTTATCAATCTCATAAGGCAATGCCATTTTATAACGGCCTATACAAATACATCATTTTACGGAAAGCGACCAGCAAATCTAATGACAAACCATCGTCGGCATTATATATATTTTTCTTAGCCCAAAATAAATACCCCTTTTTAACGTAGTGGATATAAAAAACATGAATAACGATCTCGTCGAAGAACTCAAAATAAAACTCATCGATATTCTGAACCTCCCGGATGTGACCCCGGAAGATTTTGATGAAAACGCCCAGCTTGTCGGCGGCGAATTAGGCATCGACTCCATTGATGTCCTGGAAATGGTAGTCATGGTGGAAAAAGACTACGGCATTGTCATTAACAGCCAGGAGGTCGGGGAAAAGGTCTTCTCCTCCCTGACCGCCCTTGCCGACTATATCCGAAAACACGCGCAGGACACCCCTTCTTGAACAAGCAACAGGTCTACATCAGAGGGACCGGCATTGTCAGCCCCCTCGGGGGCTCAATTGCTGAAACTCTTGCGGCTTTACGGGAAAACAGATCAAAAGTTGCGCCGCTTGATCTTTTTCCGCTTCTCCAGGGCAGCCCATTGCCGGTCGGTCAGGTGCGCGGCATCGACACTGAGCCGACACTGCCCCGAACCCATCAGCTGGCCCTGACTGCGGCCACCCAGGCCATGGCCGGTTACGATCGGCCCCCTGATGCCATAGTCATCGGCACCACCACCGGCGGCATTCCGACGACCGAACAGCTACTCCGGGACGGAATCACGGACAAAAATCAGTACCGTTTGCATGGCCTGAACACGGTGGCGGACGAGCTTGGCCGCCATTTTAACTGCAGCGGACCGGTCCTCACGGTTTCCACGGCCTGTTCCTCGGGCGCGGTCGCCATTACCCTGGCCATGGAACTGCTGCGGGGCAGGCAGGCAGAAAATGTTCTGGTCGGCGGGGTGGATTCCCTCTGCCGCCTGACCTATTTTGGTTTTCATTCCCTGCAGCTGGTCGATAAAAACGGATGCCGCCCTCTTGATAAAAATCGCCGGGGAATGGCCGTGGCCGAGGGAGCAGGCATGCTCCTGCTGAGCAGTGAAAAGAAAGCGGACACGCCGGTGGAACTGCTCGGCGCCGGTCTCAGCTGTGATGCTTTTCACCCGGCGGCGCCGCACCCGGAGGGAAAAGGGGCCCGAACGGCTATGCGGGCGGCGCTTGCGGATGCGGGTCTTTCCCCGAGGGCAATCGATTATATCAATCTTCACGGGACCGGTACCCCGGAAAATGACCTGGCGGAATCAAGGGCCGTGCGTGCGCTTTTCCCCACCCCACCCGCCCTCTCCTCCATCAAAGGCGCGACAGGGCACAGCCTGGCCGCAGCCGGCGCTATTGAGGCCGTGATTGCCTCGCTTTGTATTACTCAAGACCTGGTTCCAGCTAATACCGGTCTGAGACAGGTTGATCCCGACCTGAAGCTGCATCCTGTGACAAAACCGGAAGACAGACCGGTAACAGCCGTTCTCTCCAATTCCTTTGGTTTTGGCGGCAACAACGGCTCTCTTGTGCTGGCAAAATCAGGAAAATTTACCCAATCTACCTCAAAAAAAACAACCAACCCTCTTTCCATCCTTGGCTCGGCCTGCCTGACAGGCGCCGGAGACACTGCGGCAACTCTGGCCGGGCTGCTGAATGAAAAAAGTATTGTCGGCCAGGCGGACGATCAAGCCATTATTCAAGACCTGCCGCCACGACTGATCAGGCGCTTAAAAAGACTGCCGCGCATGGCGCTCTCCCTCGCCGTCAATGCCTATAACAGATCACAAAGCGGAAAAAAATCATTGTCCATCTTCATGGGCACCGGCTGGGGAGCGCTTTCCGAGACCTATGACTTTCTGGAGCGATTGACGACCTCCCAGGAGCTATTTCCCAGTCCCACCGACTTTGTCGGTTCCGTCCATAACGGTCCTGCCGGCCAGGTGGCCATGCTGCTTGAGGCCACCGGCGCCAACATCACCACCAGTGGCGGTGATTACTCCTTTGAACAGGCCCTGATGGCGGCCGATCTTCTCCTTAAAGATGATGAAACCGGCGTGGTGCTTGGCGCCGATGAAGGCCATGCCATCCTCTCTCCCCTGTTAGACGCTTCCATAGAACCGCAACCACACGTTGAAAACCTTGCCGACGGCGGCGGAGCCCTGCATCTCGGCAAAATGCCGCGGAACAAGGGCCGGGCTTGTATCAAGCTCTGTTTTTTCCATAGCTGCCGGACAGATGGTCCCATCTCCTCTCTGATAAAAAAGCTGGGCGGCGCGGATACATTGCAGAGCGACTGCGGCCTTGTCCTGACCGGCATTCCGGCTGCCGCAAAAAAGTTGGGGGAAAAACAACTTGAACAGTTTATAAAACTTTCCTCCCTTGCCGCTCCCGTCAGCCGTTACCGCAAATATATCGGGGAATTTGCCTCAGCCTCGGCCGTAACGGCGGCACTGGCCGCCTCCTGCCTGGAAAGCGGACAGGTGCCGGCCCTACTCACCGGGGGCGATCCGATCTCCCTGGAAAAGAATAAAAAAATCCTGATCCTTGGTTTGGGAGAATATATCACGGCCATGGAGCTGTACCGGCCATGAGGATACTTCTCATTTCGCCCAACACCCTCACGGTCCCCTACCCTGTCTATCCCATCGGCCTTGATTATGTGGCCGGATCCATCAGGGATACACATCAGGTCCGTATCGCGGACATGAACAGCTCAACACCCGGACAATTAGACGATCTTCTGAAAAATTATACGCCGGAGATCATCGGCATTGCCTGCCGCAACATCGACAACACGGATGAAGGTGACTGCCGATATTTCATCAGAAGCTACCAACAGCTTGTGAACCATATCAGAGGGCGGTGCCGGGCGATAATCGTCTGCGGCGGTGCCGGGTTCACCATCATGCCGGACAGGATTTTCGCGGAGCTTGGCGCCGATTACGGCATCATCGGTGAGGGCGAACGCTTCGGCCGGCTGGTTGAGGCAGTGGCGAATGGACAGGAGCCGACCACAATCCCGGGAGTGATCTCTTCTCCCGGAACCAATGAACTGCCGCCGCCCTGGCCGGGGAAACAGGTTCGTGCCTTTCGGCCGGAATCTTCGCACGCTCGTTTCTATACCGACAAAGGCGGTATGCTCAATCTGCAGACCAAGCGGGGCTGCGCCTTTTCCTGCATCTACTGTCCCTATCCCCATATTGAAGGGAAAAAACACCGGCTGATCGATCCCGGTGAGGTGGCGGCAACAGCAAAACAACTGCAAAAAGCCGGAGCGCGATATCTTTTTATTACCGATTCCGCCTTTAACTCGGACATCAAACACAGCCTGTCCGTTGCCCGGGCCTTTAAAAAAGCCGGCCTGTCCATTCCCTGGGGCGGTTTTTTTGCGCCGATCAAGCTGCCTGATGATTATTTCACCCTCATGGCCGACTGTGGGCTGGCCCATGTGGAATTCGGTACGGAAGCGCTTGCAGAGGCCATGCTTACAACATATAAAAAACCCTTTCGCATCAAAGATGTCTTTACCGCCCACGCCCGGGCTCGGGCGGCGGGGATCCACACCGCCCATTACTTTCTCCTTGGCGGGCCGGGCGAATCACGGGCAACGATTACCGAGTCCCTGGATAATATAGAAAAACTTAACCGGGCGGTCTTGTTTTTCTTTATCGGCATCAGGATTTATCCCTGGACAGCGCTCTACGATATCGCCCTGCAGGAAGAAAAGATACGCCCCCGGACCAACCTGCTTGAGCCGGTCTTTTACGA
The DNA here is from genome assembly GCA_024763055.1 of Desulfobulbaceae bacterium. Classification (GTDB taxonomy): domain Bacteria; phylum Desulfobacterota; class Desulfobulbia; order Desulfobulbales; family Desulfobulbaceae; genus DRLX01. Next base: position 15,763 of record JANTGH010000023.1, read on the forward strand.
GGCCGATGATATTGACCACAAAACCATTTGCAATATGGTCACAACCCGAGCGGCCGATCGCCTCAACTGGATAGTGGGATCAGGCGGAGAAAAAAGTGCTGAAATTGTAAAGAAACTCCATGACCGGGGCTTTACCGGCCCGCTCTGGGAACACCTTGCCCACTGACTGTCCCGTTTCCATGCAAGCCGACTTCCGGGGATTGTCAAAAACGGAACACACTCTATCTGTGCATTAAAAAACAATATATACTGTGATTTTGAAAAAATCTTTTAAGGTTCCCTGCATGCGAGAGGAAATTTGTAATAAGTCAGCATCTATTGAGTATTTTTTGCGCTGATGGTATAGAAAAGAGTCTTTTATTTGAGGATTTTTTTGCGACAGTTGTGATTTTTTGCGAATTTATCAAAATGAAAAAATAGAGGGGATGAAATGAAGAGAATCGGTGTTTCCGTTGTTATGCTGGTTTTGTCATGTTTTCTGGCGTCATGTGTTCATAATTCGACATCCGGCCAGGCGGCGGAACAGGTGAAAAAACCGCAAATAAACTATATTCCCGACGCATCACGGGTAAAAAACCCTATCAAAACCATTACAACACTGCTGGAAGAGCAGCCACCCGCCTATGGGTATATTCCAAGTGACCTCAAAGTAACCGACAAAGCCATCAGGATGACCGTGGCCGCCGGAGGCTATTGGTTTACCTTTGGCGCACCGGTACCCGGCCAGAAAAAACAGGAGATTTATTATTACAAAACGCTGGGGACTCCTGTTGTTTCAAAACCTGAGAATGAATCGGTCTGGAATGTACAGATAATGGATAAACACGGCAATGTATTGTACTGGTTGTTTACCGACACCAGGGAAGATGCCGAGCGTTTTGCCGATGCCTTGTATTATATGATTCTCCATCATAAATAAATTTGTATGATTATTGTCTGCATATCCGGTAATGTCCCATGACCTTGAGACACACCGTTTCCTCCTTAGCCACCAATATGGTGGGTAAGATATGTATTCCGGAGGACTCTCCCTGGTTTAACGGTCATTTCCCCGATGAGCCCATTTTCCCGGGTATTGCTCAGATAGAGTTGGCTTGTGATCTCATTGCCGATGAGTTGCAGGTACCGCTACAGCTGATCCGTCTGAGTCGGGTCAAGTTTAAAAAAATTGTTCGTCCGGGAGAAATTCTTGACATTCGCGCTACGTGCGGCAATAAAGAAAATTCATATACCTTTACAATAATGAGCGAGGGACGAGAGACGTGTTCCGGCATGATCATCCTGCAACCCTCGACAACCACATCACAGTCGCCATGAGCAACGACAGCACCACCGTGACCAAAATCGCCGAAATCATCATCAACGAGCTCAAGCTTGAAGATGTCACCCCGGAAAGCTTTGATGCCGATCTCGATCTGGTCGATGAAGTCGGCATTGACTCCATGGACCTGGCAACCATTGCCCTCGTTCTCCGGGACGAATACGGCATACGGATCGATGAGGACGATTATCCCAAGCTGACCACTGTCCGCATCATTGCCGCTTATATCGAAGACAAACTGAACAGCAACGATTAGCCCGTGCAGAGCCCGCAGAAGGAGTATAAATTCTCCGACATCATCGCCGATCCGGTTATTAGAAAGCGCTGGGAAAAGGTGCGTAGATATTTCTTTCTGCGTGAATCCACCTATGACATGAGCAACCGGTGCAATATCCGCTGCGAGGGATGCTATTATTTTACCGGTGAAAAACAGTTTGCCGACACCAACAGTGATCCCGCCGCCTGGCGAAATCTTTTCCTTGAGGAAAAGAAACGGGGCATAACCTTTGTGGTGCTGGCCGGGGCGGAACCGGCCCTGGAGCCGGAACTGTGCGAGGTTTGTTTTCAGGAGATTCCTCTTGGCGCCATTGCAACCAATGGCCTCAAACCCATTCCAAAACACATCGATTATCGAATGCACATCTCGGTATGGGGGAATGACCAGACCAGCCTTGCCGTTCGCAAGGCCCCGGACATGCTCCTCCGACAGATGGACAACTATAAAAACGATCCCAGGGCCGTGTTCGTCTACACCTTTTCGCCGGTAAACATTGATGAGGCCCGGGAAGTCACCCAACTGCTGGCTGAAAACGGCCAACAGATAACCTTTAACATGTTCTCGGCCCCTGTGGGCTACAACGGGCATCTGCGACATACCGCCGGGACGCTTGCCCACACCCGACAGGTCATGACCGAGCTGCTGTCCGAGTTTCCCGAAACCGTGCTCTTTTCACCGTACAATATTATCGCCCACACCGAAGAAAAGGGGTTGCATGAACTGTTTTCCTGCTCCTATCCCCGAATGAATCCGTCCACGGATATTGGCCTGGGCCGTTCCTTTCGCCAGTACCGCACCGATCTGCAGTGGGATCGGGATGCCGCCTGCTGCGTGCCGGATACCGATTGTGGCGACTGCCGCCATTATGCGGCCGGCAGCGCCGTGGTCACGGCCAGGATGTATCGCCATGCCACTGACCCCAAGACGTTTTCCGCCTGGCTGGACTATGTTGACACCTACCTTGCGGTCTGGGTACGTCGGTATGAGAAGGGAGACAACCTCTGCCCTGATCCGAAAATTCCGCCTGCTCAGTAATCCCCTCTGCAACCCGGTATAAAACCAGAAAACTTGAAATAAAAATACAATGATAACCGTCAGTTCCCTGCTCGATGACTACTGGTACGAGCGGTATAAAAAAATATCAAAACTCAACATCCGCAGCTCTATCTACGATGTGACCGACCGCTGCAACCTGCGCTGCAAGGGCTGCTTTTTCTTTTCCTCGGGCGAGCATGAACGGGCCTCTGAAGAAAAAGACGTGAACAAATGGCATGGCTTTGTTGAAAAAGAGATGGCGCGCGGCGTCAACCTGGCCATTCTCATCGGCGGCGAACCCACGCTCTGCCTGGACCGGATAGAGGCCTTTTACAAACGGCTGCCCACCTTCTGCGCCACCAACGGATTGATCAAGGTGCCGAGGGATCGTTTTCCGGACATGATGGTCGGCCTCTCGCTCTGGGGTGATGCGGAAGATGAGAAAATCCTGCGCGGCAAGGACACCTTCAAGATCTCAAGCGCCAACTACGAGGGTGATCCCCACGCCTATTACCTGTACACCATCACCCCGAAACAACTTGGAAAAACCGAGAAAATCATCAAAAAAATTCAGGATGTCGGCCTCAAGGTCCACATGCAGCTGCTGTCTAATGATGAAGGAGTGGACGGATTTTCCTGGCAGCCGGAAGAGCTTGTTGAGGTGCGGGCTGAAATGGATGACATGCTGGATAAATATCCGGGAACAGTGATTTCATCAAAATACTACCATGAAGTCATCACCACCGGCAAAATGCTGGATCGAACATTCGGCTGGATGGAATGCCCCTCGGTGACCGAACCCATCGATAAGCGCAATCCCCGCCCGAAACGGCTGACCAACTTTATCCGCTGGGCCTCGGATTTGCAGACCATGCACCGCTGCTGCACCTCGGAGACCCGTGACTGTTCCACCTGCAAGGACGGCGCCGCCCACATGAGCTGGGTCATGGTCAACAAACGAGCCCACATCAAAACGAGCAAAGATCTGCAGAACTGGATCGAGGTGTACGAGATGTTCGCCAAGCTTTATCAGTTTATCCCCTGGTAGAATAGATGGACGACAGGAGCGTGGTCATCCTTGGCTATGATGCCATCTCCCCCTTAGGCATCGACCTGAAAAGTCAGTGGCAGGGAGCGCTGGCCGGACAAAGCGGCATCGGCCCGCTGACCCGTTTTCCTTTGCCGGAAGATTTCCCGGTCACTATTGCCGGTCAGGTTCCCGATATTGACGATCCTGCAATTGAGAGCAAAAAATATCCCTTCCTCAGCGCCCGTCATCAGGCTGCCTGGAGCTCGCCGGTTTTCAAATACTCGATGCTCACCGTGGCCCGGGCGCTTGAGCAAAGCCGGATTGAAATAACCCCTGATATCGCGCCCCGGGTGGCCGTCACTTACAGCTCGGCTATCGGCGGTGTGGATGCGGTGCTGCGAGCCGACCGTCGATTGCGTGAAAAAAAAAGACTCCCCCATCCGTACGCCAATCCCAACGCCTGCATCAATATGGTCGGCGGCAAGATTGCCATCCAGACCGGTGCCCAGGGCCCGATAACCACAACGATTTCCGCCTGCGCCACCGGCCTTACTTCGATCATTATCGGCGCCATGTTTCTTGCCCGGGGCAGGGCCGATGTAGCCATCTGCGGGGCAGTGGATTTTGCCCTGGTTGAACCCATAGTCGCCGGTTTTTATACCATGAACGGAGTCTACATCCCGAAAAAGGGAAGGGAAAATGAGCCGCCGGAAACAACGAGCCGCCCATTTTCCATGGACAGACGCGGGTTTGTCATCGCCGAAGGAGCCGGAGCAATTATTCTGGCTTCTAAAACATTTGCCCAAAGCCATGACCTTCCCTATATTTTCGAACTTGCAGGCTGGGGCATGACCACGGACGCGCATCATTTTGTGGCCCCGCATCTTCCCACGGTGAAGCGGTGCGTAAACGATGCCATCCAGGATGCAGGCATCGCTCCGGCGGACATTGATGCCGTCAACGCCCACGCCGCCTCCACAAAGGTCGGCGACAAGGTGGAGTATGACGCCCTGCGGGCAGTCTTCGGCAAGAACGAAGAGTTGCCTCCGGTCACTGCCAACAAATCACTCATCGGCCATGCCATGGGCGCCTCCAGCGCCATTGAAACCATTTTTGCCCTGCAGGGCATGCGGGAAAATATGCTGCCGCCCACGATCAATTATACGCCGGATCCGGAAATTGCAATCAACTGCGTGAGCGAGGGGAAGAGGGTCGTCAACCAGGAGTTTATTCTGAAAAACTCCTTTGGATTCGGCGGCTGCAATGCCTGCGCGGTATTTAAAAATATCTCCTGAAACCCAGAGAGAAAAGCGGAAAGAATAAGAAATGAAACCGGCAAAAAACAGACGAGTATTTGTGGTCGGATACGATGCCGCCACCTGTCTCGGCAAAGACTTTGCCGCCACCTGGCAAGGCGCGGTGGCAGGCAGGGCCGGATTTCGTCGCCTGACCCGCTGCGCCACCAGCAGCCGCGCCGACGTGGTTGGAGAAATCCCGGATTGGGATCCGACCGACTTACCTTTCGTTGACCGCAAAGAGGCCTCGCTCTGGGACGCGGCCTACGTCTTCCTGACCATGGAGGTCTGCCGCCGGGCGCTTGCACACGCCGGACTTGAAATGACGGCGGAAACAGGCCCCCGCACCGGCTGCCTGATCGGCTCGGCCTTAAACGGAACCGATGCCTTTCGGGTCGCCATGGATAACTATGTCAACCGGGGCCCGTTCAAGGTCAGCCCCTACCTGCTGCCCAATGTCTGCGCCAACCTGCCGGCGGGCAAGGCCGGTATGCTGCTGGGTTTTACCGGGCCGATTTTTTCACCCCAGGGCGCCTGCGCCTCGGCAAACCATGCCATAGCAATCGGCGCCAGAATGATCCGGGACGGTGACTGCGACTTTGTCCTGGCAGGCGGCGTGGAAACCTGCCTGATACCGGAGATCATCCAGGGATTTGCCAACATGCTGGCTACCATCAAGGTCGGCCCCAAAGACCGGGCCCATACCGATCCGGCCCATGCCTCACGGCCCTTCAGTCTTGACCGCAAGGGCTTTGTGTTAGCGGAAGGCGCGGGTGTGCTGGTGCTTGCCGCAGAAGAGATGACGCTTGCGCATGGCCTTGCGCCCAAAGCTGAAATCGCCGGTATCGGCTGGAATTCCGATGCGCACCACTTTACCCGGCCCAACATGGAGACGGTCACCCGGGCCATGCAGGACGCCATCGAGGATGCGGAGATCAACGCCTCCGATATCGGAGCGATCAACGCCCACGGCACCTCGACTCCCAAGGGTGATGCCACTGAGGCCGACTGTCTACGAAACATCTTCGGCAATAAAGTAGGCAAAATACCAATCTCGGCCAACAAGTCCCAGGTCGGTCACAGCCTGGGTGCCTCCGCTGCAACCGAAGCAGCGCTGGCCATTGAGGCCATGCGCCAGGGAATTGTTCTACCGACGGTCAACCATATCCCGGACCCGGAGTTCAGTGATCTTGATGTGGTTCCCAACCAGACACGTCGCCATCCGCACGAGTTTGTGCTCTCCAATTCCTTTGGCTTTGGCGGCACCAACTGCTGTATTGTGTTCAAAGGAGTATAAGCCTCTGCCGGCAAACCAGCGATCAGAAGGCCGGTATATTTTAAACAGATGGAATCCAGGTAGCTGATAAGAGGGTAGAAAGAAATGCGACCCAGACCATTCATCCCGGAGTTGCTCGATGGCTCCTATGTCAAAGATGGCAACAGCGGAAAAATATGGCACCGGTGCGAATTGCGCACCCTGTATGTGGACACCGACCGATCGCAGGTGGTCTATCACGCCAACTACCTGAAATATTTTGAGTTCGGCAGGGCATCGCTGATGCGTGAGGCCTCCTATCCCTATAAAAAAATCGAAGAAAGCGGCTATATCTATCCCATCATCAAAACCGAGCTCAACTATTACACCCCTCTTTTTTATGATGACCTGATGTATATCCATACCCGGCCCGGCGCCCTGGAACTGGTCAAGTTACAATTTGATTACCTGATAACAAGGGCTGACAATGGAGAAATCGTCTGTACCGGCTTTACCCGGCACTGCGCGGTCAGTTCAAACGGTATTCCCGTTGAGATTGATGACAAGACGAGAAAGCTCTGGCAGGAATTTCCCCGCTGATGACCGCAGTCCGCTTTCCCGTAACCCTGGCAATCCAGCCCTGGTTTTATGACCATGCCTTTGGCGGCCGCGCAGTACTTCCCGCAGTTGAAACACTGCGTCTGCTGGCGGCCACGGTCAAAGAATACTACCCGGAGATTGTTGTCCGGCACATGACAATGGCCCGGTTTGCCAGGTTTCTTGAACTGCCGCCTGAGACCGGCTCCATCAAGCTCATGGTCGAATGCGCAAGAGAGGACAAAGGGGCAATACGGGCGGCGCTGTTCAGCCGGGTCAGGTTCAAGGCCATGCGCAGAATGATTGAACACGGCAGGGTTTTTTTCCCGGACACAGAGACGGTTGCCCATGGTGAAAATACCATCAGCACCCTGCCGATAAAAAAAATAATGAAAAAAATTTCCGCAAAAGAAATCTATACGAAACTGGTCCCGTTTGGTCCGGCCTATCAGACACTGACAGGAACTCTTTTTCTCTCGACCGAAGAGGCCCGGGGAACGTTGCAGGCGCCTTCCCTGCCGACAACCGGCCCGGGGACGGAACTTCTCGGCTCACCGTTTCCTCTGGACGGCGCTCTGCATGCGGCCTGTGTTCATGGACAACAATATGTTGATTTTATACCTTTTCCGGTGGGATTTGGCAAACGTATCATCCACAAACCGACCCGGCCGGGAAAGAGCTACAGTACTCTCATCACGGCCCGCGCACGAACCAGGGAAGAGCTGCTTTTTGATCTAAAAATTTTTGACGAAAGCGAAAAGATCTGTGAAAGCGTTACCGGCATCCGCATGCGACATGTTCTTTTTTGACAAGCCCTTAGGCCGTCATCTTGATAAGTTTTTCCATGGTTATTCTCGTCAGCCAACGCATGAAGATCAGCGAATAGGTTGCTCCGGAAAGATACATACCAAACAGAAAAACCAGATGCGACAGGCCGTAAACGAGTGGACAACCGATAGCGCCAAGCCAGGGTTCATGAAACCTGACGGACAGAAAACCGATGGCGGCAACCGCCGGCCAGCCAAGAACAAAGCTGAAGGCAATGGCAAAGACACCGATTAAAATCACGGGCGTCGGTTTCTCCTTAAATGGCGACAAATCGGCCTTCTCTTCAATGGCGGAACGGACAAAATCCGTCCGGGCTATTTTCCGTATGCTCTCTCTGATCATCAGGGTCGGCGTCAACACGTCTTTGCATTAGTGGGCAAAAAAATCTTGCCACAACAACCTATACCACAACAGGTTCGACAATCAAGAGGGAATAGAATCGACAACGTGCAGACACACAATCCCGAGGCCCGGCCTTGCGGCTGGGATTTTTTTGACAGGATCTACTGTATTTCCCTTGACGACCGCAGTGACCGGCGCTTTCAGGCAAGGGACCAGTTTGCCTCCATCAATCTGCTGGATCGGGTCGAGTTTGTTCTTGTCACGAGGCACCCGCTGAACAGGGAACAGGGAATTTTCGAATCCCATATCCAGTGTTTGAAAAGAGGCCTTGCCGCCGGCGCCAAAACCATTTTAATCTTTGAAGATGATGTTTTTTTCAAAAATTTTGACCATAACGCACTGACCAGAGCATGCCGGTGCCTGCACAAAAAAAAATGGAACGCGTTTTTTTTAGGCTGCATTACCTCGGGCAGCCGCAGAATAAAAAAACATGCTCTTGCGGCCGTCACCTATCGATGTCTGTCCCATGGCTACGCCGTTCACCATGATTTTGCAAAAAAAATCATTCGGGAAAAATGGCAGAACGTTCCCTACGACACCATGTTGAAGCGCCATAATACTGAATTTTACGCGCTCTATCCCATGTGCGCCTTTCAGGGACTTTCCAAAAGCGACAACCAGACGATGGCCATTGACCGGATGCGTCGTCTCTGCGGCGGCCTGCCCTTTCTTCAGCAAGTCAACGAATTCTACCAGAACCATAAGCGAACACTTATTGCAACCCATCTCATTGGGCTGTTGCTCCTGGGCGCCCTGACAGTCAAATTATTATTGTACTGAAAAAAGATGCTCAACACTCGTCTCCTGTCTATCGTTTTCCTGTGTATTGGTCTTTTTACGGCCACAGGACTGCTACGGCTCAACATCGACACGGATGTCATCCACTCGCTTCCCGCAGGTGAAAAAGTCATTTCCGACAGCCTTGATATCTTTGAACATCACCCGATTCATGACCAGATTGCCGTGGATATCGGAATCAATACGGATAATCCGGAAATCCTGTCGGCATGCGGGATTTACCTTGAACAGGAAATGCGGGCAAGCGGCTTGTTTGCCAAGGTCGGCATGGATGATATCGGCGCGCTGATTCCGCAACTGGCTATCCAGGTGGCCGGGAATCTTCCTCTGCTCTTTTCCGCAGAAGAATTAAGACGGGATGTCGCGCCCCGCCTGGAACCAGACCGGATAAGCGAACGCCTCAACAATCTGTACACACAGTTGAATTCCATGGAATCCATCGGCCAGGCCCGGTTTATCCGTTCCGATCCCCTTGGGCTGAAAGACCTGATTCTTGCAAAAATGGCGCCGCTGGCGCCGACGCAGGGCGCCGAATTTTTCAAGGGACATCTGCTCTCCCGGGATGGCCGCCACCTGCTCGTCACAGCCCGGCCTCTTGCCGGCGGCACCGACACCACCTCCGCCCGAAAGATTTCCCGGCTGCTGCAGAACGCCGCCGGCAGGCTGGCAAAACAATACGCTGATCAGGGAATACGTGTAACCCTTACTCCGGCGGGAGCATACCGGGCCGCCCTGGACAATGAACAAATCATTCGCCACGATGTAAATCTGGCGCTGTTGCTTGCCACATTGGGAATCGGCCTGCTGCTGCTTGTTTCCTTTCCCAGACCGCTGCTTGGCCTGCTCTCTCTGGTTCCGGCCCTTGCCGGGACATCGGCCGCCCTGTTTGTCTATTCCCTGCTGCATTCGGACATTTCCATCATGGTGCTGGGATTTGGCGGAGCGATTATTTCCATCACCGTCGACCACGGCATCGGCTACCTGCTTTTTCTCGATCGTCCCCATGAAACCAGAGGCAGGGAAGCCGCCCACGAAATACGGGCCATCGGCTTCATGGCCGTAATCACCACCATCGGCGCCTTTCTAATCCTCGGATTTTCCGGATTTCCCATTTTTTCCGAATTAGGCCAGTTCACGGCTCTTGGTGTTCTCTTCTCCTTTCTCTTTGTCCACACGGTCTTTCCACGAATTTTCCCGGTCATGCCGGCGGCGGGCAAGCGCAGCCTGCCGCTGCAAAAGCTGGTCAACATCCTGTATAAAAGCGGCAAACCGGGAGCCGTTGCCGCCGCAGCGCTGGCCCTTGGCCTGCTCTTTTTTGCCAAACCACAGTTCCAGGTCAGCCTGAGCAGCATGAACACGGTCAGCCGGCAAACCATGGAGGAAGACGCGCGGTTTACAAAGACATGGGGCAATATCGGCAGCCGGGTGTATCTGATGAACAGGGCCGGATCCACAAGCGAACTTCAATCAAATAATGATGCGCTGCTTGCAAAGATAGATTCGGATATTAGGCAGAATATTCTTGCCGGGGCCTTTGTGCCGTCAATGCTTTTTCCCGGAAACGATCTGGCAGAGAGAAATCTATCGGCCTGGCATAACTTTTGGGCAGACGACCGGGCAAAACAAACCAAAAAAGTGCTACTCGGCGTAGGGAAAAAACTGGGTTTTACGCCAGCGGCCTTTACCGATTTTCTGACTCTGCTTGAACAGGGATATACCGCCGCGCCACCCCCGATTCCGGCCCGCTATTACAAGCTGCTCTCCATAACAGAGAATACTTCTGCGGGCGGAAACGAATCCGGGCTGATTCAATTTATTACCGTTCAGCCGGGGAAAAAATATGACAGTGCTGCTTTTTTCGCCCGGTACGGCACAAAATACAAAATCTTTGACGCCCCGTTTTTCTCCAAACAGCTGGCAAACATCCTGTTTTCCACCTTTACGACTATGCTGGTGATTATCGGCAGCGGCCTGAGCCTGCTGCTGTTTTTTTTCTACCTCGACCTGCGGCTCACCCTGCTGACCCTGACCCCGGTCATCTTCGCCTATATCTGCACCCTCGGAACATTGCGGCTGCTGGGCCATACTTTAGACATCCCGGCCCTCATGCTTTCCATCATCATCCTTGGCATGGGGGTTGATTACTCCATCTTCTGTGTTCGCGCTCACCAGCGCTACAGAGATATCGACCACCCGGGCTACGGGCTGGTGCGCTCCACGGTCTTTCTTGCCGGAGCCTCCACCCTGATCGGATTCGGCGTACTCTGCTTTGCCGAGCACTCCATGCTTCGCTCCATCGGCATTACCTCCCTGTTAGGCATCGGATATTCCCTGTTAGGCACCTTCCTTCTGCTGCCGCCCCTGCTGCATCGCTATTTCAACAACAATGGTCTCCCGAAAAAAAAGGGCGGAAAAGGGGAAGAACGGACAATCGGGCAGCGCGTTTGCGGCCGTTATCAAACCCTTGAGGCTTATCCCCGGATGTTTGCCCGGTTCAAACTCCAGTTTGACCCCATGTTTAAGGACCTGCCGAAGATGCTGGCACAGGCGGAGAAAACCGATGCTCTTATTGATATCGGCTGCGGCTACGGGGTGCCTGCCTGCTGGTGTCTTGAATACTTTAAAAACGCAAGGGTGTACGGGATTGATCCTGATCCGGAACGGGTCAGAGTCGCAACCATCGCCACCGGCAGGCAGGGAAAAATTTTCCGGGCCTGGGCGCCTGATCTTCCCCTGATTCCAAATCCGGCGGATATTGTACTTCTTCTCGACATGCTCCATTACCTTGACGAGGAGAAAGTTCAGGCGCTTTTCAGGAGCAGTCGGCAGGCGCTTGCATCCGGAGGAATTCTCATATCACGATTTGTCATTCGCCCCGAGAGCAAACCATCATGGTCCTGGCGATTAGAGGATACGCGCATTAAACTCTCGGGCCACACTGCATGTTATCGTCCGAGGGAAGAGATGCGAATGCTCATGGAAGCAGCAGGATTTTTGATAATCGTCGACGAAATTTCCGCCGCCAACAGGGAACTGGCCTGGATCGTGGGCCGAAGTGCCCGGGAGTAAAAAATGGGGTCGGGCGGTTATCAACAAAAAAATAAGCGGAGAAAAATATCCCTTGCGGAGAAGAGCGGCATTGTGGCCATGCTGCTTGCCATGGCTCTCGCCCTTGTGTCGCTTCGTCTTGCCCTCATTCCCCTGGCTCTTTTTCTGCTGCTTTGTCTCGGCGCACCGTTTTTCCCCCAATTTTCCCTGTTTCTGCCCATTATCAGCCGGGGCAGACCAGGGACAAAAGGCGTGGCCCTGACCTTTGATGACGGTCCCTGCCCGGAATCCACACCTGTTCTGCTTGATCTCCTTGACCGGTATAACCTTTCGGCCACCTTTTTCATTGTCGGTAAACAGGTGGAAAAATATCCCGAGTTACTGCAGCAGATACTGGCACGAGGCCACAGTATCGGCAACCATTCCCTGCGCCACGATAATCTGCTCATGCTGCGCGGTTCCAAGGCCCTGGGCAAGGATATCCGCACGACCCAGGAAATAATACAAAAATTTACTGTTCAATCCCTTGTTTTCCGGCCGCCGGTCGGGATAACCAACCCGCATCTTGGCCGGGTGCTTGCAGAGGAAGGCCTCATTACCATTGGCTACAGCTGCCGTGCCCTGGACCGCGGCAACAGAAATATCAGCAACCTGAGCAGAAAAATTTTAGAAAAACTCAACCCGGGAGACATCATCATGCTGCACGACCTGCCGCCCTACCAGAAAAAGATGACGTCCCGCTGGAAAGAAGAACTTGAGCATCTCTTTGGGGCGTTACAGAGTGATTATACAGTGATATCACTTGAAAACCTCATCGGGCACCCGGTGATGAGACGTACGGGATTAAGGGTCACGGAAAAAAAATGATTTTCCCGTAATACGCCGGATTTTGCTTCAAATTCAAGGCGTGAAAATGGGCGCATATTGATGATATGTAACCTTTTCACAACGTAGCTGGAGCAAAAGACAAGCAGGATGGGATAATTATTTTTTCCGGGGCCCCTAACTGTCACTGCTTATTCGATAACAACACCCTTGCCGGCAAACTGGATATGCTCAGCGCTTTTATGAATAGGAGCTATGGCATGCACCCCACCGCACTCGGGACACCTGCTGACATGGGTTTTCATGGTAAAGGCAGCGCCGCAGCCCTGACAAACGGTTTCATAGCCGCCGCCTTCAATCAGCTTGTCCCTGATGGTGCCCTCATGGGCATTATAAACAAATTCAACCAGTTCCCGACCGGTGGTAAAGGGGCCGCCGGACCCGTGTTTATCGACAGAACCGCAGCTTGGACATCCTTTCATGGTATATCTCCTGATATAAAATTTTACTTTCCGTGGATTTGTTAACAATAAAAATTATTTTACCCTTTATAAGAAAGGGTCTCAAGCGGAGATAAAAAATATCCGTCCGCCAATTGTATTCATTTCCCTTCCATCTGCCTGCAACCGCTCAAAGCCCCTTGCAAAGTCCGGGCGTCCTGCGGTATAGATAATGCTCATCTTGAAAGTATCTCCGTGACCAACACCTTACCGAGAGAAAACAATGGCAATGCATCAAACACGGCAAAGCGGCAGTGAACACTCTGTCCGACAAGCAACGACCAGGCTTCTTCCGTCCGTACTGTTCCTGTTGGGCTGCATCCTGATATCGGCTGCCGAGGCCGAGGCCGGCATTCTGCTCGACACCACCAATGACAGTTACTCCGTTTTAACCGGCTATGGCCAGAGCTTTCCCGGCTGGGGGATGACCACCCAACGGGTGGAAACCATTGATCTGGTCTTTCGCCACAACCACCATATTTTTGATAATCTCGGATCCGGCTGGTACCAGGGTTTTCACTCCATCCTGATGGAGCTCCCTATTCATTTTGTCGTCAGCCCGGACGATTCGGTCATGATCGGTTTAAACTTTTTGGCCGCCTATACCTTCACGGCCAATGACAAGTGGCAACCCTACATTTTCGGAGGTGGCGGGCCGGTATACAGTTTTGCAGATATTCCGGGTATGGGTGCGGAATGGAACGGCAACTACCAGTTCGGCATCGGCGTTGAGCATGCCGTAAGCGAGGATCACAACCTGCTTTTTGAGTTCAGGTACCATCATATCTCCAACGGCGGTCACGAGGAACCCAATGAGCCGTTGAATTCCTGCAAGATGCTGATGGGCATTACCTTTTAACAGGTTGAAGACCACGTAGATTTGCCGACAAAGATAATGGAGCAACCTCATGAAAAAGACGTCACCGAAGGACTTGCGACCGTCAGCTACTCGGTGAACAGTGACGGTGCCTATACATTGGTCTCAGGTTCCGGCTGGCATCCGGTCAATGTTGTTAATGCCCAGGCCTGGCGAGAGATTGAAAAAGAAATTTCCGCGGCTGAAGACAAGATTCGTTCCGGCCGGGCAAGCTGCCTGCAGTATTACATGACTGCCAACCAGATGGACATCGGGCTGACGGCAAAATACACCGGTCAGGCTCGCTGGCGGGTCCGACTGCATCTTGTGCCCTTCTTTTTTTCCAGACTGACCCCGGACGCCATCCGGAAATATGCCGAGCTTTTTCAAGTCACACCCGAGGACCTGAAAAACGGCCGACTCAAGCCCCCGGTTTATGAGCGCAGGAAAGATCAACAGCCGCATCATGATTGATTTCACCCACCGCCAGTCCGCGCATTGTGAATCCGGTGTTGCGGCCAACCTGTTGACCTATAACGGAATTCATATTTCAGAAGCCATGGCGTTTGGTATCGGAGGTGGTCTTTTTTTTGGCTATTTGCCGTTTATCCGCATCAACCACCTGCCCCTTGTCACCTACCGGGCAGCAGCCGGAAAGATCCTCCAGCAGATCGCAGCTGTTCCCGGAATCACCATGGTCCGGAAAACATTCCGTGACCAGGCCCGGGCCATGGATGAGCTGGATAGAGCCCTTACGGCATCCATCCCGGTCGGGCTGCAGACCGGAGTTTTCTGGCTTCCCTACTTTCCCCGGGCCCTGCGTTTTCATTTCAATGCCCACAATCTTGTTGTCTATGGCAAAGAGGGAAATGACTACCTGATAAGCGATCCGGTTTTTCCTGAACCGGTTCGCTGTCCGGCCAAAGACCTGCAGCGGGCACGATTTGCCTCCGGAGCCCTTGCTCCCAAAGGAAAAATGTATTACCTGAGCCGGGTGCCGACGGAGCTTGATCGCCCATCCCTGATCGTGCAGGGTATCAGGTTCGTCTGCAAGATGATGCTTGGCTCTCCCTTTCCCCTTATCGGGGTCAAGGGCATTACTTTTTTAGCCGGACGGCTTGAAAAATGGCCGCGCCGACTCGGCAGCGAGAAAGCCGATCTCCACCTCGGCCACGTTGTCCGCATGCAGGAAGAAATCGGCACCGGCGGCGGAGGTTTTCGTTTCATGTACGGAGCGTTTCTCCAGGAATGCGCGGACGAGATGCAGGACGATTTTCTTCGCGACTGCGCAGCTACACTCACCCTTGCTGGTGATGCCTGGCGACAGTTTGCGGTCATGGCAGCCCGGATCTGTAAAAACCGTGCCGATCCGAAAGATACTTATCCCGTTATGGCCGGAACAATACGTCAATGCGCATCTCTGGAAAAGCATGTTTTTGAAAATCTGCAAACCTGGGTCAACGAACAGTCATGAACGATATAAAATTTGCCGTTGAAGCCAGGGGCCTGATCAAGCGGTATAAAAATGCGGATCATCCGGCGCTTGATTCCTTTACCCTTAAGGTGAGCCAGGGAGAATTTTTCGGACTGCTTGGCCCAAACGGAGCCGGTAAAACCACGGCTCTTTCCATTCTCTGCGGTCTTTTGCCACCGGATGACGGCACGGTCTATATCCTGGGAATGGCGCCGGAACAACAGGCAACAAAAATCAAACAGATTCTCAGCGTAGTCCCGCAGGAAATTGCCCTGTACAACAAATTGACTGCCCGCGAGAACCTGACCTTTTTCGGAAAAATGTATGGACTGCGTGGAGATCGGCTGCGGGCAAGGATAAAAAGATGCCTGGAAATTGCCGGGCTTACCGACTCCGCCGACCAGCCTGTCTCTACCTGTTCCGGCGGCATACGGCGTCGCCTGAATCTGGTGGCAGCCCTGTTAAATGAGCCCGCGGTCCTTTTTCTTGATGAGCCAACCGTAGGCATTGATGCCCAATCAAGACGGCTCATCCATAGACAGCTGCAAACTATTAACCGTCAGGGGACCACAATTCTCTACACAACGCATTACCTTGAAGAGGCCGGGGAACTGTGCGGTAGAATAGGTATTATTGATAATGGTCGGCTCATTGAGGAGGGCAGGCCCGATGATCTGCTCTCTACCAGCAACAGCAGAACCCTTGATGAGCTTTTTCTCCATCTTACCGGCACGCAGCTTCGTGATGCCTGATTTTCTTTTCTTCTCATTATGTCCCGGATAATTACCATAGCCGGCAAAGAACTGCGGCTGCTCGGGCGTGACCGGGCCGGTCTGCTTGTGCTCTTTCTCATGCCTGCCATCCTGGTGGTCATTATTACCCTGGTGCAGACCAATGTCATGCAGCGCAGCGGCCTGGTAAAAACGCGGGCTCTCTTTCTTGATCTGGATGGCCAGGCTGTCGGTTCCGCCCTGTACAAGCTCCTCAACACGGAAAATTTGCACCTTGTTGGAGGAAATAAGAAAGAAAAAACCGCTTTTGATTTGGAAAAAGCGGTCCGTAACGGGAAATATCAGGTCGGAATCGTGGTCCCGAAAGGATCGACGAAAATATTGCGCCGAAATATTGCGCATCTCTTCGCAAAACCCGCTCAAAAGAACGAAAAAACACCTCTGGAAAAGGTCAGGTTAAAGGTCTTTTTTGATCCCGGTATCATGCCCGGGCTGCGGGCCGGAATAACAGCCCGGCTGCAGATGGCCGTTCAAACTCTTTCCTTTGAGGCAAAATTTTCCGCACTGGAAGAGGTGTTGAAAAAGGCGTCAGCTGAGCTGAATGTGCCGGCCGAAGGCTCGCCACTTCCCGCCGCCGGTCTGCGGGAACTCCTTGTCAGGCCTGTTTTTTCTCTGAGTGACAATGCGGCAACAGTTCCTTCCAAGAGCGGCGGCTATAATCCGGTGCAGCAAAATGTCATTGCCTGGGCCCTGTTCGGCATATTTTTTACCGCCATCCCTATTGCGGGAACCATGATCAAAGAACGTGTTTCAGCTATAAGCGACCGGCTGGCGACTCTGCCTGTGACCCCCCTGCAGCTCTTTGCCGGAAAAATTGCAGCCTATGTCGCTGTCTGCCTCTGCCAGTTCCTGTTGATTGCTCTTCTCGGCGCCTGTCTGTTCCCGCACCTTGGCCTTCCAGCCTTTACCGTTACCGAAAATCCGGCCGGTATTCTGCTTATTGTCCTGCTCTCAAGCCTTGCCGCCTGCTGTTACGGTATTTTTTTAGGTACGGCCTGCAAGAGTTTTGAACAGGCCTCAACAATAGGCGCAACCACGGTTGTGGCGACCGCGGCCATCGGCGGGGTCATGGTTCCGGTTTATGCCATGCCCGATATCATGCAGCGTATAAGTATCATCTCGCCGATGAACTGGGGGCTGAACGCCGGACAGAGCCTGCTGATGCGGGGAAGTTCTCTTGCCGCGATATCCCCTGACCTCTATCGACTGGCCCTGTTTTGCCTGCTGATGATTGTTCTTTCCCGATTACAACAAAACCGATAACTCATTTTCTTGCTTAAAAATTACATCTTTTCAATCACTTGAGAGATGAATGCCTTTTTCTATGAAAAAATTTGAACGCGAACTGCTGCAACTTATCTGTACCACCTGCAGATTGCAGGATGTGGACCTGGCACGGATACGTCCTGATGATCCTTTGATCGGCCCGGAGTCACCGCTCGGGACCGATTCCCTCGATGCCCTGGAAATTGCCGTCACCATTCAACAGGAATATGGCGTTCGGATGGATTCGGAAAATACCAGCCGGGCGGTTTTACAAAACGTAGCCACTTTAGCCGATTATATACAGGCACAGATGTAACTGATCAGGGCACCGCACGGAGTCTCGTTGCACTCGCTTACCTCTTCGCGCGGTCGCGACTGTACGCATAGAGGGGCTATAGCGGCCAGCCGCGCCTGCACGAA
>JANTGH010000024.1 GCA_024763055.1 Desulfobulbaceae bacterium
GTGTCGGGGTGGGTCATGACTATACAGGTAGTATGTCTTGAGTCATCCCGACACACACGACGCAGTAGATCGAAGTTTTTACGACGCCATCAAATGTAGTAATTCAGGTAATAATCAGTTTCTGGCAGGATCTATCCACCAGGTCAACAGCAGTTGATAAGGATTATAATACAAAGGCAGTGTAGCAGGTTGCCTGAATTTTCGACTATATGCCAGCCGGTGCGCTGCAAGATACCAGTTAGGTACAACATAATATCCATACCACAGCACCCGGTCAAGGGCGTGACTTACAAAAACAAGTTCCTGCAGGGTTTTTGCATACACAATTTTATCAACCAAAGCATCAACCACTGGATTTTTAACTCCAGCTATATTTCGCGACCCTTTTCTGTCGGCGGAAGTCGAGGACCAGTAGTCCCGTTGCTCATTTCCAGGCGATTGTGACTGACCATAAACATTAACGACCATATCAAAATCAAATTTTTTTATTCGCGCGCCGTAAAGGGCCGCATCTATGGTACGGTATGTGGCCTTGATACCAAGTTTCTGCAGATTTTTAACAAAAGGGGCCATAACCCGTTCAAAAGACGGGCTGACAAGGAGTATCTCAAAGGACAGGGGGTGTCCTTTTTTGTCCTGCAAGGTGCCCTCCTTAACCCGCCACCCTGCCTCCTTGAGTATTTTCTGGGCAAGCCGCAGATTTTTTCGCAGGCTGTTCGGGGGCTGGGTGGATGGAGGTATCAGCGGCGTTGTAAAGACTTCAGCCGGAAGTTGCGAGCGAAAGGGTTCCAGCAGTGCCAGTTCTTTACCCTCAGGAATGCCGGTTGCCGCCAGGAATGAGTTGGAGAAATAAGAATTACAACGCGTATATTGATCAAAAAACAGGGTGGTATTGGTCCACTCAAAGTCAAAAGCCAGACCAATGGCACGGCGCACTCTGGGATCGGAAAAAATTTGTTTGCGGGTATTAAAAACAAATCCCTGCATGCCGGCATCATTTTTATGCGGGAATCGCTTTTTTATCAACTCTTCCCGGTCAAATCGGGAACCCGTCATATCCCGTTGCCACTGTTTGGCGATATTTACATTCATAAAATCAAATTCACCGGCCTTGAATGCCTCAACGCTGACAATCTGGTCTTTGAAATACTTGATGGTTATCGTGTTGTAGTTAAACATATTTTTACGGGTTGGATGGTTCTTGGCCCAATAGTTTTTGTTTCTTGTATAAGTAATTGATTTTCCTGGCTGTACTTCACTGACAAGATAAGGGCCTGAGCCCACAGGGGAACGCATGGTATCTTCTTCGAAATGTGGGTCAAAACCGTATTTTTCGTAGAAGGATTTATTCAGTACCGGCAGTTGCGAGGCAATCATGTGCAGTTCCCGATTGGGTCGGGAAAAGTAAAATCGTATCCTGTGGCGGTCAAGAATTTCGGCATGACTGATATCCTGAAGATAAATCTGATAAAAGGGATGGGCCTGATCGGATTTCAGGGTATCAAGTGAATATTTGACGTCTTCAACGGTCACCGGCGTTCCGTCTGAGAATTTTGCCTTTTCATCAATGGTAAAGGTGACTGATTTTTTATCGTCTGCAAGGACAATATCTTTGGCAATTAAGCCATATTCAGCAAAGGGTTCATCAAGACTTGGTACGGCAAGGGTTTCAAAAATAAAAGTATCCAAACCAAAGGGAGGGCTGCCCTTAAGGGTGAACGGGTTCATTTTGTCAAAACCGCCAAGATCATGGAGCACCAGTTGCCCACCCTTGACGGCCCGGGCAGAAGTGTAGGAAAACTGTTTGAATTCAGGTGGATATTTCAGGGTGCCGTCAATGGAGACGCCATGGGCGGCCAGGACCTGAACAGGTAGACACAGGAAGATGTACATTAAAATAATAATAAAATATTGCACAGTTACGGCCATAAGGTAGAAAAAATTAAAAGAATAGGCTATCTTGAAAAAATGCTCGTTTTCAAAATACCCATTTAGCAAAAAACAGTATAGAATATTGCAGCAACATAATCGAAAATATTTTTTATCGACATTTTTTTAATATGCTAAAAAATATGGTCCTGCCGTATAGGAAAAAAATTGACCTACACAAGACTTCCGTGTAAATATTGCACCCCTGTAACAATGACCTTGACAGAAACCATCAGATAGAACTTCAGGTTAAAAAACATGGAGCGTACCATGGGAAAAACCATTACGGAAAAAATTTTTGCTGCTCATCTGCGCGACACCCCGACGCCGGATAACATGGTGCTTGATATAGATGTGGTCATGTGTCACGAGATTACTACGCCCATTGCCATTGTTGATCTGATGGACAAGGGGATGGATCGGGTCTTTGATCCGGACAAGATCAAGGCGGTCATCGACCATGTTACTCCGCCCAAAGATTCCAAAACCGCAACCCAGGCAAAGATCATGCGTGACTGGGCGCGTCGGCATAAAATAAAAGATTTTTTTGATATCGGCAGAAATGGAGTCTGTCATGCCCTGTTTCCGGAAAAAGGATTTATCCGTCCTGGATATACGGTTATCATGGGGGACTCGCATACCTGCACCCATGGCGCCTTTGGCGCCTTCGGCGCCGGAATCGGCACCACTGATCTTGAAGTGGGTATTTTAAAAGGCGTCTGTGCCTTTCGAGCACCCCGTTCCATGAAGGTTGAGGTAACAGGTAAACTTCCGGAGGCTGTATCGGCAAAAGACATTATTCTTTATATCATCAAACAGTTGACCGTTAACGGGGCTACTGATTTGATCTTGGAATTCAGGGGTACTGTCATCGATGCCATGAACATGTCTTCCAGGATGACATTGTGTAATATGTCGGTTGAGGCGGGTGCCACATCTGGTGTCTGTCTGCCGGACAAGGTGACCGCTGAATATCTATGGCCCTTTATCCAGGAGGAGTATAATTCCCTTGACGCTGCGGTTGAAGATTTTCAAAGATGGCATTCTGATGACGATGCAGTCTATGCGAGAACCCTGCAGATTGATGTCAGTGACCTGGAACCACAGGTTACCTATGATTATAAGCCGGACAAGGTAAAAGATATTTCCGAACTCGTCGGCACCCATGTTGACCAGGTATATATCGGTTCCTGTACCAATGGCCGGATCGAAGACATCCGGGCGGCCGCTTCAATCCTTGAGGGTCGTACTATTGCCGATCATGTCCGGGGTATTCTGACCCCAGCTACCCCGGCAATTTATTCCCGGGCCCTGGATGAGGGATTAATTAAAATCTTCATGGACAGTGGTTTTTGTGTGCTCAATCCAACCTGCGGCGCCTGTCTTGGCATGAGCAGCGGAGTGCTTGCCGAGGGTGAAGTCTGCGCCTCAACGACCAATAGAAATTTTAACGGTCGGATGGGTAAGGGCGGGATGGTTCACCTGATGAGCCCCTTGAGCGCTGCTGCTGCTGCTGTAACCGGTGAAATCACGGATCCCCGCCGGTTTCTCAATTGATCGGGAACAAAGGAGAAAAAATGAAAAATTTTGGTGGAATAGCGACCTTTATAGATAGAGACGATATCAACACTGATGAAATTATTCCGGCCAAGTATCTTACTGAAATCACCAAGCAGGCCCTGAAACCGCACCTGCTTGAAGACCTGCACTTAGAGGATGGAAGTTTTGATCCCAATTCGGAAGGTATACAAAAAGCCTCGGTACTGGTGACCCGGTCAAATTTCGGCTGTGGTTCTTCGCGGGAACACGCGGTCTGGGCACTTGAAGTTAATGACATTAATGTTGTCATTGGAGAAAGTTTTGCGCGTATCTTCAGACAGAACATGTTCAATTGCGGAATTCTTGCCGTTGAACTTGCACCGGAAGATCTGGACCGGCTTTTTGCCATAGAACCTGAAGTTCGTATTGAAATAGACCTGGAAAAAGAATGGCTGAGAGCAACCGGAAGAGATGGTAAAAGCGTTGAATGCGGCTTTTCCCTCAATCCATTTGATCGGAAACTTGTAGGCGCAGGCGGCTGGCTGGCTTACGCGGACCAGCAGTATTGACCACCCACCCTGCCTGGTCAGAATAAACAGGGCCGTTTGGGAGAGCTTGACTCAGGTGGTTTGTTCAAAATTATCAAGGAAGTCCAATTCCGGTCATCCGGCGGAAATAAATGACCGGAATTGGAGAAGTGATCACTACTATTCAGAACTCTGCGTTCAATTTTATAATCCGACCTCGGCCAGTGCCTTGACCATCTTTTTTTGTTCCCGGCTGAGCTTTTTCGGGATTTTGACACCGATCTTCACGTAAATATTTCCCTTTTTTCCATGCGGACCCGCGGGAAGACCATGACCCTTGAGTCGAAGTTTCGATTCCTGCTGTACGCCGGCAGGCACCTTGACCTTAAAGGTCTTGCCATCCAGGGTTTCCACTTCAATCCTGGAGCCGAGGCAGGCTTCACTGAAAGGGATGCGTTTTTCCATTATTAGATCATCACCGTTTCTTATAAATACGGGATGTGGCGCGATGTTGACTTTCAGGTAAAGATCTCCCGGAGGACCACCTGTCGGGGATGGTGACCCCTTGCCGGTCAGGCGCAGTCTTTTCCCGGCCTCAATCCCCTCGGGAATCTTTACGGATATATTATTATCTCTACCGTTCTGCCTGAGATTAATTGTTTTTTCCGCCCCATGCAGGACATCATTTAAGGTTATGGTGATCTCATAGATCAGATCATCACCTTTGACTGGTTGCGGTCGACAGCCGCCACCCCGGCATCCACCACCGCCCATACCTGCATTTTGGAAAATATCCTGAAATCCACCACCTCTTGTGGTTCGAAATCCGCCGGATGTCCGAAATGAGCCACCACCAAAGCCAAACTGGTTCAAAATATCATTAAGATCAAATCCCCTGAATATATCTTCCTGGGAGTAACGCTGATGAAATCCTGATTCGCCATATGTGTCATATTGCTGCCGTTTCTCCTTATCAGACAAAACCGCATAGGCCTCGCTTATCTTCTTGAATTTTTCTTCAGAATTTTTATCCCCGGCGTTTTTATCCGGATGGTATTTGACCGCCAGTTTGCGATACGCCTTTTTAATCTCATCCTGAGAGGCCCCTTTGGCTACACCAAGTGTTTCGTAATAATTCATCGTTTGAAGAGTTCCACAACGCTGTTATGATTTCAAAAATAGCCTGGGAGCACACAACGTGCTTCCTTTATCCTGTTCCGACTGTTTTTTTTGACGGGTTTTATAAAACTATAAGTTCAAATCCGGGTTTGTCTATACATCATCTAAAGGGCAACAAAAAAGCGGCCCGAAAAGGGCCGCTTTTTTTATCTGCCGGGATAAATTAAATGTTGGCTACGTCTGCATCAAAACGGCACATCATCACCGGTTGTAGGAGGTGCAGGATAATCGTCATCTGGTCCGAACCCACCGCTGTTATTTTGGGATCCTCCGGACTTTCCCTGTGCACTACCAAAACCACCATCGGCATAGCCGCCCTGGGCGCCTCCACCACCACCGGGACCTCCACTGCCGGTACTTCTCGGAGAGAGCATTTTCATTTCCCGGGCAATAATTTCCGTTGTATAACGGTCGTTGCCGTTCTGGTCCTGCCATTTATTTGTCTGCAGTCGACCTTCAATATATACCCTTGCACCTTTCTGCAGATAATCGCGGCATATTTCCGCCAATCGCTTCCAGGCGACGACTCGATGCCATTCGGTCTGCTCCTGCATCTGACCATCCTGCCCCCGCCATTTTTCCGTTGTCGCAATCCGCATGGTGGCCACGGCAGTTCCGTTCTGGGTAAAACGGACTTCCGGATCCGCGCCTAAGTTCCCGATCAATATAACCTTGTTAACCATGTTGCCCCTGTCTGATTGAAATTAAAATATGCCATGATTTCCTTTAACCAAAATCGCTCGGAATAATTAAGATAATACAGGTAACAAGAGAAAACAAGAGTGAGACATTTTTTTCCCTAACCTGTTCTTTTTTCATTCATTTACTGTATTGTCAAGCATGGCGCCAAGTCCTCCCCGCTGCTGTGGACAAAACCCGAAAACTTCTTTCCAGACAGTATCATTTTCCATGCAGAAATACACGCAGGTCTTCTGCCCGATATGTGTTGTCAGTTCATCGGCTATATGTCTGTACATGGATACACGTTGCTTACGAAAATATCGTGCTTTCCCGTCAAGTCCGTCAACGAATTCTTCATAAAAAAAACGTGATTGCGGAAATCGCTCGGTCGCAATGTTTTTTAAAGAAGGCAGATACC
This sequence comes from Desulfobulbaceae bacterium, assembly GCA_024763055.1. Lineage (GTDB taxonomy): Bacteria > Desulfobacterota > Desulfobulbia > Desulfobulbales > Desulfobulbaceae > DRLX01. The sequence continues at coordinate 6,274 of JANTGH010000024.1, forward strand.
GGAGCGCTCCAAGACTGATCCACGCGATTCGGTCGGCTGGTACTCTGTTAAACAGGGTCCTGATAGTCTTGCTGTATCCTTCCTGCCAGCCTTCATGGTAAATTATCGGATCAAAGTGAAAGGCCAACCGATAGCCCCAGTCAGCACATTGTGACGCAGCCCGGAGTCGTTCATCAAGCGTTGCCGTGCGGATCTCTTCCGCAGCCATGACAGTCGGGCTGTTTAAAGACCAGGCGACAATGGTTCTGCCCTGGTGGTCAAGGTGTTCTAAGTTGCCGATCGCATTACTCTTGGTTTTTAACTCCAGAACGGCCCGGGACTGACGGCTCATATATTCTACGAGGTATCGACTCATTCCGGTAATGGAATCCAGGGCAAGAGAGTCGGTAAACTCACCCGTGCCTATACGATAAAAATGTTGGTCCGGTGCTGACAGGGCCTGATCAAGCTCCGTAAACATGTCGTCTATGTTGACGAAAAAGCTGATCCACGGATTGTTAAGATAGGCCTGCAAAATACAGTAAACGCAATCCATGGGGCAGCCCATACCGATATTGAGTACCTGGTAATCACAGCATCGATATTCCCGGGTGCCTGGACAGGGCTTAAAAAAAATGCCACGGTTTTTTTTAAGAACCAGGTGATGTTTACCTACGGTCAGGTTATCCGGGTATTGCCCCGGAATCTGGGGGGTTTTCCTGCTGATCGGCAGGACTGTTACCGGAAGATTGCAGCGCGCAATAATCTCCCGTGTATAGGGAAGGTGCAGGCACTCTTCTTCGACGTGCAGTTCGGTAATGTATTGTGCCGGGTTCCCGTAGCCTGTTCTCATAACGTCTTCTTGTGATATTTATTTTTTACTGCGCTTTTTCAGACCATGGCCGGATTCAGACACAAATCTACCCGGCAGGCTCAGATAATATTCGCCTTCATCTTCACGGCCATGTTTAACACAGCCCCGACCATAAATGGCACATTTTCTTTGTAATTCGGCAAGGGTCTTTTCATATTGTTCAGCGCTCAGCAAACCGCCTGCAAGCAGATTTTGCAGAGATTGGATACGATACCTATCCATTCCCATACGATGTATACGAGACAGTTGATCAACCCGTCCACCTTCTTTTAAGGTAAGGGGATTATTTACAAGGAGAAAGGGACGTTCACGGGCAACACGCAGCCAAAGATCATAATCTTCGCAACAGGGAAGCTCAGGGTCAAAAAATCCATACCGCTCAAAAAGCTCCCGTCGCGCCATGACCGTTGACATGCCAACCACGCACATTTTCAGACAGGCAGAAAAGATATATCCACCAGCCGGATAATGCTTTTTTTTCTGGTTGACCCGAACCCCGCCCCTAAACCAGATTTCTTTGGTATGACTTATCAGTATTTCAGGATTAGCTATCATTTGATCCAGTTGCAGGGCTATTTTTTTTTTAGCCCACCAGTCATCAGAATCAAGAAAGCAGAGGATATCACCCCGGGCATGTTTAATACCGAGATTACGTGCCGCCGCAGGGCCCTTGTTTTCCTGACGCAGGATACGGACTGGAAAGGAGGCCCTTCGAGTTGCCTCTGCAACATGTTGACTGGTAGCATCTGTTGATCCGTCATCAACGATAATAAGTTCATCGGGAGGCCTTGTCTGCCGGGTAACGGAATCCATGGCCCTTACAATGTATGAAGCCCTGTTATAGGTAGGAATAATTACTGAGATCATGAATTTTCTTTCTTTTCCACGACAGCGGAAACAAATAAAACCGCAGGAACCTTCGGCATTAGATTGTTATGCCCAAAGATGCTCTTCTGTAGTATAATAACCGGTTAAATGCAAATACATCCAACGAAGCATCATGTAATCCGCATGTTGCACAGATTTGTCACCGAAAAAATTGAATTGATATATTAATTGTCGGTTTCGTAAAAAAAAACACGAAACCGAAGGCGGATAACTCATAACATCTTTATATAACGTACTGTGCAATTGGCATTTTAGACTTTTTACGCGTCCATCATTACTTGAAGATTTTCTCTTTTTTAGACTATAGCCGTTGACGGCAATATAACAGTTTGCAGATGAAAATTCTTATTAATGCCACATCCTATGAAAATAGAATAGCCCTGGTTGACAAAAATACCCTGCTGGAATTCCATCTTGAACGACCTGCGGAAAAAGGACTGGTCGGCAACATTTATCATGGCCGGGTGGTAAGAGTTCTTCCCGGAATGCAAGCGGCCTTTGTCGATATAGGACTTGAACGGACCGGTTTCCTCTATGTAGATGATGTATATATAAAACAGACCGAACTTGATAAACGCGCGACTCTTCAATATCAAGGATGCAGCGGCCAGCCACTTACAGGATCTATGAACTCCGAGGCGGCGGCCCATTATGAATATCATCCGTCCATAGAAGAACTCCTCCGGGAAGGACAAGAAATCCTTGTACAGATTTCAAAAGAACCCATTGGCACAAAGGGGGCCAGGCTGACCTGTCATATCACCCTGCCCTGCCGCAATCTGGTTTTCATGCCATTAACTGATCATATTGGTATCTCAAGAAAAATATCTGATGAAATAGTACGTCAGAAGCTTCGTGATAAAATTGAACAGCTTCGTCCCAAAGGGACCGGATTCATTGTTCGAACCGTTGCTGAAAACATCAGCAGTAATGAACTCGAAGCAGACATGGAATTTCTTCTTTTACTTTGGGATGAAATCATAGCGAAAGCTGACCGTGCAAAAGTCCCAAGCCTTGTGCATACCGACCTTGACATGGTTTTACGATCTGTTCGCGATCTGTTTACCAATGATGTGGGGGAGTTGGTTATTGATGCAAAACCTGTCTATAAAAAACTATTTTCTTTTGTCCAGACCTTTGCTCCACACCTTCAGGAAAAAATTATTCATTATAATGAAACCACCCCACTGTTTGAGGCCTATGGAATAGAGGCGGATATCAACCGAGCCTTAGATAAAAAAGTCTGGTTACGATCAGGTGGATATATTATTATCGAAACAACTGAGGCGTTAACTGTTATTGACGTCAATACAGGTCGTTATGTAGGAAAAAACGATCTGGCTGAAACTATTTTCAAAACAAATATAGAGGCAGTCAGGGAAATAGCATATCAGCTCAGGCTGCGAAATATAGGCGGTATAATAATTATCGATTTTATCGATATGGACAGTGAACAGCATAAGGAAAAGCTGTATGACACCTTTCAAGAGGCCATGCATGCTGATAAAAGCCGTGTAAACATCCTCAAGCTTTCCGAATTCGGTCTTGTACAGATGACCCGTAAACGCTCCTGTCAGAGTCTTGATCAGATGATGTGTGAGCCTTGTTTTTACTGCGGAGGGGATGGAAAGATTAAATCACAGCGTTCCACCTGCTACGAAATATTTCGTAAAATTTCACGGGACGCAAAAAATATCGGCGGCAGCAATATTACCATCAAGGTTCATCCCCGTGTCGCCGATCTGTTGCTCAGGGAAGAATCGGAACATATTGAACGATTGGAGCAGGAATTCGATAAACGGTTTACAATTATTCCTGTTCCTGATATGCACATCAAACGATATGAAGTTATCTGGAATCAATAGGCATACTACCCTCTACATTAGTTGAGTAATTTTTATCTTTGATGAACATGTAAAATCTCTATTTTTCTTATTTTTCGTCATTCCCGCGAAGTCGCGGATCGTGCTACTTCGCTACGTTATTGATCTCCGTTCCCCGTCTATATGAAGACAGGCATGCAGGGATGACGGATTCGAAAATTTTTTACGAGACCTCATCTTTTTTAAATAAATAAGCAGGCATGAAGCCGGCGTTTATCTATAATACTTTAGATAAAAATAATCGTTTTCAATGGAATTTACACGTAATTGTACGTTATGATCTATTTTCCATTTATCAATGCGGGACGTGCTCAGTTTTGAATCGAGTAATTTCAGGGGCTCTTTAAATTACCTTATGACTCTCTCTGTCTTATATGTTCAGTTCAATAACCTTTTTAAATTTTAGAAGAAAATAATATGGCTCGCAAAAACAGATTAAGACGTCACAGCAAAAAACATACCGGACGCAATATTTTACTTACTCTTCTACTTTTGATTATTATCGGAATCACCGCCGGCGCTTTCATCCTTTTTGAAACCGAAAAGCCTACAGTCAACATTGATAAACAAATCAGTTTTCTTGGGAGCAGTGTACGGATTCCGTTGATGGTTGAAGACCACAAAAGCGGAATTGGTTCAGTGGTTTTGGAAATCGAGCAGAATGGTAAAAAAAAGCAATTCTTTAACCGTACCTTTCAACGAAAAGCATGGTTTTCAGCTGCCGGCCCGCATCAGCTTAAAGAAACCGTGGAAATAGATGTGAGGAAAACCGGGGTCAAGGACGGAAAGGCCATATTGACTGTATCAGCAAGAGATTTTTCTTTAAATGGACTGCTAAAAGGCAATGAAACCACCTTGTCTGTTCCGGTAACAGTCGATACAAAACCACCACGGGTAGCTGTTGAGCATTCCCAGCAATATATTCGACCAGGTGGTTCAGGAATTGTTATCTACACAATTTCCGAACCGGCGGTAAGACATGGCGTTGAGATAGATAATCTCTTTTTTCCCGGTTTTGCCTTAAGTAACGGGAAACGATTTATTGCCTACATTGCCCTGCCCTGGGATAGTGGGAAACCGGAACAGACACAGGTGATCGCTGTTGACGAAGCAGGAAATATCGGCAAATCGATCTTCTCCATGAACTTGAAGAAAGTTCCCGATAAACGGGACCGGATAAACGTGACTGACGGTTTTTTAAAGAAAAAAATACCGGAATTTGAAGAACATTACCCTGAACTCACAGGGACTATGCTTGAACAGTATATTTTCACTAATAATGAAATTCGGCGGCGTAATGCCGAGACAATCAAGGAGGCATGCAGCAAGCCCGTTCCTGAAATGCTCTGGCATGATCGGTTTGTCCGGATGCCCGGTGCCGGCAGGGCAGGCTTTGCCGATCAGCGCACATATTTCTATAAGGGTAAAGCCATTGACCACCAGACACATTTAGGCATGGATATCGCCTCCACTGCCAGAGTTGCTATTAAGGCAGCAAACAGCGGCAAGGTAATTTTTGGTGAATATCTTGGTATTTATGGTAATACCGTTATTCTTGATCACGGACAGGGTGTATTCAGCTTGTATTCTCATTTAAGTAGAATTGACACGACGTTAGGCGCGCTGGTAGCAAAAAATGAACTCATAGGCCATTCCGGAGCCACCGGGATGGCCGGTGGAGATCATCTTCATTTCTCCATCCTGATCCATGGCATATTCGTCACACCCAAAGAGTGGTGGGACCAGCATTGGATTGATGTCAATATAAACAATATAATAGGTAAATAATCACCTGATACTCACCTGGACAAACTCGTTGGTTATTCTCTTACAGTCCATTTTCATCAGTTAACGCACTTATGTCCAGGATACGTCTCCCGCTACTGCTCTATTCTTATATCGCGACGGAGCTGCTCGCCCCTTTTTTTGCAAGTTTTCTCATTCTCTACGGGGTATTTTTTCTTATACGTCTGATTCCGTTGCTTGACGTGGTCCTGGGCCTTGGGATAGGTTTTTTAGATTTTATCCGCCTGTTCTCTTATATCTTTCCTCATATGCTGCTTTATGTCATACCCATGGCCGGCATGATCGGGGTTATCATTGCCTTCACCCGTCTGACTAATGACAGAGAAATCCTTGCGCTCAAAGCCTGTGGCATAAGTCTTCGTCACATGTTGCCCTCCGTCATCCTGGTCGCAGGCGCTATTTCACTGCTTACAGGTTTTTTTTCCATTCAATTGATCCCAGCCGGTGAAGTTGCCATGCGCCAACTTATGTTCCAACTGGCAAAAGAAAAAATAGACAAGGGTTTAAAAGAAAAACAGTTTACCGAAGCTCTTGGTGACCTTGTTGTTTATGTAGACAATATTGATGACCAGGAACAATGGCACGGGGTCTATGTTTCCGACATGCGCAACCGGCAGCAACCGATTATCACCATGGCGAGAGACGGCCATATGGTTGCCGAAGTAAATAAAATGCTTGTTACCATTGTCCTTGGCAACGGCACGCTTCATAATACCGATGGTCTTGACAACCAGGTTATCCGGTTTAAACGTTATCAGTTACAGATTCCATTGAAACCGCCAACCAGGATTGATGGGGACGATATCACCACTATCGGACGGGGAAGCATGACCCAGGCCCAACTTCTTGAAGCAGCCGAAACTCCTGGACAATCGCCCAGAAAAAGCGCGCGCTACATGGCCGAATACCACCATCGAATGGTGCTGCCTGTTGGTTGCTTTATTCTCAGCCTTCTCGGCATGCCCCTCGGTCTTCAGGCCAGTCCCGGGAAAAAAGCCATTGGTATTCCAACGGGACTTGGTCTCTTTGTCCTCTATTATATTGTATATACCGTTGCCCAGGTCATGGTTGAAGACCTGCTTCTGCCTCTCGTACCCGGCATGTGGGCGCCGAACATTATCTTTTTTATCCTTACCCTCTATGTGTTTCACCGGGTTGAACAGGAGCGTACTCTTCTGCCGCAACCATTGCAGGAAAAACTTGGAGAATTTCAGCATCGTCTCATTTCGCCAATATCAAGCCGGTGTAAGGATCTCGTTCATAAAATCTTAAGCAGACGACGCAGCAAACAGAAAGAAGACAACGCAACTTCTGCGAGCTCCAACCTGTTCATTCACGCCAACAGCCTGTCCATGGTTTTTCACCTTCCCGGCTGTGAGCATTACAACTGTGAAAACTGCACCATCCAATTTATAAATGTCGAGGTGGCCGAACAGGCTGGGTTTACAGCGTGCCGTTTCTGTAAAAAACTTCTTTTAGAACAGCCTTATCCAGAGAACCAATGAAATATGCTGTAAAGCTGGCCATAACCGGGTTGCTGCTTTTTTTTATTCTGCAACAGGTCAATCCCCGGGAAACCTGGCAACAAATTACCACCGTCAGCCCAGCCCTTTTTCTCCTTGCGCTCATACTGCAGATTGCCAGCAATACGGTTGCCGCCGGCCGTTGGTGTTTGATCATGAAAAAAATAGGCTTCAGTATGCCGTTTTCATTTTTTTTGAAGAGTTATTTTAAAGGTGCTTTTTTTAATCAGGGACTGCCAACAAGTATTGGCGGTGACGGGTTGCGCGTCCTTGACTGCGCCCGGAGTGGTCGTACGGAAGATTCCATTTTCGGGGTTTTTATTGACCGTATAATAGGACTTGCCGGTCTTTTACTGCTCAACATTATGGCCCTTTTGTATAACCATACAATTCTTCCCCCAAAAATCACGCTGTTGCTGTTTGCTATTCTCTTGCTGTTCATCATCGGTCTGGTCGGCCTTTTTTTTCTCCGAAAAATACGCGTATTTTCTAAAGGTCGTTATCTTGTTTATTTAACGCGGCTTTCTGAGCGGTATTTTCAAGTTTATTCATCACCAATGTCTGCCGGAATTCAGATCAGCCTGTCTGTTTTGACGCACCTGCTTGCCATGACTGCTTTTTTTATTCTCGGCCGGGACATGGGGCTTGATTATCCGCTTTCAGTTTATCTTGTTCTGGTTCCTCCGGTTGTGTTATTGATTATTCTCCCCATATCCCTTGCCGGCTGGGGAATACGAGAGGGTGCCCTGGTTGGTTTCTTTCTGCTGATCGGTGCCGACAAGGCTAAGGTTGTTTCTTTTTCACTTCTCTACGGTGTTACAGCGTTGGTTGCCTCGGTGCCGGGATTATTTGTTTATCTCAACCAGAAACACAGCCTGTAACCAGCATGGCCGGATCATATTTTCAGGTCACAGCCACAACAGATAATTGTAGACTTCGAACCAGTAAAAAGAGTTTGAAAGAATGCAAGTTTTTTTGCATCTACCTGAATAGTTACGAAAAAATAATCTATAGCGTACTATTTTCGGATAAACTTCCATGCCTTGACGGTACAACAATGACACCGCTTCGCTGTTATAAAAATAAGTGCATCAAACAATTCACTGTTTACCCGCAGCGGGTATGCAATGTTGTCTATATGCCGAGAATTACTATGTTACATCGCAGAGCGATGTAACAAGAAAAAAGTTCTTGCAGCACCACGCAGCATGCGTGGTGCTGCATATCGTTCGGCGCTTTGCGCCGATTTTCAGATAAACCATTACTGTTTCCTCAATTGATTCAAAAGGAGCAGGTTCATGCACGTTGATACCATGCGGGCCATAGATAAATGGGCTGGAATCCCTCTGACCTTTATCCTGACCCAAATACTGCGGATAGGAAAAGCAATCCTGCCACGGGAAAAACGAGCTTTACGGCGTATTTTATTTATTGAGCTCTCAGAGATGGGATCAACCATACTGGCTGATCCGGCGCTGCAAAAGGCTAAAAACGAGCTGTCTGCCGAGCTTTTTTTTCTTATTTTTCATAAAAACAGAGGGAGCCTGGAGCTGACCGGAACAATCCCGACGGCAAATGTATGCACTCTCAGGGAACACAACATAATATTGCTCTGTATTGATACCATTAGCTTCTGCCTGTGGGTTCGAAGAAACAAAATTGATACAGTCGTTGATCTTGAACTTTTCTCAAGATTTACCGCATTACTTACCGGTGTTTCCGGGGCCTGCCGCAGAGTGGGATTTTACAGTTTTCACAACGAAGGATTGTATCGGGGAGAACTGTTGACCCACAGGGTCGCTTACAACCCGCATATCCATATTGCGAAAAATTTCATTGCCATGATTAATGCCCTGCTCACAGACCATGAAGAAGTCCCTTATTCAAAACAGAGAATAGAAGATTCTGAATTGATTTTACCGCAATATAGATGCTCGCATGAAGATATCACGAAAATGCACGGACGCATTAAGGAGTATGCGGGGGGAGCTTTTAAGGAGAAAGAACATCACCTGGTGCTGATCAACCCCAATGCCAGTGAGCTTTTACCCCAGCGAAGATGGATGGTTGAACGTTATGAAGAATTGATAAAAAAAATATTGAACAGGAGACCTGACGTACTGGTGCTGATAACCGGGGCACCCGGTGAACAAAAAGAAGCCGATAATATGTGCGCAAGGATTGAAGATCCACGCTGCGTTAATTTTACCGGCGCACTGAAGCTTTCCGAATTGCCCGTTCTTTATACCACAGCAGCGCTGATGGTTACCAATGATTCAGGTCCAGGCCACTTTTCATCGATAACCCCTTTGCCCACCTTTGTTCTGTTCGGTCCGGAAACACCGTCCCTTTATGGTTCACTTGGCAATTCAACTCCCCTGTTTGCCGGCCTTGCCTGCTCTCCATGTGTCAGTGCCGCCAACCATCGCAAGACCCCTTGTACTGACAATAAATGTCTGCAGGCAATAACAGTTGATCAGGTATTTACCGTCCTTACTCCGGTTCTGGATTCTCTACCGCTCATTCCTTGTGATTGATTTTGTTTTCAAGGTAGCCTTTAGAAAAAAAATAAGGGAAGAAAACCCTCGCCTTCTCCCAAGAGCAACGCAAAAAAGTTAGATGCAAACAACAAAAGAATGGAATTGCACGATTGCCACCGGGCTTATCATACTGGTAGCCCTGGCTATACGTCTTTTTATCAGCAGTCGGTTCCTGTTGGTTCCGGACGAGGCAAATTACTGGCAATGGAGCCGACATCTCGCCCTGGGATACCACGACCATCCGCCCATGATTGCCTGGACGATCGGGCTGGCGGCCCGACTCTTTGGGCAGACCGAATTTGCGGTCCGTCTGCCCACTGTACTCGGCCTTGCCGTCACCTCGTTTTATCTTTTCGCTCTTTCCGCCCGCTTGTTTTCCAGACGCTGTGGCTTTCATGTTGTACTGCTTCTGCAAGGTATTATATTATTCAACGGAGCAGCGTTGATAGCCACTCCTGACGGATTGCTGCTTCCCTGCTGGGCCGCAGCCTGTTATCACGGCGCCATGGCGTTAAGCTACCGCTCACCGAGACAATGGTTGCTGACCGGGATCTGGTTTGGCCTGGGCATGCTTTCCAAGTATACCATGCTGCTCTTTCTCCCTTCCCTTTTTTTCTGTATGCTCGCTATCCCCACTTATCGAAAACAGCTCTATACTTTCTGGCCCTGGCTTGGTCTGCTTATTGGGATCGCGTGTTTTACACCGGTTTTGATTTGGAATTCTCACAATGGATGGGCAACATTTCGCCACGTTCTTTATCAGGGGGGGATTGACGACAACAACCTGATAACTCTACGCTATGTCGTTGATTTTTTGGGAACTCAGCTTTTGCTCCTTTCTCCATTGGTCTTCCTGCTTTTACTTTTAGTCTGGTTGAGCAAAAGTGTGCGCAGCCGCCTTCAACCTGCTGATGCCTCTTTTCTCATTTCTATGTCCGCAACAACCTTTGCCGTGTTTTTTCTGCTTTCCTTCCATGTACGGATATATGGCAACTGGCCGGCAGCAGGTTACATCGGCGGTATCGTTCTGCTTGCGGCAATATATAGCCCCGGCCGCGTCGGTGCTTTGCCCCGAACAACCCAATTGTGGAATATTACCGTTGTTACTGCCTATTTAATGACCGTCCCGATCCTCCTTCAGCTGCTCTATCCTGTTCTGCCCCTGTCAATCAATCTTGACAGAATAGCAAGAGAAACAACCGGGTGGGACAAACTGGGACTAAGGGTCGATCATGTTTTCCACTCCATGCCCAGACCCAAAGAAACATTTATTTTCGGCCTGCGCTATCAGGAGGCGAGCGAACTGGCCTTTTATATGCCTGGACAACCTGAAACCGTTTCCATCAACAAATGGGCCAGACCCAATGTGTATGATTACTGGTTTGATGATACTATGCTTTTGGGAAAAGACGGCGTCGGGATCTATGAATGGAAGGGAATGGCGCAATATCTGGCCACCCTTTTTGACCACATCGATTTACCTGAAGAGATCAAACTGTACCGGATCTCACCCTGGTTTGGCAAACAGCTTGTTCAAACACTGTACCTTATCCGGGGCTATGGATTTAAAGGTGGTCTGCGCTGGCAACCGAAACAACAAGATGATATACGAGCGGTATCCAAGGTCATTGCCACCTCGTCATGCAAGTTGAAATAACTTATGTTTTCGGCTTGTTTGTATTCTAATACGCTTATATTTTCTTTCCGACAAGAAGAACAACGCCATAGGAACGTACGTCTCTCTCCAGGATTTCACCGTGAACCCCGGCAACGACCGCATCCATTTTTGCAGCCATTGCATGATCGCAGAGAAACCGAAAATTTTCTCCAGATCTCTGGGCGCGTAGACGTGCCCGCACGTCCTTAAAGCCCCATTAACAGTCACGTCGGTAATCAATATCTATTCTGACCCGTTTTCTCACTGGCAGCATTCCTTGTTACTTGTTTTTTCGTTTGGCGATTTTTTTCTTACGTTTCTTTTTGGATAGCCTCCGGGCTTCTGCAAGTCTCTTAGCGGCCAGCGCTATAAGCTGCTCCTGTGAACTGAGTTGCTCACCTCGGGCAGTAGGCTGCAATTGAATATAATTACCGTCAGGCTGCATCTCCCAGGCGCTTCTACGGTCTTTAAGCTGCACATCAAGAATTTTTCGGAGTTCCGTCTGCAGGACTTTGGGTTCTACCGGAGTCATTACTTCTACCCGGGCCTCGAGATTGCGTTTCATGATGTCGGCGGAGCCGATAAAATATTCTTCATTACCATTGTTCTTAAAATAATAAATTCGACTGTGTTCAAGAAAACGCCCGACAATTGATATTACCCGGACATTGTCGGATAACCCTTCAATTCCGGGCCGCAACCTGCAAGTGTCTCGGACAATAAGATCCACATGGACACCAGCCTGGGAGGCTTTATACAGAGCTTTGGTAATATCTTTATCCTCAAGAGCATTGGTCTTGAATTGAATCAGCCCGTTTTTAAATTTTTTATGATGGGCTATTTCCCGATCAATTCTATTCAAGAGGCCTTTTTTCAGGATCTTTGGTGAAGGCAGTAATTTTTTATATTTTCTTGCAGGCGCATAGCCCATGGTCAGATAATTAAACAGTTCCGTCAGATCCTCACCAATATCCAAATCGCAGGTTAACAGGCCAAGATCACTATAAAGACGGGCAGTACCCGAATGATAGTTGCCCGTACCGATATGGGCATACCGTTTGAGTCCGTTAAAATCACGCCGGATAACAAAAACAACCTTGGAATGGGTTTTAAGCCCCACAACACCATAGGTAACATGAACACCAGCCTGTTCTAAATATCCAGCCCAATGGATATTGGCCGACTCATCAAAACGGGCCTTAAGCTCAACCACCACTGCAACCTGTTTACCGTTTTGGGCGGCATCAAGAAGATACTGGATAACTCTGGAATCCGACGAAGTGCGATACAACGTCATTTTAATGGCCAGTACTTTGGGGTCCATACTGGCCTCTTTTAAAAATCGTTCAACTGACGATTCAAAGGATTCATACGGATGTTGGAGGAGAACAGCACCTTCTTCACGAATGACATGAAAGATGTTTGGTGAGTCTCCGGCCAGACGATAATGATCAAAGGGTTGATGTTGAGGATAATGAAGGTCTGGTCGGTCGATGGCGGCGATCTGAAAAAGATCACGCTTGGCCATGATACCATCGACTGAAAAGACATCACGTTCTTCATCAATGCCAAGTTCGGCGGCCAACATCCCTCGATGCGCAGGTGACATGCAGGAACCGACCTCCAGTCGGACGATTTCTGCAAATTTTCGGTCCCGCAGGGCGGTTTCAATCATGGAAAGCAGATCATTGGCCTGATCCAGGGTCTTTTCCGTTATCGCATTTCTGGTCACCCGAAACAGCTCACAGCTTTCAATAATCATATCAGGGAAAATTGCCGACAGATTATTGGCAATGACATCTTCAAAACGCACATAGAGATGACTTCTGCCTACCCGGATGAATCGTGGAATACCTATGCCGGTTGGGACTTTGATACGGTTGAGATAGATGTGTTCATCGTCCTTGAATCTGGTGGCTACGAGAAGGTTTAAAGACAAGTTGGAGATAAAGGGAAAGGGATGGGCCGGATCCATGCCCTGAGGCGTAAGCAAGGGATAGATATTTTCCTGGAAATATCCGTCTACCTCTTGTTTTTGCACCTTGGTCAATTGCTTGTAATCAACAATACGAATTTTATTTTTGGCCAGTAACCCGAACAGTTGACCTTCAAGTTTTTGCTGCTGTTCCAACAGGTCACGAACGACCTCATGGCATTCGGCAATCTGCTGGCCGGGCGTACGGCCATCAACTGTAAGTTTGCGAACTCCGGCGCCAACCTGCTGTTTGAGGCCGCCAATGCGTTTCATGAAAAATTCATCAAGATTGGAACCGATAATTGCAAGAAACATGAGGCGTTCCAGAAGCGGCGTCCGATCATCCTGACCCTCATGGAGTACCCTGCGGTTAAAGGCAAGCCAGGTTAATTCACGGTTGAGATACCACTGGGGTGAAGTAAGATTAAACTGCTGCTTACGAACTTCTTTTGTCTGCTGCTGTTCAGCCATGGTTAGGACTCCAAAAAGCTAAATAATTTGTTGGTTTCCCTGTTGATTGTAGTCCGGGTCGAGCAATTCAAGAAAAACCATGCCATTATTTGTTTTTTATTTCTTTGCCTTATAGCCCGGAGGAAACTGGTCAAGTATCTTGCGCACATATTCATCTATGGCGTTAGCCTTCTTTTCCCGGTTGGAAGAGTCATGGACAATACCGGTGCCCAGACCTCGCCAGATAAGCTCCTGCTTTTTACGTTCTACGATATCCACAACAAGGGTTCCCTCTGTATAATAGCTGACATCAATCCTACTGCCATAGGGGACGCCGCGCCCTCTCCAGGGACGATTCCAGGGATCTGAATAATAACCGCGCGTCCCTGGTCCGCGGTCGGTCAACCGCATTTTTTCCTTTACGCCGGCGTGGATAGCAACAAGAACATCTGCTGAATTCGGCTCGGTTTTTTGATACCCTCTGGTCTGCAGATATCTATCAATTGCTCTGGTAAGAGACTTGTACAGCAGTTGATTTTGGGCAAGGACATCATCTTGTATCTTAACCTTTTTCCAGTTATAGGTATGGATAGTGGAAAAATCGACGGCCGGATCAAAATCCGAGTTGACCCGGACGCTGCTGCAGCCATAAAGTGTAAGTAAAAAAACGAAAAATAACCAGAAGGAGAATTGAAAACGCATCATAGAACTCCCTGCAAAAATAATATTTTAGAATAATGTATAATAAACAAAGAGATACAAATTGTACAGCATAAATCACAGCCTGCTGTTCTTTCATTTTGAAGAAAGCAAACGATGTTTGCCGTAATCTGCAAAAATGCCTATATTCATTGTTGATGAACTCGTAAAAAGTCACAACTCACTCAAAGATGGCTAAGTACAAAACACAGATATACAGGTAAGCGCAGCGTAGCGGAGACTCCGAGGAGTAGTGTGTCGGGATGGGTCATGACTATACAGGTAGTATGTCTTGAGTCATCCCGACACACACGACGCAGTAGATCGAAGTTTTTACGACGCCATCATTGTTAAGGGAGAGGAAATTTTAAAGGTACCCTTTAGTTTAATCCCAACATTTTCGTTATAAGGAAAAGGTATGAAAATCGCCATGGCTGCTGAAATGCAGCAACTTGATCGGCTGACCATTGAACAGTATGGTTTACCCGGCATTGTCCTGATGGAAAATGCGGGCCACGGCACGGTATCGTTTATAGAGGACACGCTTGGATCTTTAAAGGGAAAAACCGTTCCGGTTTTCGTTGGTCCCGGGAACAATGGCGGCGATGGCCTGGTCATTGCCAGGCGTGTTCATCAGGCAGGCGGCTATCCATTTATTCTTTTTTCGCTCCCCCCAGAGCGACTGAAAGGCGACGCAGCCATCAATGCCTCAATTGTCAATAAGCTTGATCTCCCCTCAATTGTTCTGCCGGATCCCTTTGACACAAAAGAAATTCCAGCATCCATTCTTCAAAGGCATGGTAAACATCCGGTTGCCTGTTTCATTGATGCCCTCTTCGGAACAGGCCTGACCAGGGAAATTACCGGACATATGGCCATGATCATAGCCTGTATCAATGACCTGCGCCAAAAGCACGATTGGCCGGTCGTGGCTGTTGATCTACCCTCAGGAATAGATGCTGATACCGGCCGGATTTTGGGCTGTGCTGTTGTCGCTGATCTTACCGCAACTTATGGTTTCGCCAAACCTGCCCACTATCAGCACGGAGGGGCCGGAATCGGTCGGCTTCATATTGTTGATATCGGTATCCCGGCAGCGGCTCTTAAACAGGTACCGCTGAAAAGCATTGCCTTAACCAATACTGTGGAAAAAAATCTTTCCAAAAGATCAATAGATTCACATAAGGGGAGTCATGGGCATCTCCTTGTCCTTGCTGGATCGGAAGGCAAAACCGGGGCCGCGCTTCTCTGTTGCCGGGCTGCCTTGACAAGCGGTTGCGGCCTTGTCACCAGTGCTGTTCCCCATGAGCTCAATTCAATTTTCGAACACAACCTGCTTGAGGCGATGACGCTTCCTCTGCCCAGCTCAACAACAATCCTGTCTATAAACGATTTTGACAGTATCCTTGCAGCCGCGATCGGCAAAACCGCAATTGTCATTGGCCCTGGAATAGGCACAGATGATAAAACCGAACAGCTTGTTTTACGGTTGTATCAGGAAATCTCGCTGCCCATGGTTATTGATGCCGATGCCTTAAATATACTCGCCCTGCATCGGGAGGTGCTTGCATGTCCGGGAGGACCGCGTATATTAACGCCACATCCTGGTGAAATGTCCCGCCTGACCGGTCTGAATACCAGGGAAATCCAGCAGGACAGAATTACTGCTGCAGTAGAACTCTGCAGTAAAATCGGACAGGATATTGTTATTGCCCTCAAAGGGGCCGGAACAATCATTGTCGATAATCGAGGAAACCAGGCCGTTAATACCAGCGGCAACCAGGGTTTGGCTACCGGCGGTATGGGCGATGTGCTCTCGGGTTTGATCGGCAGTTTGCTTGCCCAGCGAATTTCACCCTGGAAAGCAGCCTGCACCGGAGTGTATCTGCACGGGCTGGCTGCTGATATCCTTTCCCGGGAAAGAAAATACGGCTATCTGGCATCAGAGGTAGCGGCCATGTTGCCCGCAGCCATCAGGGAATGCCGAAAACATCGAGGAGAAAAACTATGAAAAAAGCAAAAGACATTATGACAACAGAAGTAATCACAGCCGAACAATCCATGTCTGTTAAAGAACTGGCCAGCCTGCTTTACAAGAACCAAATCAGTGGTGTGCCGGTCTATGATGGTGAACACAAGGTAATGGGAGTTGCAACCGAGAGTGATCTGATTGATCAAAACAAAAAAGTGCATATCCCAACGGTTGTTGCAATCCTTGACTCTTTCGTCTTTCTGGAAAACCCGGATAAACTCGAAAAAGACATGAAAAAAATGGCGGCAACCAGTGTAGGGGACATCTGCTCACCGGACCTGGTATCAGTACAACCTGATACCCCCATTGACGAAGTGGCGACCCTGATGGCTGAACGACAGGTTCATACCCTGCCGGTGATGGATAACGATGAGCTTGTCGGCGTGATCGGCAAAAAAGATATTATTCGTACTATTGCGCTGAATCAATAGGGGGTGCGGGCTGTGCTTATGTCGTTATAAAAGGCGATTCTTTGCCGGAAAAGCGCTGCCATTGGTTGCGCCCTTTTTTCTTGGCATCATACATGGCGATATCGGCATGTCTGAGCATGGTTTCCGCATCTTTACAATCATCGGGAAAAACGGAAATTCCTATACTGGCGCCAATATAACAGACATGGTCACCCGCCTCTATCGGTTCGTTGAGTGTTTCAATAGCCTTTTCCGCAACCAGCTCGGCACCTTCTACCGTGGAGGTACTTTCGAGCAGAATGACAAATTCGTCTCCACCTAATCGACAGATCGAATCTGATGTACGAAGTATTTTCATCAGCCGCTGTGCGACCTTAAACAGGACAATATCTCCGATTCCATGCCCATAGGTATCGTTGATCGGCTTAAACCGGTCCAAATCAACAAAAAGAAGACAAAGCAGGCGATCATGACGCTGGGCAAGAGAAATCGCCTGCGGCAAGCGTTTTCGAAGATAATTTCTATTTGGCAGATTGGTAAGTGAATCATGGTTTGCCATATAACGGATAAGTTCGGCTGCCTGCTGTCGTTCGGTAACATCCTGAAAAACAATAACCCCTCCAGCCACTCTGGTCCCACGGAAAATAGGCGTGGCTCTGAAATCAGCCGGAAAACTGGTCCCGTCTTTTCGCAGCATACGGACCTCATCAAAATGATGGGAGGCGGTCATGCTGTCATCATGAAAAAAGGGACAACAGTCCAGATCAAAGTCATCGGATCCAGGCATGGATATCTTAATCACCTGATCATAGGGCATGCCGGAAAGAGACGGTTGATCACCGTAGCCGAGCATGGACAACCCTGTGGGATTAATATAGGAAATAATACGCTTTTCATCAACGCCGCAAATTCCGTTGGCTGCAGCGTCGAGAATCATCTCATATTGACGGGACAGCAGCTCAAGTTCTAATTTTGCTCTGTGTGAACCCAGAATATAACGAATGCGATTTTTCAATACCGACCAGTGGATGGGTTTGTGAATATAATCCACAGCCCCGGCCTGAAAAGACCTGTCAACAAAAGTCTCGTCATCCAATGCGGTAATCATCAGGATAGGGGGCGCATTGGCGAGCGAGGAGGTGATGCTCTGGCAAACTTCCGGTCCATCAGCCCCGGGCATGGCAATATCCATGATGATCATGTCAAAGGATTTGGCAGTGAGTTTGTGCAGGGCCTGCTGCCCGTCCGAAGCCTCTTCAACCCTGTATCCCTCCCCTTCAAGAAACTGTCGGAGCAGCATGCGAATTACCTCATCGTCATCAACGACAAGAATAAGGGGTATAGTATCTGAGAAAAATGTTGTAGTCATAGGGAGGCGCAAACTCTTCAGAAGATAGTCGCAATTTTTTTTTCACATATTCTATAATGCAGGAAAAAAAAATCTTAATCAAGCATTTTGATATATACTACTTTAGGATACCTTGAAAAATTAGGATTTTCGTTTAGTTATGCAGCTTGACTGCATAACGAGATCAAGAAATGTAATAAAATTTTGAGCATAACGAGGTAAACGAGTTCACGAGATTCCGAAATACAATTTTTCAAAGTATTGTTATGTATCCACAAAAAAGCAGAGAGACATTATCGGACACTGTGAATAAGAAAGCCGGATGGATTTTTAATAAAGAGCCTCTTTGATTATTCAAAGTCCCTCATAAAAATCGATACAACAAGATCCTGTTTTTTTGGGCAATCGATTATTCTGGTTTATGCCTGCTCATTCGTTCAACTGTGCGAACTAAAGTTTCACCCAACCTGTCTGCTGCCCGACCTATTTCAAGGAGAAGCGACTCGGCCTGGGCGATGGTCTTGCTGCGGCCCATTTCTTCCATCTGTCGGCATAATCCTGCCAACTCTTCAGCCCCGAATTGGCTGCTGCTTCCTTTCAGGGTATGAGCGGTGCGGGCAATTGCCCCTGCGTCTTTTGCTTCAACAGCTTGACTGATTTCACTGATCCTGTTGTTCAACGTTTGGAGAAAAACTGTAATTACAGGAGTAAGATCACCAATATTTTGGCCCAACTTCTCAAGAGATTGCGGATTGACTACCAATGCCTCTTTTTCAACGTCGGAATCTTCCTCTTTGGCAATGATATGCCTTCCCTGAATTTCCTGTTGTAACCCGGGAAGAAGTCTGGCAACAATTCTCTTTAATTCGTCGAAATCAAGTGGTTTGAGCAGGTGATCAACCATGCCGGTGTCATGGCATCGCTGCTGGGTGGTAACTGTTGCGTCCGCTGTCAGAGCGACAATCGGAGGGGGTAGTTTTCCGGATGTTTTTGTCAGGGATAAAATTTTCGTTGTTGATTCAAACCCGTCCACCACCGGCATCTGACAGTCCATGAAAATGAGATCAAATGATGAGTGCATACAGAATTCAGCAGCTTCCTGACCATTGATCGCCTCAACAACCTCAACGCCGGCCCGTTGTAGACTTTCACGCAAAACCATTCGATTAGTGGGTTCGTCATCAACTATGAGAATTTTGTATTTCAACGCAGCGGCAGTCCGTTTCTTGCCGGCACCTTGATTTTCGACAACTGGTTTACCAGTTGTTTGTTTAACTATAGGGCTACCGGTTTGTTCAACAGGCAGACTGATTTGAAACCAGAAGGTACTCCCCTGCCCTGGTTTCGAGTTCAGTCCAACAGCACCCTGCATCAATTCAATAAGTTTGGCACAAATGGAAAGCCCCAGACCTGTGCCGCCATAACGAAGCCGTGACGGACCATCCAACTGGGTAAACGGCTGAAATAATTCACCCTGCTTTTCCCTGATAATCCCAGGACCTGTATCCTTTACCTCAAATCGTATCAGGTCTGTATTCTCTTTACTTTCCACGAGAAAAACCTTAAGCAGGATCTCTCCTTTTTCCGTAAATTTTATGGCATTACCGAGAAAATTCACAAGGATTTGGCGAATGCGGTAACTGTCTCCAATATACGAAGGACTCAATTGATGATCAATTTGAGCAACAACAGCTAGATTCTTCTGCTGTCCGGACAGGCTGTAAAGTTCCATGATCTCTTTCAGCATGGCCTTTAAATCAAAGGGGGCAAGATCAAGCACCATTTTTTTGGCTTCAATTTTGCTGAAATCAAGAAGGCTGTTGATCAAGGTCAGTAAATTTCTTGCCGAGGTAAGGATCAATTCGGCAAAATGTTTTTGTTGACCCTGCAGATCGGTTCCAAGCAGGAGTTCACTTAAGCCGATAACCCCGTTCATTGGCGTGCGTATTTCGTGACTGATCATGGCAAGAAAGTCAGATTTTGCCTTGTTGGCACTGTCAGCGTGCCGGGCCTTTTTCTGTAATTGCGCGTTTTCCTTTTGTAACCGATCAATAGTTGCGGAAAGATGAGCAATTTTATCTGTTGATGTATTCTGCGGGTCAGCCATATTTACTGAAAAAGGATCAGTTGTTTATATCGGGTTCGTTTCGCTCTTGCAGGGAGAGCCTGCATGAGCAGGGATTCAGGAATTGCGTCAAGAAATCTGGATGGTTTACCCTGTCCGAGTTTACCCGGCCTGCGCTCACTATCCGACCAGCTGAGATAGAGTTGGTGTCTGGCCCTGGTCATGCCGACAAAAAAGAGCCTGCGCTCCTCCTCAATATGGGATAAAAAATCATCCCTGTTCAATTGTTCTCTGGGCTTTATGGGCAACAACCCTTCTTCAAGACCGATGAGAAACACTGCCGAAAATTCAACTCCTTTGGCAGCATGCAGGGTCATGAGGGTCACTGCCTCAGCCTGGTTATCATAAAATACTGATCGGTTGTTTACCTGTAAATAATCAGCAAATTCCGTTAACGAATTGCCAATGGCCCCGGATAATCGTAAAAAACGTTGAACATCAACAGATTTTCTTGATATCTGGTAATGATCAATGACCGGTTCAAGGCTTGCCGCAACCCCGTGTTCATTGGCTATATGCCGTATTTGCCTGGCAAAACCCTGAAAACGTTGTACTGGAATTTTTAATTTTTCAACATGCAGAGACAAAGTCGTAAGCGCAGCCAATAAATCACTTTCTTCGAGCAGGGCATTTTCCACCTGGTTCAGGGTAATTTTACCTATACCACGCTCAATGACGAGTAGAGATAAGAGATGAGAAAGGTCAAACGTGCCTGCGGCAACAAGGATCCACAAGTAAAGGATTTTTACCGGCTCCTTTTCGTAAAACGGATCAAGTTCAACCCGTTGATACGGTATCCCCTGTTTAAAGAGCACATCGGCGATGACATCTGCCTGCCGGCTGGTGCGATAGAGTACGCCAATATCCCGCAGGGAATAATTCTGCTGCTCAGAAGTGCTGATCAGTTTTTCGATTTCCCGATGTGAGGTTCCGCCGAGAAGCTCTTCAATGTGTTCTGCGATAAAACGGGCCTCACCATAGGATGACTTGAATTTTTGTTTAAAAATTCGACCCTTGTTTTCACTGACCGGAATGGCGGCAGGCCCCGCATCGTTATTTTCGGCAATAACTGTGGCTGCGGCCTTAACAATATTTTTATCACAGCGATAGTTCTTGGTTAATCTATGCACCTCAGGATCAAGGTCCTGGATAAATTGATAAAACCACTTTGGAGAAGCGCCGCGAAAACCATAAATCGCCTGGTCGGGATCACCAATGGCAAAAATTGAACAGGAATCGGCAAGTTCACGGACCAGCAGATATTGGACCTTATTAAGGTCCTGGAACTCATCAATATAGAGGTTCCCGATACCCCGGCGCATGGTTTGCCCGACAGAAGAATTCTTTTTAAGAAGGGCCTGCCCGCAGGGAATAATTGCCTCAAGATCGATCAGGTGATGATTGTCGAGAAATTGAAAATATTTTTTCCCCTCTATAAAGTCACCGGCAGATCCTTCAATTGGCTGTGAGATATCAAGCAGAAAAGAGGAGATCCCCTCAGATATCCCGGTAAGTTGAGAAGCACTGAGGAAAGGAAAAAGCCGGCGTAAGTAAAGAGCTCGCATCTCGGGACCGACAACACGAAGCAACGGGTCCTGTCGGCGAAGAAAATACAGACAAAAGCTGTGCAGGGTCGCGACAAAGACCGATTCTCCATCACTTTCTGCCTTGTTTCTTTGATCACGATCTTTTTGTATTTTTTGTATTTTTTGTATTCTATCGCGGATCTCTTCAGCGGCCTTGTTGGTAAAGGTAATAACGGTGGCGGGACCAGGTCTGTGCTGCAATTGATAGTTAAGACGTGATACCAGGGTATGGGTTTTGCCGGTTCCCGGACCGGCCTGGACAAGAATATAAGGAGCCGAACTTGTTACCGCTGCCAGCTGCTCGGGATTAAGTTGTTTTTGGGTTGCACGTGATTTTTTTTTTCTGTGTATACTCTTTTGTTGATTCAGATTTTTCTGCTTTTTGCGTATGACTTTTCTTTTTACCGGTTCACCAAATAAATTGAGCTGTCCGGCAAGTCTGCTGAGTTCGTCTTCTTCAAAAACCCGGATCACCCCAAATTCACCGTCATATCCGGGTTGCCGGATCACCCGGCCCTGCCTTACCCGGTCAATGGCCTGGCCAAGAAGCGGGGATCCGGTAGTGGAAATATCAGTTAGCGGAACATGGAGAGCAAGGTTAAATTCAGAACCAAACAGATTGATTAACTGAGCATAAGAGCGAAGGACGGTTTTTGATCCAGGTCCCACGCCATGGAGTTCGCTGAGAATTTCCGGCAGGGGTATAAGGCTGTATACAGCGGGTGCGTTTTCAGGATACACCGGGGATTTACGATCGGCAAATTCCATGACTCTGTGCAAGACGCCAACAGTAACAGGTTTGCCGCAGACCGGACACAACCCATTACGTTTGAGAGTCTCTTCAGGGTTAAAACAGGTTTGGCATTTTCGATGCCCATCACAGTGATACTTGCCCTCCTCTGGATAAAATTCAATGGTTCCGGTGAATGTCTGTCGGCCGGATTCGTTGGTCGGTGAGCGAAGGGCTTGCTGCAAGGCAGAAAAACTGAAATCAGTATCAAAGATATTGGCCTCCCGGCCTAACTTTGCCGGTGAATGACAGTCTGAATTGGAAATCAGCGTATAACCATCAAAGGCGGAAATACACCTGTTCATGTCTGGATCAGAGGAGAGACCGGTTTCCAGGGCAAAAATCTCGGAACTCAAATCAGAAAAGCATTCCTCAAGCGCGTCAAATCCTGATTTTGACCCAAAGAGTGAAAACCATGGGGTCCATATATGAGCGGGAACAAAAAAACCGCCTGGCCCCTGCTCAAGAAAAATTTCCAGAAGATTGCGGGCATCAAGACCGAGTATGGGCCTGCCGTCGGATTCAAGATTACCGATTTTTGCCAACGTTTTATTTATACGGCGTACTGAATCAAAATCAGGTGCATAGAGAATGTTATGGATTTTTCGGACCTTTCCATCTTTTTTATAAATGGAACTTATCTCTGAGCTGAGAATAAAACGAATATCTCCTATGGGTAAATCACTGACTCTGATGCCCTGCGGGACAAGGGTTGTCACTTCATCCTTGTTCCAGGTCGATAATTTAAAAAACCCTGGCTCTGCGGGTTCAAGATGTTCAGACAAATGCTGTAACCATCCGGGATGGGTAAAATCACCGGTTCCCAGAACCTGAATTCCTTTAATAGCCGCCCAGGCAGCAAGTCCGGGTAAACGACTGGCCTTGCTCGTAGCCCTGGAATAGCAGGAATGAATATGCAAGTCAGCGATATAACGCATAACTAAGAAGCACTGAGATAGAGTTTATGCTCTTGTATATACCAAAAAACCTCTGCAGCAACCCCCTGCGGCCGCACTCCTTTTTGGAGCTGTTTTCGAACCTCCGAAGAAGAAACCGGGCAGGAAAAGCCTTTGAGATAGTAAATCTCCGCGCCGTCATCTCGTTTCCATAGGCGACATTGACGGTCGGATGTAAAATTTCCAGGCAGTTTCCGTATTGCCTGATAACACTGTTCATCACTCAGGCCTGAACGGGCAGCGACAATCAATGCAGCCAGTTGAAAAATCTCCGCAAAATGATGCCAGTGGTGCAACTCTATAAGAGAATCAGCGCCAAGAAGAAAAAAAAGCCGGGTGTCACCGTATTCACATTTGAGCGCCTGCAGGCTGTCCACTGTATATGAAGGGCCTTGCCGCCTGCCCTCAAGAGTAGAAACAGCAAATTCAGCTCTGCCGGAAATAACTTTTTTCAGCATGGAAATCCGGTGGAAAAACGGGGCAATGGCTTCAGCTTTGTGGGGTGGACGGGCAGCAGGTAGAAACAGGATTAGATCTACAATTCCCTGGGCAAGGACAAACTCAGCTAAACGGACATGACCTTCATGTACCGGATCAAATGTTCCTCCGAATATACCGATTCTGTGAAGTTTCTTGGTCAATCTTCTATCGCTCTACCTATTTTCTAACCTCTCCTTCCCCGTAGACAATAAACTTCCTGGTCGTCAGCTCCTCAAGCCCCATGGGCCCATAGGCATGCAATTTTGTAGTGGAGATCCCAATTTCAGCGCCCAGGCCGAACTGCCCGCCGTCATTGAACCGAGTTGATGCGTTTATCATGACCGCAGACGCATCAACCTCTCGTAAAAATTTCTGACTTCTATGGTAGGAATTGGTAATAATTGTTTCCGTGTGCTGCGAACCGTACCTTGTAATATAGGCCATGGCTTCATCCATGGAATCAACAACCCGGACCGCCAGAATCAGATCAAGAAATTCTGTTCCCCAATCCGTTTCCTTTGCCGGAATCATTGTTGGGGCAAGGGAACAGCTGCGGGTACAACCACGCAGTTCGACACCCTGTTTCATAAGTTTTTCCGCAACCACAGGCAAAAACGTTCCGGCAATATCACGGTGAACAAGCAAACCTTCCAAGGCATTACAGACTCCAGGTCGTTGGGTTTTACTGTTCATGACAATCCGTACACCCATGTCAACATCAGCATCCTGGTCCACATAGGCGTGACAGACCCCCTTGTAATGTTTTAACACCGGGATGCGCGAGTTTTCAGTTACAAAGCGGATTAAGCCCTCTCCGCCTCTCGGAATTATAACATCGAGCAGGTCATCGAGAGCAAGCATATGATTGACCGCCTCCCTGTCCGGAACCGGAATGACCTGGACAACGGCTGGATCAACCTTGGCTGATGTCAATACATTTTGCAGAATTTTTGCCAAAACAAGGTTGGAATATATGGCCTCGGAGCCTCCACGCAACAATATTCCATTGCCGGCCTTTAAACAAAGGGCAGCCGCGTCAATGGTCACATTGGGCCTGGATTCATAAATCATGCCAACAACTCCAAGAGGAATGCGCATTCGTCCGACAGTTATGCCGCTCGGCAAACGCTTCATGCCGGTCACTTCCCCAACTGGATCGGGCAGTGCGGCAACTTCACGTAAACCCGTTACCATGGAACGGAGCACCTTTTCACTAAGCTCAAGACGGTCGAGCATGGCGGCAGACAGTCCCTTCTCTCTACCTGCGGCAAGGTCTCTATTGTTCTCCTTTTCAATAAAGGCGTACTCTTCCATAAGCATCTCAGCAGCTTGCAAGAGCACTTGATTTTTAAGTGCCGTGGGTAGCACAGCAAGGGAGCGGGAAGCCTTTTTCGCCCTGGTTGCCATGTCAACAACCATTTGTTTTATGCTCTGTCTGTGCATATTTTTTTCTCCTTGCTCTGTAATTTACTCTTTCCTAAATTGAGCGTTTCACTCATTTGCAAAATTTAAAAAGATTATGATAACAGATTGTTTAGTGAACAAAGTGTTGCAAATGAGTTTAACCCGATGGGATTTCCATTTTGGCACAATCTGCTTCGTCACCGGTTGTTCCATGTAGGCACAACTACAATGAAACAACCGAATCCTCGCATCTTGT
>JANTGH010000025.1 GCA_024763055.1 Desulfobulbaceae bacterium
CTTGCCTCACCCCTGGCCGCTCTTAACGATGAGGAACTCCAGGCAGCCTATCAACGGCTCATGCAGACCGTACGCGGGGAAAAACTGCGAGCCGTATTGGCCATCCATCAGAGACAGCAGGAAAAGGAACAGCAGCTTAATCAGGAGCAGGTACGAGAGAGCATCAGGCTGTTGCTTGAAGGGGATCAAACGGTATTAACAGACGACCTGTTTATCCAAGCTCTTCCAGCCAGTATCAACCAGTTAATTGTGCATGACAAACAAGAGGCGACCGACCAGTTGCTGACCCGACTGGTAACCGGGCTCCGGAATAATAATCCGGCCGTACGCCGGGGAAGCGCGGAAGCCCTTGGCCGAACAGCAGCCACTTTGGTCGAAGTCGATGATTGGCAGCGCCTCGATAAGCTTTTGCCTGCGCTCAAACAGGCTCTGCCGTTCATGGAGGACCTGCAGGCTGGTTTCCAAACTTTAAACGCTCTTGAGCATCTTACCCGCCATCATATCCTCCATAAAAAATACAACCGGGCCATCAACGCCCTGGATCCGCTTTTCGATCTGACGATATATACCGATGAAAGCACCTCCAATCTCGGTAATCACGCGCAAATATGTCTTGATCGTCTTGCTGATCCGACCCTGCTCGATCCACTTCTTGAAAATATTCAAACCGATAACCAGCATCGTGACAACAGCCAATACCTGATTTCCCGAATGGGTGCGGGTGCTGCAAACTTTCTTATGAGCAGGTTGGGAAAAAGTGAAATCCGCAAAGAACGTGAACTGCTTCTCAAACTGATAGAAGAGATCGGCAAACCGGCGCGCAACGCATTGCTGCTCCTTCTTGAACAGGATGCCCCCTGGTATATCACTCGTAATATTATACGGCTTTTTAAGCGCATTGGTGATCCGGATTGTTTTACAACACTTGCACCATATATTCATCATGAGGATGTGCGTGTCCAACGGGAAGTTGTTCAAACTATAGGTGTAACTGGCGGGTCAGCAAGAAAAAAATTCTTTCTCCAGGAGCTGACTCGGGCATCGACGGAACTGCAGCCACTTATTGTCCGGCAGTTGGGTAAAATCCATGACGAAAGCATAGTCCTTCCTCTAACGAACCTGCTTGAATCCTCTGCTGGTCCGCCACACCACGAAAAAGAACAGCTGCAGACGGAGATATGCATCGCTCTTGCCCGACTCGGTTCTAAAAAGGCACTCCCCGGATTAAAAAAAGTAATCGCGACAAAAATTCCCGGCCTTGATGATTACAGCCCCGCAGTCCTTTCAGCAGCTCAAAGCGCTTTACATGCCATCGGCTCGAATTCATCGGTTCTTGCCGATTCTGTCCAGCAGGAAAACACCCGTCAGGCGCAACTACTCAGAAAACATGATCCTCTTGCAGAAAAGGAAGCGACAATTTTTCATAAGGCGGCACGGGGAAAGACTGAGGCGGCAAAAAAAGAGCTGTACGATCTCGTTGTTACCTGTGCCAAAAATAAGGATTTTGCCAATGCCGAGCGTCTACGGGAGCGCATCTATGAAATCGATCCCATGGCATTGACGGAAATAATCCGATCAGGAGAAATCATAGAAAAAGAAAAAACCGGGGCCGTCAGTCCAAACCAATTGGAAACCTGGGCAGGGCTTCTGGAGAAACTGGACCCTGTCGAGTTCAGCGCCATTTATCATGAACTGGAAGAACAGAATTTTTCCTCGGAAGAAATTATTGTCCGGCAAGGGGAAAAAAATGATAAACTCTTTTTCATTAATCAGGGAAGTGTTAAAATCTCCTACAATAAAGATGGGCGAGAAATCTTTGTCAGCACTATGAATCGTGGCCAGATTGTCGGCGAAAACTTCTTTGACGCCTCCTTCTGGACTGTAACTCTGACGGCGCTCACTCCGGTAAATATATCAATCCTCGAATGGGACAGCTTCCATCGCTGGCAGGAGGAATATCCAGGCCTGGAATCCAAGCTTCGGAGTTTTTACAATCAGTGTAATAACACACGAACGCTTCTCGAAAAAAAGGGCCTGGATCGAAGACAATCCGAAAGGATCCGGCTTTCTCGTAAAATACAAGTACAGTTGATTGACCAGAACAACAAACCGATCGGCCGTGGATTCAGGGGGGAATTGGCCGATATCTCCCAGGGTGGTCTATCGTTTCTAATCAGAATTTCAAAAAAAGAAAATACCCGCCTGCTTCTTGGCCGTACCATGCGAATAACTATTCCGATTGGTGGTGACCCCGGGCATTTGCAGCTAACCGGCCTTGCCATAGGCGTTCAGCCTTTTGAGCTGCTGGAAAGCGATTTTTCTGTTCATATCAGATTTCCTGAGCTCCTTGATAAGCAGGCCCTGCAGGAGATTCTTGGGTAGAGGGCTTCGGCTGAAGCTAAGGACTGCGGAAAAAAATAATTATCCCGCAGCCCTTAGATCAGAACCCACTCACTTCTAACCTGAAGGCCCCTGCCCGTCCTTATGGAATATCAAAATCAGGCTCCCAGACAAGAGCAATTTTAACGGAAAAAATATCATTTCTTCTCGGGGTAACGGCAAAAGTTTCCACAGGGTAATGTGTTGGATCAAAACGGTCGGCAATCGCACTGAGCGTGTCCTGAAGCTCCGTTGCCAGTGACCGCATATCCTGCTCAATACGGGCAACCTCCTGTTCGACCCGCTGGACATCGCCTTTTTCTTTTATCAATCGACCGGCACTTCTCACACTACGGGCGGAACGGGTGGCATTGGAGACCGATAAACCCTTGCGCCCGAAAAGGGCGCCAAAAACAGCCACCCCAAAAGACAATGCCGTATCCACCCCTCTGGCCTTAACATCCCCTTTTTCCTTATCAAGCCTGGTCAGACCCTTTTCCAGCCGAACCTGGAGCTGTTGTTGTTTTTTGCCAAATTGTTTTTCAACCTTCCTGATCTCTATTTCTTTCTTCTCCTGCAGCAGGGCCGCACGTCGCTGATGGAACTGTTCTTCGCTTTCTCCCGGCCTGGACTCCAGCTTAAGGGAAACGACCCGTAACAACTCAAGTTTCCTGTCATGGTAGAGAAAATCGGAAAATTGTTTTTTTAATACGCTTATCCCTTTCCGGTCAGCCAGTTCCGTTGATACAGGAAAAAAACCGGCACCTGCCTGGGCGCTCCGCAGACAATCTTCCGGCTGCACCAGGCAACTTTCCGCCCGCTCCCAGTCAAAAGACCTCATGGAGCCGGCCGCAGACAGTCGCAGGCAGACATCCTGTTCCTGATCAATATTTCGGCGTTGATTAAAAAACCGGACCCGTGCCGAACCAATCAGCCAAGGCCTGTATTGCACCTCTTCCATGGGAACCGGGGTTGGCATAAAAAGCTGTTCAAGAGCAGCCGGCAGCAGCGGCAAACTGTCACCTGTCGGTTCCTCACCGCTCACCGGAACCATGCCTCCGGGGGATTCCTGTTTCTCTGTTGACCCATCAACAAGTTGGCCGATATCACGTAAAGAAACCGGTCCTTTCAAATAAGAAAGCACCCACCGGGTTTCAAAAAGGACCGGATCCGGCCTGTGGGTTGAAGAAAGGAGAAAGGTGCGTCCACGCATTTCTGCCATCATTTCACGTAATTGTACTTTATTGAAATTCCCGGAACCTCCGGAGATCCCGGCCAGCACCCGGTCCTGGTCCTGCCGGGTCTGCAGCCGCCCTATAAACCAGGTGCCGATGTTGGACAGTCCCTTATAGTCCAGGTCAACAGGGTTTTGGGTAGAAAGAACAATACCCAGACCAAAGGCCCGCGCCTGTTTCAACAAAAGCATCATTGCCTTTTTCGCGGGCGGATTGGCACTTGGCGGAAAATAACCAAAAATTTCATCCATATAAAGAAGGCAGCGCAGACTGCTGCTCCCCTGCTGATGCCTCATCCAACCAAGAAGCCGACCAAGAAGCAGAGTCACAAAAAACATCCGTTCCTCATCACTGAGATGGGCTATGGAAAAAATTGAATGGCGCGGTTTTCCATTTTTTGTATAGAGGAAGGAATCAATATTTAGCGGTACGCCTTTGCTCCAACTGGTAAAAGAAGGACTGGCAATGATATTATTGAGCTGCATGGCCAGTTCCATCCTCTCGATTTGCGGATAAAAACTCTCGAGAGGAAAAACGCCGACCCGGTCAAAAGGCGGCTTGACAACGCTGCCGATCAGGTTTTCCATATCAAGGTCTTCCCCTTTACGCCAGGAATACAAAAGAATCGAGGAGAGGAGAATATGCTGTCGACTTTTAAGGGGATCTGCCTTTATACCCACCAGCACAAGAAGCGATGACACTGCCGAATTGACCATTTCGGCAAGAACTTCATCATCGGCCGCAACCTCGGGGGCCGGGGCCTGCAGACTGTCCAGGACCGACACCGGCCTGCCGACACTTGAACCCGGGGTATAAATAGAAAATTCCGTGTGCTCCCGCATACGTCGTATGCGCGCTCCATCCTCATCCCAGGAGGCCAACCCCTCTTGCCACATCTCCGAGGTTTCTTTGGCCAGGTCACTGGTACTCATGGCCTTTTGCCTTGCCTTATCCGAATCAACCCATGGTTCAAAATCTTGCGGATCTAAATCGGGAAAAGAAAGCAGCAGGTTGGCCATGTCCCCCTTGGGATCAATAATGATCGCCGGTATCCTGTCAAGGGCGGCTTCTTCAAGCAGGGCGATACCGAGCCCGGTCTTGCCGCTGCCGGTCA
This sequence comes from Desulfobulbaceae bacterium, assembly GCA_024763055.1. Taxonomy (GTDB): domain Bacteria; phylum Desulfobacterota; class Desulfobulbia; order Desulfobulbales; family Desulfobulbaceae; genus DRLX01. The sequence goes on from JANTGH010000025.1 coordinate 4,729, forward strand.
TACCTAAAATAACGGCATGGGTCATGAAATTCTTACTCTTATAAAGCAGGGGCAGAGGAGAGGTCTCTTTGCTCAGGGCATCAAGCTCCCGGCCGAGATAAAAGAGGTCCATTTTTTCAAAGTCAGGCAATTCCTGCATAATATTTCCTCCAATCTCTCTATTTTATTGAATCCCAATAACGTTTCTGCTTCAATAAAGATACGCTAACAGCAAAACCCATTTCCCGTGAGACATAAATGGTCGATACAATAACAAAATTCTATCAGGAACAGTTACCAGATGCGCAGCTGAAAAACAACATTCTTCAGACCGTCTGCCCATTCTGCAGCCAAAAGGATGATCAGGCTTCTGGAAAACTGATCATTTTCTTAAACCAGGCGAGTTATTTCCATGGATATTTCCGTTGTACGAACCGCTGTATAGCCGGTGGTTTTCCTCTCCATTTCGGCCGTCTGAGAAACCTCCGGCTGTCTGAAGTTCCCGGCTATGATCCGGACCGGGATTATGGCGCCTGCCAGGTTGAATATCCGATTAAAAATATTAATGGTGAAATTCCGGTCTTTATGGAGAAGATGACTGATCAACTCTTTGATCGTTTTGCGGAAATGGGTGTAAGCCGAGACGTCCTTGTCGAAATGAAAATAGGCTACAATGGCCGGTATCTTGTCTATCCATATATTCAGGATGACGGTAATTGCTACTCGGCTCATTGCGTCCATCCCGACAAACCAGAGGACACCTTCTGGTATGGAGATGATCAATTTTTTCAGTATCCTCATCAAATATTTAACAGCAGTGACATCAAAAATTGTGAAAACGGCAGCCTGGCCATAACCGAGGGCGAGGAAAATTTGCTGGCGCTCAAGCAGTTAGGCCTTCCCTGTATATCCCTGCCCGCCGTTGGAGATCTTGAACAGCTTGACGCGATCAGGCTGCAGTGGCTGAAGACCCTGTTTCTTTTTGTCAACCATAATCCTGAATCGGAAACAACAGTCCGACTTTTTGCCCAGCGTCTCGGCCACAAGGTTCGTATAGTGCGGTGGTCTGAAGAATATCCATCAAAATACACGGTTACCGACCTTGCCCGAAAAAAGAAAGAAGAATTTGGAGCGACCGCTTTTGCGATGATCAAAGCAGCCCGCTCATTTTCGCCCTTTGGCTCGCCTGAGCATGAACACCTGCGCTTTGTTGAACAACTCAGGCTTGAGGCCGGTGACAGCTATCATGTCATGAAATCCGGATTTTCTCATTTGGATAAGGCACTCGGAGGCATCCACGGCATAAACATTATGGGAGGAACTCCAAAGGCGGGAAAATCCAGTTTTTTAATCCAGATTGCCTCAAACATGGCCCGAAAAAAAATTCCTGTTATTTACTATGACTTTGAAAACGGCAGACAAAAAATCTATATGCGGACACTCAGTCGTATCTGCCGATTGACAACCCTGCAAATAAAAAATGGGCCGGAAGAACAGGCTGAAAAAATACGCATGCATGAGGCTCAAGAAGAGCTCAAAAGCATGCTGCCGTGGTTCAGGGTCGTCAGTGACCGAAAGCTTAACCCCGAACTCATGCGCCGCCATATTGATTTTCTCCGCCAGGAAACTCACGCCGACTATACATTGGTGGTTATTGACAGCCTGCACAAATTACCATTTAAAAACTTTTCGGAACGACGAACAGGCATAGATGCCTGGCTCAGGCAACTCGAGGCCATCCGCGATGAACTCAACGTTTCTTTTCTCGTTGTTTCAGAGCTTTCCCGCGGCACGAGCGGCCAATATGACAAGCAGCCGCACATGGGATCCTTTAAAGGGTCCGGCGATATTGAATACTCCGCTGATAATGCCATGATCATGTTACCAAAGTGGGACCTCTTTGATACCGGACCACCTGAAAACCGACACAACGACCTATGGCTTGTCGCAAGTCGTGAACAGAGCCCGGGATTAATAGGCTCCTACCGACTGGACTTTCCCTTTTGGGGCTTTGTCGAGGAAGAAAAATAGTCGGAATTAATGATCTCGTAAAAAGTCTTCGAATCCGTCATCCCCGCGAAGGCGGGGATCCATAACGTGGTGAAACAACTGGATTCCCGCCTTCGCGGGAATGACGAAAAATAAGAGAAATATAATTTTACGAATCCATCAGAATTAATGTGTTCCTTTAAAAACAATAGAATACAATTTTGAAACACCATATGGTATTTCAAGGCCGCAGTTGACGAATCTATTTTCCATCAGAATTAATCTTTTCTTTATATTCAAATAATTACATGATACACAAGCAACAACTCATCAAGCATATTTTTTGCATAAATTGCATCAAACTTTAAAAAATTTTTAAAATATTCATGGAACAGAGAAAATTTAAACGTTTTCCCCTGCAATGTCAGCTTGAAGTGCGAGGTGAAAATCGGTCTGGACATTCTTTTTGTGAATCAACAGAGCTGATCAATATCTCCGGGGGCGGAGCTCTCTTTTACTCTTTGCAGACTGACAGATACATAAAAGGACAGGTTATAGAGGCAAATATCATGTTGCCGGGAACCCCGGAGATACGGGGGCGGATGAAGACGACAGCCACGGTTGTTTCGGTTAAGAATATACAAAATTCCCAAAATACGGCCGCCTGCGATCGTATACAGATTGCGGTCCATTTTATGGAGCCCTTAAGGCTCATGAGAAATGAGGCCCCGTCGCGTGCAAACAATCAACCTGCAAGGGTAGTCTCACGATGACGACAAAACAGCAACAGCGCATGAGTTTTTATCGCAAGATCAGGATCAGTCTCGGTTTAATGGGAATTCTCCCCTTTCTTCTTGTCATGTACCTGTTTATTCAGGAGCAAATTTCGTTCTCAAATACCATTATTCTCTGTGCTGCCATGATCCTTTTCTCCATCCTCGTTGGCTTTACCCTGCTCAGGCAATCAGCCGACCAGTTGTCAATGCTGGCCAGGGAAACCACCCTTCCTGAAAAAATTGAAACAATACAACCGATCCATTTACATATTGATGGGGAGTTGGAAAACATTGCCACTAATTTTAACGCTGTTGTAAAACAGCTGAATCAAGCCAGGCATGATATTCAGGAACAAAGTATTCAGCTCCTGCAGTATGCTGAAGATCTGGCCGGGTCCTACGAACAGCTGAAACATGAAGAACAACTACGCAACCATCTCAGCCGGTACATCGGCAATGATCTTGTTGACCAGATCATGCATTCCAGTAAAGAAGTACTGTTGAAGAACCAGAGGAAAACACTTACGGTCATGTTCGCTGATATCCGTTCTTTTACGGCACTCTCCGAACAGATGCAGCCGGAAGAGGTGGTCACCATGCTCAATGAGTACTTCACTATCATGGTTGAAATAGTCTTTTCCTGTAACGGAATGCTTGACAAGTTTGTCGGTGATCAGCTCATGGCGGTTTTCGGTCACATGTCGGGTGATGCCGAAGGGGCAAAAAACGGGGTACTGGCAGCGCTTAAGATGCAACAGGCCACCGAGGCCTTGATGCAAAAGAGAGCCGGAAACCATCAGCCGACCTTCCAAATAGGTATCGGCATCAATACCGGCAGCGCTATCATAGGCAATGTGGGCTCGGAAAACAGGATGGACTATACGGTCATTGGCGATACGGTCAATGCCGCAGCCCGACTTGAGGAACAGGCAAAGGCGGGCGAGATCATTATCGGTGAACAGACCTACAAACACATGCCCCGAACAATACAAGTCAAAAATCGTATTGAACTGCCGGTTAAAAATCGCTTGCAACCCGTTGCCTGTTACACGATCAAGAGAAAAACGATCGTAACAGAACCGAAACGTGACAAACCATCAGCCCAACATTCCTCCTCACTTCACGGGACAACACACCAATCCGTTATCATTGCCCCGGCGTAAGGGTTTCTGCCACCCACCGCTCGAAAACAGACCTGTAAGAAACCACCTTTTTTTAAATAAATTTTCACTCTCCCTGCAGCTGTCGATGATCGATTAACAGCCCTCATACTGCAAAATTATCTCCGATGAAGCGCTAAAAAAATTTTGACTTTCCCCATCGGTCAACCATAGAATACAAATACAATTATGATGCAGCCCATGCAGACAGGGCTGCCTGTATATTTACCTTGCAAAGGAAACTTCGATGAACGCTTTTAAAAACCTGTCCCTGAAATTTAAAATCCTCCTAATTATTATTCTGCCGCTTTCAGGCTATTTTTTTGTCTCCGGTTCGACCCTTACTGGCAGTTATAAACAGTTGCAGTCATACAATGCTATCCATGAGCTCTCCCTGCTCTCAGATCATATAAGCGGGCTGGTCCATGAACTACAGAAAGAGCGAGGCGCCTCTGCCGGTTTTTTAAGCAGCAAGGGACAAAAATTCTCCGGCAAGCTCTCATCTCAGAGGAGTCAAACCGATGCAAAAAAATCCATACTGATAAAATATCTTAAAACATTCGATTTGAAAAAATTCGATGCAACCCTTGGCAGTAAGATCAGCAGGGCCATGACGCAAATCGCCCGCCTTGAGGATGAACGCCGGGCCATCTCCAGCCAGCAGCGCACAACCAAAGAAGCGGTTGTCTACTATTCCATCACCAATGGTGCCCTGCTCGATATTATCGGCTACATGACCCACCTGCCCGAAGACGCCGGGCTTGCCGCCCGGATCGGTGCCTACTATAACTTCCTTCAATCCAAAGAACGGGCCGGCAAAGAACGGGCGGTCTTGAGTGGAGTATTCGGCAGGGGAAGCTTTACTCCTTATATGTACTCCCTGTTTATCCAGTTGGTCACCGAACAGAACACCTATCTGTCTGTGTTTAAGGCGCTTGCGACCCAGCAGGAAGAGCAGTTCTTCAAGAGTACCGTCAATGGATCGGCAGTGGATCAGGTCGAGCAGATGCGCAGAATCGCCCTGGAGGTAAATCTTGATTCGGACAAAAAGTTCGGCGTGGATCCCATCACCTGGTTTGACACCATCACCCGGAAGATAAACCTGCTGAAAAAAGTTGAGGATTATCTCTCCGCAGAGATTCAAGACCATGCACAAGTACTTGCCGCTGCCCAAAAAACAAAAATACTTATTTCTTTAATCCTTTTTGCCCTGGTGACATCCCTGTGCCTGTTCCTGTTGTTTTTTATAACCTCACTCATCTTGCAGGGAATCAGGCGGGCCACGGACGTGGCTCTGGAGCTGGCCGAAGGCGAGGGTGATCTGACCAAGAGGATGAAGCTTGGCACAAAAGATGAAATAGGGATGCTTGGCCAGGCCATTGACAGAATGCTTGATAATCTTTCTGCCATGGTTAAACAGATTCAAGAGATAACAGGATCTCTGGACAGTTCCAATGGCGAGTTGACCGCGGTATCCGGCACAATGAACGAGGCAACTGAAAATGTCGCCGGTAGAGCAAGCATGGTTGCAGCGGCAGCTGAAGAGATGAGCGCCAATATGGATACGGTAACTGTTGCGGTCGAAGATGCCTCACATAATGTGGCCAGTGTGGCCTCATCCACTGAAGAAATCGCGTCGATCAGCGAAGAGATTGCCAAAAATACCGAAAAAGCCCGCGATATTACGACAAAGGCGGTCAGCCAGGCTGCGAATTCTTCAGAGCGGGTCAATGAACTCGGTCGGGCTGCCGATGAAATCGGCAAGGTAACCGAAACAATAACTGAAATTTCTGAACAAACCAACCTGCTGGCATTGAATGCAACCATTGAGGCTGCCCGGGCCGGTGAAGCCGGCAAAGGATTTGCCGTTGTCGCCAATGAGATCAAGGAACTGGCAAAGCAGACCGCTGAAGCCACCCTTGAGATTAAAACCAGAATCGAGGGAATTCAAAAATCCACCAAGGGAACAGTATCGGAGATAGAAGAAATCTCCAAAGTTATCAACAAGATAAATGAGATAGTGACAGGAATAAGCACATCCGTTGAAACCCAGACCTCAACCACAACCGCTATTGCCGGTAATATCAACCAGGCTTCTCAGGGCATCATGGAAGTTACGGAAAACGTTTCGCAGGCCTCAACCGTTTCCAGGGAGGTAGCCCAAGATATTGCCGAGGTCGATCAATCTTCCGGCCAGGTTCTTGAAAACACGACAAACGTTATTAAAACAGCAGGGCAATTGAGCGAGCTGGCAGGCCAGCTGAAACACCTTGTCGGCAACTTTAAAGTGTAAAATTACATTAAAAAATGAGTCTGTTATTTTAATAGGATTTTGTTCGAGAGCAAGGCATACGAAAAATTTTACCACAGGCACCACGCCTTTAGCGTGGTTCCGAGGATAAATTTTTTCGCATAACACAGAGATTGGACGAAAATACATTAAATCAATGGGCTCAGAAATGCGCATCAAAGTAGCGTTACAGGTTTACAGGGCCCCCTCCTTGCCCTGTGTCAGCCGGTTCTGCCACGCTGCCAACTCGAACAGGGCCTGTTCCGCACGAAACAGGCCCCGTTCTTTTTTACGGATCTTTTTGACCAGGGGCGGAAAAAGGCCGAAGTTGACGTTTGAGGGTTGAAAACGTCCGGGATCGGTTTCTGTCAGATGGCGAATAAGAGCGCCATGGGCTGTGGCAGCAGGCGGTACATGCAATAATCTACCCCGCAGTAACCGGCCGGCATGAAGCCCTGCCAGTAACCCCATGGCCGCCGACTCCACATATCCTTCCACCCCGGAAAGCTGACCGGCCAGAAACAGGCCCGGCCTTTCTTTCATCTGCAAGCTCTGGTCAAGCAACTCAGGGGCGCAGATAAAAGTATTGCGGTGGATGGATCCCAATCGGACAAATTCAGCCTGTTCCAATCCTGGAACAGTACGAAAGATCCGTTTCTGTTCGGGGTAGGTCAATTTGGTCTGAAATCCAACCATATTATACATGCTCTCTTCCCTGTTTTCCGCCCGTAACTGGACAACCGCATGTGCTACCTGTCCGGTCACGGGATGGGCCAGGCCCACGGGTTTCATCGGCCCGAATCGCAGGGTATCCCGGCCGCGTTCACACATGACCTCAACAGGCAGGCATCCTTCGAAATATTTTGTATCCTCAAATGATTTCAGGGGAACCGTATCCGCTGCCGTAAGCATATCGATAAATGCACTATACTGTTCGTCTGTCATGGGGCAGTTCAGGTAATCACCGGGATTATCATCATCCCAGCGTGATTTTCGGTATATTCTATCCATATTCAGAGATTCGGCGCTGACAATAGGGGCAATGGCATCGTAAAAGGCAAGGTGCTGCTCGCCGGTCAGCTCGATCAGGCTCTTGGTCATGGCAGCCGAGGTCAGGGGTCCGGTCGCAAGGATGACCGGTGAATCCATCTGTTCCGGCAGTTCGGTGATCTCCCGCCGGACCACGGTAATATCAGGATGCCGCTCCATTTTTCTGCTGACAACCCTGGAGAATTTATTCCGATCGACAGCCAGGGCCGTGCCGGCCGGCACGGCCGTACAGTCCGCAGCCTCTATAATCAGAGACCCAAGTCTTCGCATCTCTTCTTTGAGAAGACCTATCGCAGAAGTGACAACATTTGACCTGAGCGAATTGGAACAAACCAGTTCGGCAAGCATTTCCGATTCATGGGCCGGGCTGAACCGATACGGTTTCATTTCATATAATTCAACCGCCACACCCTGCCGGGCTGCCTGCCAGGCCGCCTCACAGCCGGCAAGTCCACCACCGATCACGATGACCTTACTCATTTTTTATTCCTTTTTAAAAAAACCACCAGGCTACTTTCGAACAATTTCAACATCAAGACGTCTGCGTCCCCAGTCCAGAGCATCCCGATGTGATGTGAAGTAGAGATCAATCCGGTCCGGTCCTTTGATTGCGCCCCCTCTGTCTGCGACCACGCCCCAACCCCAGCCGGGCACATGCATGCGGGTACCGAAAGGGTAATATTTCGTATCGGCGGCAATGGTACCATCCCTATGTAGCCAGAGCCAGGGAAAAACTATACGAACGGGAATCATCCATGGATGGGACAAACTGTTTGCTGAAAACAACCCGGCCTGAAGAGAAACCGGTTCACTGCCGTCGGCTGTCATTCCGCTGTAGGGCCGGCCTGCGTTCCTGCCGCTACTGACGTATTTATTCCAGAAATCCAGCTTCAGATATTTCCAGCTGCCCCGCTCCCAGGAACAACACTTTCCACAACCACAATAGGCAGTGGTCTCAATAACCCTGTGTTCCGAGGTCGCACAACTACAAAGCAGCAACAGACAAAAAAAGGCACAGGACACCAAGGGTGCCGCTGCGCCTTTACTATGCCCGGGAAAGAAATTAATACCGATAATAATCCGGCTTATACGGGCCTTCAACCGGCACTCCAATATAATCGGCCTGTTTTGGTGTCAAGGTGGTCAGATGAACATCGATTTTTTGCAGATGAAGCCTGGCAACTTTTTCATCCAGTTTTTTCGGGAGAAAATAAACCTGATGTTCATACTTTTCTGAATGCAGCCAGAGTTCGATCTGGGCCAGGACCTGATTGGTAAAGGAGTTGGACATGACAAAACTCGGATGACCGGTAGCACAGCCTAAATTGACCAGCCTGCCTTCGGCCAGGATAATGATCCTTTTACCATCGGGAAAAATCACATGATCAACCTGGGGTTTAATACTTTCCCAGGGAAGATCTCGAATGCCGGCAATATCGATCTCCGAATCAAAATGACCGATATTAGAGACAATAGCCTGGTCCTTCATCATCTCCATATGAGTACGGGTAATAACTTTCAGGTTACCGGTACAGGTGACAAAAATATCACCAACAGGAGCAGCCTCTTCCATGGTAACAACCCGGTAGCCTTCCATGGCCGCCTGCAAGGCGCAGATCGGATCGACCTCAGTCACCAAAACGGTTGCGCCCATGCCGCGCAGGGCCTGGGCACAGCCTTTACCCACATCACCATAGCCAACCACCACACCTATTTTACCGGCAATCATCACATCGGTTGCCCGTTTGATGCCATCAATAAGTGATTCCCGGCACCCGTATAAATTATCAAATTTTGACTTGGTGACTGAATCATTGACATTAAAGGCCGGGGTCAACAGTCTGCCCTCCCTGGCCATCTCATTGAGACGGTGTACTCCGGTTGTGGTTTCTTCAGAAATACCCCGGACCTCTTCAAGGAGTTCAGGATATTTTTCATGCATGACAAGGGTCAGATCACCGCCGTCATCAAGGATCATGGTCGGCCGCCAGCCATCCGGCCCGAAAATTGTTTGATCAATGCACCACCAGAACTCCTCCTCAGTCTCACCTTTCCAGGCAAAAGTGGGAATACCTGCTGCTGCCATGGCAGCGGCGGCATGATCCTGGGTGGAAAAAATATTACAGGACGACCAGCGCAGTTCTGCGCCCAACTCAACCAGGGTTTCCATCAAGACAGCGGTCTGGATGGTCATGTGCAGGCATCCTGCTATCCTGGCTCCTTTGAGGGGTTTTTCTTTTCCATACTCTTCACGAAGCGCCATGAGCCCGGGCATCTCCGTCTCGGCTATAGCCAGTTCCTTACGACCCCATTCGGCCAGGCTCATGTCCGCTACTTTATAATCACTCATTTTTATACACTACTCCGTTTCATTGATAATCGTTTGAACATTTGAACACTTGAACGCTTGAACGCTTGAACGATTTATACCCCGGCTGCGCTTTTCAATTCTTCAACCTTATCCGTCCGTTCCCAGGTAAAATCAGGTAATTCTCTGCCAAAATGACCGTAGGCCGCCGTCTGTTTATAGATAGGACGCAACAGATCAAGCTGTCCGATAATGGCTTTGGGACGAAGATCAAAAACCTCGCCGATGACATCTACAAGCCGCTCATCAGATATCTTGCAGGTATTAAATGTCTTGACATTGATGGAAACCGGCTGGGAAATGCCGATGGCATAGGCCACCTGAACTTCCACCTCGGTTGCCAACCCGGCGGCAACGATATTTTTCGCCACATAGCGGCCCATGTAGGAAGATGACCTGTCCACCTTGGACGGATCCTTGCCTGAAAAAGCACCGCCGCCATGGGACCCCCGGCCGCCATATGAATCAACGATGATCTTACGACCTGTCACCCCGCAGTCGCCGACAGGGCCGCCAATAACAAACCGGCCCGTGGGATTGATAAAATACTTGGTGTTTGCATCCAGCATGTCAGCCGGTAGAATCGGCTTGATAATCTCCTCCATCACCCCTTCTTTCAGGTCTTTATACGCGATATCCGGGCTGTGCTGGCTGGAAAGCACAACAGCCTCAATTCTTTTGGCCACCTTGTCCTCATACTCGATGGTCACCTGACTCTTGGCATCCGGACGAAGCCAAGGCAGGACACCGGCCTTACGAACCTCGGACTGACGCTTCATTAAAAGATGGGCATAGGTTATGGGCATTGGCATCAATACATCGGTCTCATCACAGGCATACCCGAACATCAACCCCTGGTCGCCTGCTCCCTGATCCAGATCAAGTCCCTTGCCCTCATCAACTCCCTGAGCAATATCCGCCGACTGTTTGTCAATGGAGGTAAGCACGGAGCACGACTGCCAGTCAAATCCCATGTCCGAAGAATTATACCCTATTTCCCGGATGGTCTCGCGGACAACACTGGGCATATCCACCCAGGCCGTGGTGGTAATCTCGCCGGCGATCATCGCAAGACCGGTGGTCACAAGAGACTCACAGGCAACCCGGGCATGAATATCCTGCTCCAGGATGGCATCAAGGATGGCATCTGAGATCTGATCGGCGACCTTATCAGGATGTCCTTCGGAAACTGACTCTGAAGTAAAGAGATGAGTAGACATAAACGTACTCCTTTTTAAGGGTAGAGATATTTCTGTCGATGACAGGAAAAGAGCGAATGAAAAAGAAAAACAAATGGAAAAACAGGCATGGTACCCGCAGATTTGTAACCGGCGAAGAAAATTCCTCTGTGATAAAAAATCGATATCAAGGCGAAACGATCCATGAAGCTCCATCAGGCGTGCTTCCAACTCATACATAGGAATACTGTGCTGGAAGCCATGGAGCACGGTATTCGCTTTACCAGATAGTTTTTAGTCGCTCTGGAAGTTGAAAGTTAAACCAGCGACTGATTACATATTGATTGTTTAAATTAACTCAAGGTTATTCTACCTGAACTCATATGGATGTCAAACACTATTTACAAAAAAATCCCTATTGAGAGACGTTTATTCTTATGCCCTTGGATGGTCTATTGAAGACCACGTACCTGACGAACAAAATCAAGCACTATTTCCCACTTGTTCAACGGACTGATCAAATAGAGCCCGTGAATAAACGGACGAATATCTTCAATCAAGCGGCCTGTATATTCCAGGGCCGCCTTACGCTGATCGCTGATCTCTCTATAGGCGGCAAGACGCTTGCGCAGACTTGAAGGCACGGAAATCCCCGGCACTTCATTATGCAGAAACTCGGCGTTTCGTGATGAGATCAGGGGGAAAATACCGGGGAAGATCAGAATATCGACATGACTGACCGCCTCCATCATCTGCTCCACCACCTCTTTGGAAAAAAGCGGCTGGGTCATGGCAAAACGGGCGCCAAGTGCAATTTTTTTCTCCAACCGACTGATCTGCAGATCGGGTTTCGCCGGCCGAAAACTGAAAGCGGCGCCAATGGAAAAATTTGTTTCCTTTTTTACAGAGCGGCCGGCAAGATTCACTCCCCGATTTAATCCAGCCAGCATGCGAAGAAGCCCTTCGGAACGAAGATCAAAGACCCCCGTCACTCCGGGTTGGTCCGTGCCGCTGGCGGAATCACCACTTACCGCAAGCACCGCCTCAATCCCAAGAAGATGGGCCTCCATCATTCGGGACTGCAGACCAAGGGTGTTGAGATCACGACCGGTCTGATGGATAATTGTCTGCACCCCGGTTCGCTGCTTGATACGCGAAGCCATGCCGAGGTTCCCGGTCCGAAGAATCGCCAACGGATTTTCACCAAGAGAGATGGCATCTACACCGGCCCCGGCAAGTTCGGATGCTCCCTGCAATACAGATTCCACATCGAGATGGGTCGGCGGATCAAGCTCAACAATGATCGGCAGTCGATCGGAACCAAGACCCGCAAGAAAACCGCCGGGCTTAAACTCGGCCTGCACGGCACTCTCCTGCCTGCTGCTGACCGGAACCTGTTCTCCACGTATCCGTACCGGTTTGATACGAAGGGCGGAACGAAATTCCTGAACATGGGCCGGCGTGGTGCCGCAACAGCCACCAATTAAATGGACCCCGTACTTGATCATCTCACGGGCCCTGGCGGCCATGTATCCCGGTTGCGCGGGATAAATAGTCCTGCCTCCCACCATCTCCGGCATACCGGCATTGGGAAAGGCCGAAAGCGGGACTCCTTCTCCAGCAAGCGGCGACATCTGTTGCACCGCCGTCACCATGGCATCAATACCACGGCCGCAATTAGTCCCGACTACAACCGCCCCGGCCTCACGCATCCGCCGGCCGCAGTGCAATGCGTCGTCGCCATGGACGGTCATCCCCCGGGCGGGAAACACCATCTGGGCAATAACCGGCAACTCGGGAACCTCCCGGGTTGCAATTTCAATGGCCAGCAGAATTTCCAGCAGTTGACTGAAGGTCTCAATGATCAGGACATCGGCCCCGCCTTCGGCAAGGCCCAGCACCTGTTCCTTAAACGAATCCCGTATATCTTCTTCGGAAACCCCCTCTTCTTCCAGAGGAAAAGTTTCTCCTGACGGACCGATTGATCCGGCGACATACACCTGGTGGCCGGCCGCCTTGGCGGCAATTTCAGCTCCGGCCCTGTTAATCTCACGTACCTGATCTTCGGCCCCGGCCTCACGGAGCTTAAACCGATTGGCGCCAAAGGTATTGGTCTCGATCAACTGACTTCCGGCCCGAATATATTCTTCATGGGCGGAAAAAATGGTCTCCCTGGCCTGCAGGTTCAAGAGATCAAGATTTCGACCACGCTCAACCCCGCGTTCAAAAAGATACGAGCCAAGGGCGCCGTCACCGAGGACTACGTGACCCTGTATATATTCAAAAAAATCCGGTTTCATTCCTGTCGACACCAAGCCCGGCCTTAATAGCCACCGGTCTACTTTGTACTGCCCGTTTATTCACTGAGGAAAATATCAACCGAGGGCCGCATGACGGCAACCGTAGCCAGCACTCCATGGACAATGTGGTTCTTAAAGCCGTCAACAAGCTGTTCGTCCGCCTTGACCCCATTATCATAATCGACCAGGGCCTGCTGCATGATATTATAATCAAAGCGCGGCGCCCACTTACGGGAACCAAGACGGGCAGTTGTTGAACAGTTATCGACCATAAACGCCACGCCCTTGAAATGCATGTACGGGTTCAGCGAATCAACCGCCTCGATAACCGATTCATTGCATACCTCACTCAAACAATGCCCCTTTTCGATAAGCAGATCAATCTGGGCCATCATTACCGCACAATACAGACCAGCAGTCTCCGGATCAACTTCAGGCTCACTCTCGCGCTCAGCCCGGACCTGTTCCCCGACCTTCCACATCCTGGTGCCGTCGATCTTACCCATGGGATAACGCTCAAAACGCCTGCCTGCCATGACAACGGAACGTATTTCATTGCCGCTTGAAACCTCATCATAAATCTCCATCAGAATATCAAAAGCAGGATGATAGGCCGCGGAATACATGCGCTCAAAGGTCTTTTTGCTCTCATCATCAAGATTATTATACACGGCAAGTATTCCTTCATGAGAGATAGTGCGGGAAAGTGGGCCTGTAATGTTTTCCACCGTGGCGATAAAGGCCTCTTTCTCTCCCTTGCCCTGTTCCATGACAAGACGCCGATACATAGCCTCGGAAACACCATGGACAGCACCAAGCAAGATGCCGCGTTCGCCAAAGATATCAGAACGATATTCGTGCCCCAGGGTCGTCTTAAACACATAGGGAGCGCCGATGGCAATGGCCCAGCCCAATGCCTGCTCAATGGCCTTGCCGTCAATATCCTGCTCCACGGCAAAGGAACAGTTAATGCCGGCGCCGTTCACCTCTTTCCCTTGGACATACAAACGTCGAACAGAGGGCCCCATACCCTTGGGACAAACACCGATAACGTTTAGATTGGCCGGGAACTTCTCGCCGACACTCTCAAGATGCCCAAGGAGAAAACCATGAGAAAGACCAAGAGTGGCACCGTCTTTCATGGCGGAAAAAATTTTTTTATAATTTTCCACCTGGGCGGCATCGGATATCAACAGGACAACCATGTCGGATTCACCAATGACCGCATACATCTCGCCAAGGGTTCCTTTCTCTTCGGCAAAACCGGCTTCCCGGGCAGCATCCATGGACGTACTGCCTTCGCGCAGGCCGACCTTGACCTTAACATCCGTTCCCTCAAGAGAATCCCGTAAATTCTGCGCCTGGGCCGGTCCCTGGGAGCCCCAGCCGATTACTCCGATCTGTTCGATCCCGGCAAAGGCTTTAGGCAACAGGTCAAATTTATCCCGCCCACCCCGGACAATGGTCTCTTGCGTGCCGGCAAGCTCAATAGTCTCCGTATCAAAAATACCGGATGTAAACATTGTATCCATCAGATTCCTCCAGAAAATGGAATAGTTTAAAAAAATAAAAAATATCAACGCAGGCAAATCACCACAATGTAGCCGCATATGTCAAAAAAACAAATTTATAGTAATACAAAATACATCCATCAAATTCAACCTAAAACAACCCTGTACTGACATTAACTGCGGATCGAACCACGGCTTCGGGGTTTACCGGTCATGAATTACGGTTTATAGTTTACCGACGGGATCAAAGTATCAGCAAAGGAAAAAAACAGCGGGTTGCAACAAAAAGGTAATGGGCGGTTTACGGAGAGGATTCTACCTGATATTAGGCTTTACGTTTCCGGGATTCTGGGCTTTCCATGCGGGCGGCCTGATGTCCGGCCTGTATTTTCCCCTGCAGAAAATCTTTCACACCAAGGCAACAGGATGGCCCTCTTTTTTCACTGCCGTCCTGCTTTATTTAGGGTCGATTGTTCTCTTTGAACTGTTTGCCAGGGCCTGGAAAAACGCACGCCCTTGAATGTATCGATTCATAACGGGCGAAAAAACAACCTGAATTGAAAATTCCCCCCTGCCGTATGAAGAACTTATCCCTGAATGGCATAGCCGCCATCCACCACCAGGGTCTGTCCGCTGATCATCGATGAAAGGTCGCTGCAGAGAAAAAGTGCGAGATCGGCAACATCTTCCGGAGTTGTTAATCGGCCAAGGGGGGTACGACGCAGAGACTCACCGATAATTTCATCACGATTGGGAAATTTTTTCAAGGCATCGGTATCCACCACACCCGCGGAAATGGTATTAACGATAATCCCCCGGGGACCAAGTTCAACCGCAAGATGCCGGACCAGGGATTCAAGGGCTGCCTTGGACGATCCGACTACCGTATAGTTAGGGACGGCCCTGACGGCGCCCAGACTGGAAACAGCCATTATCCGTCCGCCATTATCCATCATTTTTACTGCATGCTGGCTTAAAGAAAGCAGGGCGCGGGCATTGATGTCCATGGCCCAGTCCCAGTGGCGGGTGGTCAGCTCCATGACAGGCTTCAAAACCCCGGATGCCGCATTGGAGACCAGAATATCCAGCCGGGGATAGATCTTGCGGATTTCATCAAACATCCGGTCAACATCAGCATCTTTAGCCACGTTGGCCTTGACCGCAAGGCAGCGAACCCCATACTCTTCAATCGCGGCTACCGTAGCCTCCGCATTTTTGCGGTGCCTGACATAGTTAACCACGATATCCACTCCGTTTTCGGCAAGCCGCAGGGCAATCGCCCTGCCTATGCCACGGGAACCACCTGTAATAAGCGCAACTTTACCTTGAAGATGAAACATAATTCTCCCTGAAAACAACAAGTTAAAACCTACAGAAAAAAATATCCATAGAAGGAATAATGGAGGGCTAAATTACAAGGTCTCCAGAGGTATTGCAAGTGTTCCCTGCAATCCCATTTCCCAATTACCTGTTTGGCTTCATTCACAGAGCGCTGTAAATCCGGCCTGATTTCCATTTTTCCGAGGAACTACCCAAGCCTTGATCGTATGGTTCCCATTGCCCGGCGCACAGCGCTGAAGACAAAAGAAAACGGTCGAAAACGAATGGGATTTACTATGCCTGGAACACGAAAATCATGGACCTGCAGATCATTGGGCGAGGCCAAGGGATAGGTGATATCCTCACTGCTGCTGCCGAAAATTTTCCGATGCATGGCGGCAACCTGTAAGGGGCTGTTATTGTCGGAAATACCAAGAAGGCGAAGGAAAGCAGTATCAATAGCCACGGGATTTACACCAGCAGCCACCACCCTCAGGGGATAGGGCCCACCATTAATCGGTCCGGTACGATGCATGGCCCGAATTCCATCAACCAGAGTCAGGGTATCAGGCAAAAGGGCAAGCAATTGCACAAGCAGATCCGCAAAACGTCCTGATGTGCCACCATGGATCATATGCCACCAGGGTTTCTGCAATCCGGAAAGACAACCAAAACAATTTTTAACCGCCATGGTTACACGTACTTGAGCATGGGCCTTGATCCGGGGCATATTGACCAGAAGATCGCAGTCAAGGGCATCTTCAGCCACTTTCGCCTTGACCCCGGAATCCAGGAGACATGTACGGGTGCGAGTAAAATCAGACAGGGTAACACCAAGGTATGCCAGCTCCTGGGTAATACCAAGCCGGGTCAAATTCGTTGTTGCAGACCCGAACGCAGGGGAATCACCAATCGCCACCCGGGCGCCGGCATCGATAAACCAGCGGGCAGCCGCGAGAATGAAGGCAGCCTCGGTGCAGGGCAGCGGACCATTTTTTGCGCTGAGCAGATTCGGCTTAAGCAGCACCTGCCGTCCATGCAGGGCAAACGGACCACCGATTGCACGAATCAGGCTATCAAAGCGCTCCATCAAATGAGAGCATCGATAGGATGAACAACGCAGAAGGGCTACGGAGGTTGATTCAAGCTGCATACAATACCTTAGACCTAAATCCTGCAGTCATCCGGCATTCGAACGTCGATACAGGCACATCTACTGTGTCGGCTTCACGAATTTCGTGCTGGATGTACCAACAGTACACCTGTGCCGAAATCCCCTTGCCTCCTTGTATCTGCACCTGTCTCAACGTTCTCTGTGCACGAACAACTACAGGGTTTAGGTCAGAATTTTCTCCCAAAACAAAAAAAACCGGTTCAACCACAACGGTTGAACCGGCTAAAAAAGGAGAGAAGAGATGAAGAATTACTCTAAATATAGCAGAAACCGTGCCAACCGTTAACGGTCTCTGAAATAAAAAAATGTTTCATCTGATATTAACATGTTAGAGCAAACCTATCGAAAAAAAGAAATCTTCCTCCTGTTCCCGTGAGTTCAAGTTTTTTTACCCACTTATTGACAAACCGAGACTAAAAATAGAATTAAACACACAAGAACAGATGGTTAACGGAAAATATAAATTTCGAGAACCAATATCATTTATTTCTCCGGGATGGGTAGTTTTTACGCACCCCGTGCCCAGTTGAGCAAACCGCCGGCGGCAAGGATCTCCCTATGCCGTGGTGACAGGTCCAGCACTGCCGCAACCGGTGTTCCGTTCACCTCAACGGTGACCCGTTCAAGGCCGTCAAGCAGGGCCTGCCTGATACCGGGGATCACAAGATCCGCCCCCTGCTCCACCCGCTCATAATCATCGGCATCGACAAAGGTAAGCGGCAGGATACCGAAATTGATAAGGTTTGCCTTGTGAATCCGGGCAAAACTCTTGACCAGTTTAACCTGGACGCCTAAATAGCGGGGCGCAAGAGCGGCATGTTCCCGGCTGGAACCCTGGCCGTAATTATCGCCGCCGACAACGGCCCCGAAACCTCCGGCCGATGTCAGCTCTTTCATATCACAGGCAAAACATTCGGAAATGGAGGCAAAGACATACTCGCTTATTGCCGGAATATTCGAGCGCAGGGGCAGGATCTTCGCCCCGGCCGGCATGATGTGATCGGTGGTAATATTATCACCGACCTTGAGCATGACCTTACCCGTCCAGGTCTCGGGCATGGATTCAAAATCAGGAAAGGGTGCGATATTCGGCCCACGGATAATTTCAACTTCAGCATCCACGGGCCAGGGCTGCTCAATCCGTTCATCACCGGGCAGGTATTTTTCCGGCAGAGTAAACTCGGGATAGTCGCCAAGATCACGGGGATCGGTGATACATCCCTTGATTGCCGAGGCAACGGCAACTTCCGGGCTGCAGAGATAGACCTTGTCTCCCTGGTTGCCGCTGCGTCCGGGAAAATTCCTGGAAAAGGTACGCAGCGAGATCATGGCGGTCGGCGGTGCCTGGCCCATGCCGATACAGCCAAGACAGCCGGACTGGTGCACCCTGGCGCCTGCCTGCAAAAGCGGCAGCAGGTTGCCCTCCGCGGTCAGATTTTCCAGGGCCTGCCGGGAACCGGGATTGACCTCAAAGCTGACCTCGCGGCTTGTCTCCCGGCCTTTCAGGATCGTGGCCACGGCCGTAAGGTCGCGCAGCGAGGAATTGGTGCAGGAGCCGACCAGCACCTGGGCCACAGGCCGTCCCGCCACCTCACTGACCTTGACGACATTGTCAGGTGAAGAGGGACAGGCGATCATCGGCTCCAGGGTGGCAAGATCAATCTCCAGCACCGCATCATATTGGGCATCATCATCGGCAACAAGTTCCCGCCATTGCTCCTCCCTCCCCTGGGCGGCGAGAAACTTTCTCGTATTCTCATCAGAGGGAAAAACCGAGGTGGTTGCACCCAGCTCAGCCCCGAAATTGGTGATGGTCGCCCGGTCGGTAACGCTTAAATTCTCAAGGCCGGGACCAAAATATTCCATAATGTAGCCGACGCCGCCCTTGACCGTCAGTTGCCTGAGCACTTCGAGCAGCACATCACGGGCCGCAACCCAGGGCTGCAGTTTTCCGGTCAGGCGGATGCCGTAAATTTTCGGCATAATAAGATAAAAGGGCTTGCCGGCCATGGCCATGGCCACATCCAGACCACCCGCGCCCATGGCCAGCATGCCGAGGCCGCCGCCGGTGGGCGTATGCGAATCGGAACCGAGCAGGGTCTTGCCCGGCGCTCCGAAACGTTCAAGATGCACCTGGTGACAGATACCGTTGCCGGGCGGAGAGAAATAAAGACCAAATTTTCGGGCCACGCCCTGCAGGAACACATGGTCATCTGCATTTTTAAAATCCGACTGGACCAGATTATGGTCCACATAGCTGACCGACAACTCGGTCTTTACCCGGGGAATTCCAATGGCCTCAAACTCCAGATAGGCCATGGTGCCGGTGGCATCCTGGGTCAAGGTCTGGTCAATCCCCAGCCCTATTTCCTCACCTTTTTTCAGCTCACCTTCAACGAGATGCGCCGCTAATATCTTTTCTGCAACGGTTTTACCCATTTTCTCTCCTTACACAACAAACGGAAATTTCCGCCTTAAGGATGCTTTGAAAAATGCTATTTTGTTCGAGGACAAGAAACAGTGGAAATAAAAAACGCAGCATATCAGTCATATGTGAAAATTTTTCTTTTCACTGTGACGCAGTGACCGGGCAAGATAGCAATTTTTCAAGATAACCTTAACACGCAGTATTATTTAAAGGGAATCACCCGTGTTCTGACCACACCTTCATTTTCCTCTATTTCCTGCTGAACTTCAGGTGAAACCGCCCCCTCACAATCGATAATATTATAGCCGACCACACCGTTGCTCTCATTGGTGTAACTCATGATGTTGATATCGTGTTTTCCCAGGATATTGGTCACAAGGCCGATCATGCCGGGCTTGTCATGGTTGATCATGATAAGCCGCGAGTGTACCCAGACAGTGGGGATGCTCTCCACGTTGGGAAAATTAACGCTATGGGTGATATTGCCGTATTCAAGATAGGCCATCAATTCCTTAACCGCCATGCAGGCGCAGTTGTCTTCCGATTCCGAGGTTGAGGCGCCAAGATGGGGCGTAATAAGAATTTTTTCATGGCCGATCATCTTCTTTGACGGAAAATCGGTAATATGCCCCTGCAGTTTGCCGGAGGCTATGGCGGCCAGCACCGCATCCTCATCCACCACCGGGCCACGGGCATAATTAAAAAGCAGGGCGCCGTCGGCCATGGTCTCAAGAAATTCGGTGGAAACCAGGCCGGTGGTTTTCTTGTTCAGCGGCACATGCACACTGACAAAATCGGCTTCGGCAAGCGCTTCCTTCCGGGAGCGAACCAGTTTCACCTGCGGGGAAAGGTCATGAATATTATCCAGGACCGGAAAGGGATCAAAGCCGATCACCCGCATGCTATGCTCCACTCCGGCATTGGCAACCCGGACGCCGATCTTGCCCAGACCGATAACGGCCATGGTCTTACCGGCCATTTCAATACCCTTGAAGTTCTTCTTTTCCGCTTCCACCTTTTCATTGATACCCGCATCATCAGCAAGATCGGTCAATCCCTCGCAGAAACGGATCGATTTATGGACATTGCGCAGCCAGATCCCGAGCATGGTGAAAACCAGCTCCACCACGGCATTGGCATTGGCGCCCGGTGTATTAAACACACAGATTCCCTTTTCCGATGCCTGATCCACGGGGATATTATTCACCCCGGCCCCGGCCCGGGCAATGGTCAGCAATTCAGGATAGGCCTTCAAGTCCACGGGTGAAGATCGAACCACAATGCCATGCGGATTGTTTTCATGCTCATCAACCCGGTACCGTCCTGAGAACTGGTTCAGCCCCTCGGCCGCAATGGCATTTATAACTTTTATACGATATTGTTCCATGTTCTATCCTCGAGTTATGGTACCCGGTCAAAGCCTCAGAAAAAAATTATTCATTAATACGCCGGATTTTATTTCAGATTCAAGGCGTGAAAAGGGGCGCATATTGGGAATATGTGATCCTTTTCACAACATAGAAACTGGAACAAAAGGCAAGCGGGATGGGATAATTTATTGTTTCCGTGGCCCCAAATGGCCGGCAAGCGCTTGTTTCAGGTGGTCAAGACCTACAATAAAAACCGGCTTGTTGTCAAGAAAAAGCAAAGAAACAAGAGATGCCTTTACCTTTCTTTTTCCCGGGAAATCTTTCTTTTTTCAGGAAAATGATTATCATGCCCGGATAGTATATTCTATCTTTTTACCTCAGACCTGAACCCGGAAAACACGATATGAATACTCGCCTGCTTTTTCTTTTTCTGATACTTTTTTTATTTCTTTTTCCAGTTCTGGTACTCACTCCATCCTTAAGTTGCGCAGGAGACAGTGAACCCGCCCAATCCCTTGCCCGGCATACTCTCTCCATCAGTTTTGATCTCAAAAAATCGCTGGTCATCGGGACTTCAAAAATCGATTTGCCCAAAAACAGCCGGCTCGAACTTGATTGCGGCCCGTTAACCATTACCGGCGCAGTCCTTAAGCAAAAAGATCACACTCCCATCCGGATCAAACCTGGAAAAAAAGGAAGGATCTCCATTAGAAAGGCCCCTCAACAACAAATCCTGCTCCTCTCCTGGACACTCAAGGTGACCAACCCATACGCGAGTAACAATCTCGTCTCGACAAAGGGCATTACCCTGGCCGGGTTCTGGCACCCGATAGCCGGACAGGATATGCTGTTTGAACTTCATGCCGAGCTGCCCAGGGGCTTTACCGCCGTCAGTGAAGGTGAGCAGATATCCATTAAAAAACAGAAAAAAACATGGAGATACAGGGCAAAATTTTCCCATCCCCTGCAGGCAATGCATTTTGCCGCAGGTCCGTACATTGTCCGTTCCCGCAAACTTGGCAATATCACAATATACAGCTATTTTTTTAAAGAAGATCGCCTGCTGGCAGGCGATTACCTGAAAAAAACAATCGGTTATATCAAGCGCTACCAGCAGCTGATCGGCCCCTTCCCTTATCCAAGCTACTCTATTGTTGAAAATCGACTTCCCAGCGGATTCGGCATGCCCGGTTTTACCCTGCTTGGCCAGGCCGTGGTCCGGTTGCCCTTTATTAAAGACACCTCACTCGGCCATGAAATCCTCCACTCATGGTTTGGTAACAGCATCGGACTGGCAGGGTTCGGCGGCAACTGGTGCGAAGGATTGACCACCTATCTCGCCGACCAGAGCTTTGCAGGTGATCGCGGTAAAGGAGTGGCATATAGAAAAAACCAGATCCTGCGTTACCTGGCCTTTGTTCATCCGGACAACACCATGGCCCTGAATGATTTTGAAGGAGCCGGTGACGGTCAACCCATGGCCCGAAAAATACGAGCCATCGGTTATGACAAGGGCAGCATGTTTTTTCATATGCTGCAACAGAAACTTGGCAAGGACATCTTTCTTCAGGGTCTCAGAAGATTCTATGATGCAAAAAAATACCAGCGGGCATCCTGGCAGGACATTGAACAGGTCTTTTCCCGGGTATCGGGAAAAGACCTCGCCCCGTTTTTCAAGCAGTGGCTGCAGCGGACCGACATTCCCGACCTCAAACTCAGTCGGATTTCCGTGGAGCAAAAAAACGGCCAATCCGTGACCCGTTTCCACCTGAGCCAGGAAAACAAACAACCCTACAGGCTGCAGATACCTATTATGCTTAAGTCCCTCGCCGGAGAAACACGGAAAACAGTGGACATCGACCAGATTGACCAGGAATTCAGCATAACGACTGATGCTCTGCCTACGGAAATTATCCTTGATCCTGACTATGCTATCCTCCGCCACCTGAGCGAAAAGGAGATTCCCCCCACCTGGTCCCGCTTTATGGGTGCTGACAAAAAAACAGTTGTCCTGCCCGACGATGAACAACAGGCGGCCATCTATCAACCGCTTGCCGACATGCTGCAGAGACAGGGCGCACTCGTGCGTAAGGCAGGCAGGATAACCAACAAGGATCTTACCGACGGCAATTATTTTTTTGCCGGTGACTCTACACATAGAAAAAGCCTGTTTGCAGAAAGAGAAGGCAATGGACCGGGTCTCAAACTCACGGTCAGAAAAAATCCACTGGATATAGAACAAACCATGGTGCTTGTCGACTCCGATTCTGTGGATGAGACAAGAGCAGTGGTACGAAAACTGTCCCATTACGGCAAATACAGTTTCCTCCGGTTCATGGGGGGGAAAATCGTTGAAAAAAACATCTATGCCACGGAAGATGGAGAGATTGTTGATCTGATCTCTCTCCCTGTTGGAGTTCCCACTAAAACGGTGCAGGATTTTTCCGCCATCATGGATAGCGCGTCCAAAAGCCGGGTCATTTATGCCGGAGAAACCCATACCTCCTACGGCGATCATATGTTGCAGTTGCAGGTACTGCAGGCAATGTATGCCAAAAATAACAATATGGCCGTGGGCATGGAGATGTTTCCCCGTTCCTCGCAGGCCGCCTTGGATGGATACATCAACGGTGAGATCCCAACGGAAAAGGAATTTCTCAAAAAATCAAAATATTTTTCGGTCTGGGGTTTTGACTACCGGCTGTATCGGGACATTATCAGCTTTGCCAAAAAACATCGGATCCCGATAGTTGGTCTTAATCTGGATAAAAAAATCGTCAGCAAGGTTTTTCGCGAGGGAAACACCGATGCAATTACAGATGATGAACAACAACAAATAGCCACCGCGCGGGATCTTGATGTGCCTGGCTACCGGGAGCGGCTACAGACCAGCTACAGCCGGCATGCGGCTTCCCCCCATGGCGACCAAAAAAAATTCAGCGGCTTCCTGCAGGCCCAGGCGATCTGGGACGAGACCATGGCCGAGTCCATTGCCGACTATCTTGCAGCCAACCCTACATCACAGATGATCATCATTGCCGGGGCCGGCCATGTCTATAAAGACAGCGCCATTCCGCTGCGTGTTGAGCGCAGAGTACCGGGAATCGGGCAAAGCATACTGGTGACCAATAACAGTCTGGATACAGGTACCAAGACCGGTAAAAAGGTTGACTATCTTCTCTTTACCGAACCCATGGAACTGGCGCCGGCGCCTAAAATCGGCGTCATGCTTGAGGAAAAAAAAGGCGAAAAGGACAAAGAAGGCCGGGTCGTCATTGTCGGTATCAGTCCGCACGGCTTTGGCAAAAAGGCGGGCCTGCAAGCGGGGGATATAATTGTCAACATTGACGACTCCCCGGTCCATGATGTTGCCGATCTCAAGATTTCCCTGCTTGATAAACATCCGGGAGATACGGTGATTTTGCAGATTTTCAGAAAACGCGACCTGCTGCCCGATGAGACCCTGGAAATACCTGTGGAACTGACCACCATGCGAATGGACATGATGATGCCGCCGGGTCATCCCAAAAAATGAACCACGGATAAACATAGAAATGCATTGATAACAGTAGGAAAAGAAGAAAAAAGAAAACAGGGTCAGATGCACCTCGTTGCACCGCTCTGCGGTGAACGTAACCCGCCCGGCGCTCTGCGCCTCTTTATCTTGTTACACCGCTCCGCGGTGGAACGGTAAGGAACCCGGTACTCTGCGCCTTGTTGCTGCTTCATACATTATTCTCGTAGCATCGCTCTGCGGTGCTACGTAGTGCCTCGGCGCTCCGCGCCTCTTTCCGGCACATGCATTCCTGACAGAACAGCAATACAAGAGCAAGCCGCAAAACAGTGCGACCAGGGAAAAATTCATTCTGCGACCCGCTGCACATCTTCCCTGCCATCCATCCTCTGCGTTTCCCCGCAGTCTGTTCTCTCTTCGTCATCCCCGCGGTCTATCCTCTCCTTGTCATCCCCGCGGTCTATCCTCTCCTTGTCATCCCCGCGGTCTATCCTCTCCTTGTCATCCCCGCGGTCTATCCTCTCCGTCATCCCCGCAGTCTATCCTCTCCTTGTCATCCCCGCGGTCTATCCTCTCCTTGTCATCCCCGCGGTCTATCCTCTCCGTCATCCCCGCGGTCTGTCCCCTCTTCGTCATCCCCGCAGTCTGTCCCCTCTTCGTCATCCCCGCAGTCTGTCGGGCGGGGATCCAGGGTACATCCTGTGGCTGGGCAGTAACCTGAACACCCGGCCTCAACAACAGCATTTTGGGATAACGTACTACCGAGGGCATGATGACAACAATGACGCAGAGTGCCGGACCAATACATTCACCGCTGAGCGGAGGAACGAGAGAAAACTGTTTTCTCTTTATAGATCGATAAGTTTCGCGCCATGAACAACCCTCAGGATATAGACGGACTTATCACCTGTTTTGTAAATGATACGATATTTCTTATGGATGATATGCCGATAATTTGTGTCAAAAAATACGTTTTCCGGAATTAAGGCAAAACGCTCCGGCATTGTGTCAAGACTGCAAATTTTCTTTTCTAATTCAAGTATGAATTTTTTTGCCGTATTTATGCTGTCTTTTGCTATATAAAAAAAGATATGCTCCAGATCGTTTTGCGCATTGAACGATATATTAACCTTATATTTTTTTCTCACGTTTAAATTCCCGGAAAAAGTCTTTTGCTTCGACGAACCTCCCTTCTTTGATGTCTTCTTCCGCCGGCGCCAGCAATTTTAACAGAGTGAATGCACTTGTTATTTTTTCATATTCTTCGGCATCAACCAAGACTGCCTCGGCCTTGCCGTTTACCGTGAGAATGACCGGTCGTTTTGTTGTGTGAATTTGATCCAAAACGGCATTGGTATTTCGCTTCAGATCAGTGATGGACTTAATGTCTTCGGTTATACTTATGGGCATCTTTCCCCCCATGGGTAGTGGACAGTCTTATTTAATGCCATACTATACCTTTATTCAGCGCTGGATACGACTATTTTTTAATGCGCTGATTCCAGAAAAGGGGTCGGTCAGATTTATTTTTTTGAGATAGGTTGTCAGATCAAGATAGATGTTTGACCCCTTTGCCGTGGTTTCTCCGTAATCTGTTCTCCCCCGTCTTCCCCGTAGCCCTCCTCCATCATCCCCGCAGTCTGCCCTCTTCGTCATCCCCGCGATCTGTTGGGCGGGGATCCACAGAGCATGCAGTGGGCGAGCCTTTAACTCGTTCCACCGCTCTGCGGTGAACGTAACCCACTTGGCGCTCTGCGCCCCTTTTTAACAGGTAATCTTCCCGACACGGAACGCCGACATTGGAGTTACACGATAGAGTGTGTCCGTGAAAAATTTCTTTCAGGATCCCTTACTCTCCATACATTTCAGTGATGAGCCTGCGCAACTCTGCGCTTTTGTTTTTCGCCAGGGTATCTAATTTCTTTTTCAGCCGTTGTTTACTGAGAGCACGTATCTGATCAACTGCTATTTCCGCATTTTTCCCGGCGCAGGGGAAGGAAAGCCGACTTCTCCACTGTGGGTGCAGCTTACTGGTAAGCGGGCAGACAACGACGGTTTCCAGGTATTTATTCATTGCGTTGTCACTGACGATGACCACGGGACGTATTTTTTTTATTTCACTTCCCCTGGCCGGATTGAGATCGGCAGAATAAATTTCATACCGTTTAATCATCAAATTCCCCTTGATCCAGGCCATCTAACAGTGTTTCATCAAACTCCTCCCACCCTTCCTGTTCTTTTGCCATGGCCTTATACGTTTCCTCCCAGGAAATCCTGCTATCCTCCTTCTTACTCTTGAGCAACAGCCCGGTCTCGGTTTCTTCAAGGAGAAGAGAATCAGCAAAGCCGTATTTTCGTAAGAGAGTCTTGGGAATGCGGACCCCTTTGGAATTGCCGATGGCTATCAACTTGATATCTCTTGTTCTCAAATGATTTTCCATGGCCATGCCTCATATTCGTCAAGGGAAAATTATTCGTTAGGGAAAATTGTAATTACAGTAATTACATTTTTCATACTACCATGCGCCTATTCAGGTTTCAAGCCGGAAAACCATGGCGACTTAAAAAAAACGAACAGCCCCGGAAACGGTTGACGTATCTTAATAGATCCCCGTCCCCGACAACAGCATTCGAGGATGACGCACTACCTCGGGCATGACGACAATCTATGCTGGAAGAACAAGGGCGCAGAGCGCTGACTCAGGACGTTCACCGCTGAGCGGTGGAACGAGAAACCCCAGGTAT
>JANTGH010000026.1 GCA_024763055.1 Desulfobulbaceae bacterium
TCGATATGTGCGGCTTTTCTGATGCTGGCTTTCACGATAGTCCTGATTTGGTTTGACATTACTGCCTCCTTGTAAGTTATTGTTTTTCTTACAAAAAAGGCAAAAATCGCTAACCTATTGGAATGTCAAGAAAAATTTGAATTTTTACCGATATTTTTCACAATGTTTACGAAACATATTTTAATTGATGACGCTATTGCGGCGTTTAAGCCCTATTCGGGAATTGCTGGTGTCTGACAATGTTCGGATCCCTTTTCTGTAGTTTTTTCCTGCAATTCTTTTGGTTTTTTTGGTCTGTAACTGTACCAAGATCTGTCGAAACAAACAGGGAGCATTAAGCCATATATTTGTAAGGCTATTTGAATTAGAGATTAAGGCGTTCCGGGAATGGTGAGTATGAGTTTTTGCTTGAAAAAAAGATAAATTAATGCTAATCTAACTACTCTTATTTTGTAGAATTTTATAAGTTCACCTCCCCAGGCAGAAGCTCTTCAGCCCGGTGGTATCTTTCTATGTACAAATTTCAAGACCATATTCAAGGATATAAGGTAAGGAGTTTTTATGAGCGCAAAAATAATCAGTGGTACCGAGACTGCCAAGGCGATACGCGAGGAATTAAAGGTAGATGTTGCCGCGCTGAAAAAAAAACATAACCTCGTTCCAGGCCTGGTTACCATCTTGGTCGGTGAGAATCCTGCCTCCCAGTCTTATGTTGCCGCAAAGAATAAGACCGCTCATAACCTGGGGATTTATTCGGAGCAGGTTACCCTGCCCGCTGATACCAGTGAGGAAGATCTTCTTGCTCTTGTTGCACAACACAATAATGATCCCAAGATTCACGGTATACTGGTCCAGCTTCCTTTACCTAAGCATATTAATGAGGCCAAGGTGCTGTATGCCATTGACCCGGGCAAGGATGTGGATGGCTTTCATCCGGTTAATGTCGGCAAGATGATGCTTGGCGAGCAGTGTTTTCTTCCCTGTACACCGCATGGTGTCCTTGAATTGCTGTTGCGATCGGGCGTGGAAACAAGCGGCGCCGAGGTGGTGGTGGTCGGGCGGTCAAATATTGTCGGAAAACCGGTCGCTAATCTGATGCTGCAGAAGCGCGAAGGCGGCAATGCCACTGTCACGCTTTGTCATACCCGCACCAGAGATATGGACTTTCATACCAGGAGGGCTGATATCCTGGTGGTAGCGGCCGGAGTGGCCAACATGATAAAGGCTGATCAGGTAAAAGAGGGCGTAGTTGTTATCGATGTTGGTGTCAATCGCATCGGGATGTCGGAAAGCGGCAAGGCCATCCTTGCCGGCGACGTTGAATTTGATTCGGTCAAGGAAAAGGCGGCCGCCATTACCCCTGTTCCCGGGGGCGTCGGCCCGATGACCATTACCATGCTTATGAAAAATACGGTTCAGGCCGCCAGACAATCTGCCGGACTGGAATAAACCTTGTTATATATCAGGGGATAACGTCTGAAAGAATGAAGATGGGTCCCTGTTGTCTTTGACTTCTACCAAAGGAGCCGCATTATGACAAATATGAAAGAATGTGAAAGCTGTAGTTCGATAACCGGAGGTTCAACGCTGGACCTTCTGAATCAGGATCTGGCAAAACAGGTGCGCACCGCCTATGACCGTATTGATGATCGTGGCATGTCGGCCTGTCTTTTCGGGTCCGGCGGCACCTGCTGCCGAATCTGCAATATGGGGCCCTGCCAGATTATCGATGGTGTGGAATCCATGGTCGGTGTTTGCGGGGCCACGGCCGATACCGTGGCGGCAAGGAATTTTGCTCGCGTTGTGGCCGCCGGTACGGCAGCCCATACCGATCATGCCCGGGAAATGGTTCGTGGTTTTATCGCAACCGCCAAAGGGGAAACACCCCATGAAATCAAGGATGTGGAGAAACTTCACAAGATAGCCAGGGTTTTTGACATTGAAATTGAAGGCAGAGATAAAAATGAGATTGCCCTGGAGCTTGGGGAACGGGCTCTTTCTGAATTCGGTCAGCAGGAAGGCACTTTGACCATGCTCAAGCGTGCCCCTGGGAAACAGCAGGAAATCTGGAAAGAACAGGGGGTCGAGCCCCGTGGTGTTGATCGGGAAGTGGTTGAGATGATGCACCGCACGCACATGGGTGTTGACCAGGAGTATAAAAACATCATGAAGCAGGCGGCGCGCTGCTCGCTCGCTGATGGCTGGGGTTCTTCCATGCTGTCTACGGAACTGACTGATATCATGTTCGGCACCCCGGTGCCCAGACGCGCCATCGTCGACCTTGGCGTTTTGCGTGAAGACATGGTCAATGTAACAGTGCATGGCCATGAGCCACTGCTTGCGGAATCGCTTTGTCTGGCCGCTGACGATGAGGAAATTATCGCACTTGCTAAAAAGGCCGG
The DNA here is from genome assembly GCA_024763055.1 of Desulfobulbaceae bacterium. Taxonomy (GTDB): domain Bacteria; phylum Desulfobacterota; class Desulfobulbia; order Desulfobulbales; family Desulfobulbaceae; genus DRLX01. The sequence continues at coordinate 2,403 of JANTGH010000026.1, forward strand.
TGCCAAAGGCGTTAACCTGGCCGGGGTCTGCTGTACAGGCAACGAAATTCTCATGCGGCGCGGCATCCCTGTTGCCGGTTCTTTTATTCAGCAGGAGATGGTCCTGGCCACCGGTGCTGTCGAGGCCATGGTTGTAGATGTTCAGTGCATTATGCAGTCGGTCGCCCAGGTAGTGAAGGGGAAACATACCGATGTTATCACCACTAATTACCGGGCAAAAATGCCGGATGCAGTCCATATCCAGTTTGATGAGGAAGCGGCCTATGAATCAGCCAAGAAAATCCTTAAACATGCCATCGGCAATTTTAAAAAACGTGGTGACCACTACATCCCTGCAGATAAAAAGCTTGATGTGGTTGTCGGTTTTTCCCATGAAACCATTAATTACATGCTGGGCGGTCGTTTTCGCCAGTCGTACCGTCCTTTGAACGACAATATTATTAATGGTCGGATCCGCGGTGTCGGCGCCCTGGTTGGTTGTGAGCATTACAAGTATGCCGATGATGTCCATTTTAAAATTGCCGTTGAACTGATCAAGAATAATGTCCTTGTCCTGGCCACTGGATGCGCTGCCCAGGCCCTTGGCCGTCGTGGTCTGCTGCGCCCGGAGGCTGCGACCGAGTATGCCGGAGAGGGTCTGCGTTCTGTCTGTGAGGCTGTCGGCATGCCGCCTGTTTTGCATGTGGGCTCCTGTGTCGACAACTCCCGTCTGCTGATAGCTCTGACTGAAATGGTTAATGAAGGCGGGCTTGGCGATGATATTTCCCAGATTCCCGCAGTGGGTTCCGCGCCTTTGTGGATGAGTGAAAAGGCGGTTGCCATAGGCCAGTATTTTGTTACCAGCGGCGCTCATGTCATTTTTCAGGATCTTCCAGTCAGCGGCGCTAAAAAATTTTCGCAATATATCCTTGAAGGCCTTAAAGAGGATTATGGTGCCTGTTGGGGCGTTGAAAATGACCCTATCAAGCATGCCCGGGCAATGATTGCCGCCATTGATGAAAAACGCGAGGCACTTGGAATCAATAAGAAACAGGAGCGTGTCCTTATGGATATGCAGATGCGTCGCGATCTTGAAGGACAGGCACTTCCCGGAATGGGCTGTGGGCATGGCGGCCATTAATAGTGACGTCAGGTTATAATGAACACGTAAAAAGTCCAGACAGTGCGTAAAGATGGCTAAGTAAAAACATAGATATACAAGGAGTAGTGTTCTGTGGCGGGTCTTAACTATACATGTAGTATGTTGAGAATCGCCACAGGACACACAACGCAGTAGATCGAAGTTTTTACGACGCCATCAGGTTGTTTTTTTAGAAATTTTTCGGAGCCGGGAAAAGGTTTTTCCCGATTTGAAGAAGAGATGAGGAGGATCGATGAAATCAGGGAGTAATCTGGAGCGGGTGCTTGCAAGCGGCGAGTTTGCCGTGACAGGCGAGCTTGGGCCGCCTAAAAACAGCGACCCCGAGATAGTCCGGAAAAAGGCGCAAATTCTTAAAGGTAATGTTGACGCTGTTAATATTACCGACTGTCAGACGGCCATTGTTCGGATGTCGAGTATTGGCGCAGGCTTGATAGCACAATCGGAAGGTGTTGAGCCGGTTATCCAGATGACCTGTCGAGATCGTAATCGTATCGGTATGCAGAGCGATCTTCTTGCTGCCTCAGCCATGGGACTGAAGAACCTGCTTTGCCTGACTGGTGACCATCAGAAATTCGGCAATCATCCGGGTTCAAAAGGGGTATTTGATATGGATTCCATTCAGATGCTTGGTATGGTCCGGGACATGCGGGATGAGAAAAAATTTCAATGCGGCGAATCTATTAAAGGTAATGCGCCAAAGTTTTTTCTTGGCGCTGCCGCCAATCCATTTGCCAATCCCTTTGAATTTCGCGCTGTCCGGCTCGGAAAAAAGATTGCTTCCGGAGCAGATTTCGTCCAAACCCAGATTATTTATAATGTAGAAAAATTTGCAAAGTTCATGGAGATGTGTCGGGATTTGGGGCTGGATGAGAATGCCTCTATCCTGGCCGGTGTCACTCCTCCCAAATCACTTGGTATGGCCCGCTACATGAAGAAGTTTGTTCCCGGCATGGATGTGACCGATGCGGTCCTGGACCGGATGAAAGGCGCCTCCGACAAGCAGGAGGAGGGAATCAATATTTGTGTGGATATTATCAATCAGGTTAAGGAGATTAAAGGGGTTGCCGGTGTTCATGTCATGGCCATTGAATGGGAAGAAGCGGTAGCCGAGATCTGCGAGCGTGCCGAACTGCTGCCTCGCCCGACCTTTGAACAGCCCGTTGAATCCTCCATGGTTACGGCGGAGACACCTGAGGCTGCTGTTGTAAGAGATGAAATTGTTGTTAAGAGCACAGATGCCGGAACTGTTCGTGACGTTCTGGCCCAGGCGAGAAAAGAGGCGAAGAAAATTATAGCCGAAGCCAAAGCTGAAGCTGAATCATTAAGAATTCAGGCCGCACCCGTGTCTGTTAAAGAGAATGCAGGTGATCGTGTTGCCGATGTTGAGAGTGATGCAGGAGAACATGCAATGAATGAGAAAGAACGTCTCATGGCGTTAGAATCTATGAAACAGGGTCTTGAAGCGTTGAAAAAAGCCTATGGACTGGATGATGATCAGTTCGCGGCCCTGATGAACTTTGCCGGCGCTGAAGCAATCTTGAAAAAAGAGCCGCCCGCAGATGCGGCTACCCCGGTTTCAACTCCTGTCCAGCCGCCGGCGCCAAAAGTTGCGGCTGTCGTCACTCAGGTGGAGGCCGAGACTGATGATGCTGCCAAGGCTGCCGCCGAGGCCAAGGCAAAGGCTGAAGCAGAGGCAAAAGCCAGAGCAGCCGCCGTGGCTAAGGCCAGGGCCGAGGAAGATGCTAAAATCCAGGCAGATGCCAAGGCAGCGGCTGAAGCCAAGGCAAAGGCAGCGGCTGAAGCCAAGGCAAAGGCAGCGGCTGAAGCCAAGGCAAAGGCAGCGGCTGAAGCCAAGGCTGCCGCCAAAGAAAAGGATGAAGCTGAGGCAAGGGCCAGGGCTGAAGAAGAGGCGAAGGCCAAGGCTGCCGCCAAAGAAAAGGCTGAAGCTGAGGCAGTGGCCAAGGCTGAAGAAGAGGCGAAGACCAAGGACGCCGCCAAGATGGTGGAGAAAGGCGCGGCCAAGCCTGTGGCCGAGGCTGCTCCTAAAGGCCTGAGCGCACCGGAGCTTAAAGCGGAAGAAACATCCTTTAGCGAGCGGGCTGCCAAGGTTCCGCCGTCTTCCTACAAACAGGAATATTCCGGAACTATCCGTGAGGTTGTCCTCGGCAACGGTGAGACTGCCGTCACAGTCGGTGGTTCCGAGGTGCTTCCTTACCATCTTTTTGAAGGCAATATGCCTCACAAGCCGCTTATCGCCATGGAGGTCCAGGACATCAAGCCTGATAACTGGCCTGTCACCTTGACCAGGTATTTTGATGATGTCATGGACAACCCGGTTGCCTGGGCGCAGAAATGTGTCAATGAATATAATGCCGATGCCTTGAATATCTACCTGATCGGTACGGATCCCAATGGTGAGAATCGTCCGTCCGCTGATGCTGCCAGGGATGCCGCCGCGATTATTGATGCTGTTGATGTGCCGATCATCGTCTGGGGTTGTGGGAATAACGAAAAGGATACGGACACCCTGCGCGAAGTAACCGCAATTATAGGAAATAAGAAGGTTTGTCTTGCCCCGCTTGAAGATGCCAATTATCGAGCTATCGGTGCAACTGCAATGGCCTTTCATCATCCCATGGTTGCGGCGTCGCCCATTGATGTCAACCTGGCTAAACAGCTGAATATCCTCCTTGAAAACCTTGGTGTTCCCCTCGATACGGTATTGATGGATCCATCAATCGGCGCACTTGGCTATGGTATTGAATACACCTACTCAGTCATGGAACGTATCAGGATTGCCGCCCTGACCCAGAAGGATGAAAAATTGCAGGTGCCCATCATCTGTAATCTTGGTCGTGAAGTCTGGAAAGCCAAGGAAGTTGGACTGCCGAGTGATGATGTGCTTGGCGATCAGGAGCGTCGCGGTATTATGATGGAGGCTATGACGGCATCCTGCATGATGATGGCCGGTGGTGAGGTTTTGATCATGCGGCACCCCAAGGCAATCAACATGACCAAGTCGCTTGTTAACGGTCTGATGGCATAATAATATGTAAGATCTGTTGTGCAATTTTTAACTATATCCAGGAGTTATATCAATGTCTAAGATCATCTGTTCCGCAGCGATACGTGGCGCCAAGAAAATCATTGACATGGCGGAGGAAAGTTTTGAGGAGGCCTTGGTAAAATATGGTCCGGATCAGGCAGTAGAATTTCCCAATACTGCGTATTATCTGCCGATTATCTACTCCATGCTCGGAGCTAAGGTGCAGACACTTGGCGACATGAAGGACATTTTTCAGGAATGTCGGGGGCTGCTTCCCCCGGTCGTCACCGAGGATCTCTGGCTTCCCTATCTTGCGCCGGCCCTTGATGCCGGTATGGCGACTTTTTTTGCCGAAGAGATGTATGAGGCCATTCGTTATCTGAATGAGCCGAATTTTTACACCAAGACCGAAGATCCAACCGCTGAAAATCTTTGGCTTGGCGCTGCCGATGATGTGATCTTTCGTAAGCGCGGGGTCGAGTTCGTTGACGGCACCGCCCCTGGTTTTGCCGCAATCATGGGAACTCCAACCGATAAAGAGGTTGCCTCAAAGATTGCGCTTGAGTTGCAGGAAAAAAATCTCTACATTTTCATGCATGACCAGAGCGAAGGCAAGAACATGGCGGAGCTGCTGCTTGACAATGATGTCCAGGTCGGTTGGGGGACCCGCCTCGTTCCCTTCGGCAAATCCTATACAACCGCTGTCTTTGCCATTGGTTTTGCCTGTCGCGTGGCTTTAGCCTTTGGTGGTGTCAAGCCCGGCGATTACAAGGGTAACCTGCTCTACAACAAGGAACGCACCTTTGCTTTTGTCATGGCATTTGGTCCGGTTTCCGACGAGTGGTATGCCAATGCCGCCGGTGCCATCAACTGGGGATTCCCGACTATATCCGACTATGACATCCCTGAAGTTCTGCCCACCGGCATTTGTACCTATGAGCATGTGGTTTCAAATATTCCCCATGATGAGATTGTTCAGAAGGCCATCGAGGTACGTGGCCTCAAGGTCAGTGTTACTAAGATTGATATTCCCATGGCTTTTGGCCCGGCCTTTGAGGGTGAGCGTATCCGTAAGGATGATCTTTTTATGGAATGTGGAGGCGGTCGAACGACCGGCGTCGAGGTCTTGATTTCCAAGGAAATGGATGAGGTCGAAGACGGTGTGGTCATCATGGAAGGACCTGACATCGCAGATATCGAAGAGGGGCAAAACCTTCCTATCGGTATTCTGGTCGAGGTTGCGGGTCGTGAAATGCAGTCGGATTTTGAGCCCATTCTTGAACGGCAGTTTCATCACCTGATGAACTATATTCAGGGGATAATGCATATCGGTCAGCGAAATATCATGTGGATCCGTATCGGTAAGGCAGCTGTTGAAAAGGGATTTTCCTTCAAGCATCTTGGCGTGGTTCTCCATGGAAAACTGCATCAGGAGTTCGGCGCTATTCTTGATAAGGTTCAGGTCAAGATCTATACAGTCCAGGATAAGGTTGAAGAGGTCATGGAACTGGCCAAGAAAGTGTATGCTGAACGCGATCTGCGTCTTGGTGCCATGACTGATGAGACCGAAGAGGTATTTTATTCGTGCACTCTGTGTCAATCTTTTGCCCCGAGCCATGTCTGCGTGATCACCCCGGAACGTATCGGCATGTGCGGCGCCTATAACTGGCTTGACGGCAAGGCCTCTTTCCAGATTAATCCCACCGGTCCCAACCAGCCCATTGAAAAAGGTGAGTGTACCGATGAATCCAATGGCTATTATACAGGCATCAATGAGTTTGTTTCCCAGGCCTCACGAGGTGCCGTGACAGAGGTCAGCTGCTACTCGTTGATGAATAATCCGATGACCGCCTGCGGCTGTTTTGAGGCTATTGCCGCCATGCTGCCCCAATGTAACGGCATTATGGTGGTTAATCGTGATTACATGGGCATGACCCCGTCCGGTATGAAGTTTACCACCCTTGCCGGTATGGCTGGTGGAGGGATGCAGACTCCCGGATTTATGGGGGTTTCAAAACATTACATGACCAGTCGTAAATTGTTCCAGGCCGAAGGCGGACTCAAACGTGTTGTCTGGATTCCGAAAATTCTCAAGGAAGAGATCGGCGACAAACTGCGAGCGCGCTGTGAAGAAATCGGCATGCCCGAGCTTTTTGATATGATTGCCACCGAAGAGCAGGGGACAACCGAAGAGGAGATACTTGAATTCCTCAAGGAAAAAGGACACCCCGCCCTGGAAATGGATACAGCCATCGGCTGATATAAAGAACTGCTGTGAGTTGCCGGCACGGAAAGATTCCCGTCGGCTTTTGCGATACGCTTAAGGAGGAAAGAGACAATGGCGTTAACCGGTATACAGATTCTCAAGATGCTGCCAAAAAAGAATTGCGGCGAATGCGGCATTCCCACTTGTCTTGCCTTTGCCATGAAAGTGGCTGCCGGCCAGGCCGAGATCGAAACCTGCCCTTACGTGAGTGATGAGGCCAAGGCAACTATAGGCGAGGCCTCAGCGCCACCGATCCGTACCGTCAAGATAGGCTCCGGTGACGCCGAATTTACCTCCGGTGGGGAGACCTGTCTTTTTCGCCATGAGAAACGATTTGAAAATCAGACCGGAATCGCCATCCTCATGTCGGCTGATGAGGACGATGCCTCCATTGATGGAAAAATCGAACGTTTCAATGCCATGGTGTATGAGCGCGTCGGGGTGTACATGCGGGCCAATCTTGTGGCAATCAAAGACACCGGTGATGGCGCCGCCTTTACCGCGTTGACCGAAAAGGTGATTGAAAAATTACCCAAGGCGGCCGTCATCCTTATGTCTGAAGATCCGAAAAATCTTAAGGCAGCAGCTACCGCCTGTGGCGAGCGAACGCCCCTTATTTATGGCGCAACCGGCGCCGCTGTTGATGCGTTCTCCGTGCTTGCCAAGGAGCTGAAAGCCCCCATTGGCGTGAAAGGAAAAAATCTTGATGATCTGGTCGAAGCCTCGGGCAAATATATTGATGCCGGAGTCAAGGATATGATCATTGATACCGGTGCCCGGACTATGCGTGGATGTTTTGAGGATAATGTTGTTGCCCGTCGCGCCTCAGTTAAGGAAAAGTTTAAACCCCTTGGGTTTCCGACCATTACCTTTCCCTGCGAGATGACCGATGACCTGATGATGGAGGCCATGATTGCCTCGGTTCTGATGGCCAAGTATGCAGGTATTGTTGTGTTGTCGGATATTGAGGGAGATGTTCTGTTTCCGCTTCTGCTTGAACAGCTTAATCTCTTTACCGATCCGCAGCGGCCAATGGTTGTTCAGGAGGATATCTATCCAATTACCGGGCCGGATGAGAATTCTCCGGTTCTGATTACCTGTAACTTCTCCCTGACCTATTTTATTGTTTCCGGGGAGATAGAGGGATCCAAGGTGCCGTCCTGGCTGCTGATCAAGGATACGGAAGGGTTGTCGGTTCTGACCGCCTGGGCCGCCGGAAAATTCGGCGCCGATCTTATTGCCGCTTTTGTAAAAAAGTCCGGTATCGGTGACAAGGTGAAACACCATGAACTGATCATCCCCGGCTATCTTGCGACAATCAAGGGTGAGCTTGAAGAGGAGTTACCCGACTGGACCATCACCATAGGACCACGAGAGGCCGGTCATCTGCCCGCTTTTTTAAAGGAGTGGAAGCCGGCAGCTTAACTAACAATAAATGATAGGGAAAAGGAGCGGGAATACGCTTGTTTTTTTCCTTTTTTTCCCTTCTGCTCCCGGAATGTAGACCGGTATATTTATGGCCACTATCAGAATTACCATAGACGATAATGAAATCATCGCCGAGAAGGGACTGACCATCCTGGAAGTGGCCAGGCGCTCAGGAATACTCATTCCCACCCTCTGCTACATTGCCGGGACCCGCGCTGATAATCCGTGCGAGATATGCGTGGTCCAAATTGTTGATTACGCGCAATATGGATTGACCTCAACCTTGTCAAGCGAGGGGCTCTTTCGCGCCTGCATCACCCTGGCCAGGAACGGCATGGAAATCCATACCAATACCGACGAGGTTATCAACCATCGGCAAGAGCGGCTTGCCATTTTGTCGCAGACCCATTTTGGCGACTGCAAGGCCCCCTGTAATCTGACCTGTCCCGGGCAGATCAATGTCCAGGGGTACATTGCCCATGTTGCCAAAGGTGAATATGAAGAGGCCCTGCGGCTTGTCATGGAGCGAAATCCCGTCCCCTTTTCCGTGGGCAGGGTTTGTCCCCGGTTTTGTGAAACCCGCTGCCGGCGGATACTTGTTGATGAGCCGGTCTCCATCAACCATTTGAAACGTTTTGTTGCCGACTGGTGCATGGCCGGCAATATCGACTTAGGCATTCCCAAAGAAAAGCCTACCGGCAAGAGAATCGCTGTAATCGGTGGTGGCCCGGCCGGCCTGTCCGCGGCTTTCTTCCTTACCCGCAAGGGACATGATGTTACTATTTTTGAGGGTGAACCCCAGCTTGGGGGAGCACTTCGTTACGGGTTTCCTGAATATAAAATACCTAAAGAAGTTCTTAATTACGAGATCAACACTATCCTCAAGATGGGTATAAATATCAGGCTCAGTCAACGCTGGGGCAAGGATTTTACCCTGCAGGAACTTCGGGACATGGGCTTTGACGCCACTTTTATTGCCATAGGTGCGGGCATTGATCAACCCATGAACGTCCCGTGCACAGACAAGGAACATGTCTATACAGCGACCAGGTTTCTGCACATGGTAAATGAGGGGAAATCATTTGAACTCGGTCAGAGCGCGGCCGTAATAGGCGGCAACAATATTGCCATGGAAGTTGCCCGTAGCCTCTTACGTCTCGGCGTACAGCGGGTCACAGTGATTTACCCCAGAGCCCGTATTGAAATGCCGGCTAATCAGCGTAATATTCGTGAGGCTGAAAAAGAAGGTGTTCAATTTTTACTCATGGCATCCCCTGTTGGTATTTGTGGCCTCAGCGAAACGGATAGTCGTCTCAAGCTTGATTTAATTCGGATGAAGCTTGGTGAACCGAATAAACGAGGTAAACGTGAACCCATGCCTATTGCCGGCTCCACCAATTCTCTCAATGTCGATACCGTTGTCAGTTCTCTTGGACAACTCGCTGTAGATGGTGGATTTTCCGGAGGGGCATTGGAAAAGGCGTTGACAATTTCTCCCAAAGGTACCTTTGTCGCTAACCCACGTTCCTCACAGACAAGTGTTGACGGTGTTTTTGCCGGCGGTGATGCGGCGACCGGGCCGAAATCCGTGATTCAGGCCGTTGTTTCCGCCCGACGTGCGTCGTTAAATATCCATTCCTATGTCATGGGAGTACCTAAAAAGCCGGCAGAAAGTCGTTTTAACTTTACCCGGGGACGGTCTTTTGATGATGTGGCCCTGAAAAATTTTGATGATGTTGAGATTCAGCTTCGAGAAAAGATGCCTGAACGACCCCCGGAGGTCAGCGTTCAGGATTTTGATGAGGTCAAGCTTGGATTTACCGAGAAGATGGCGCACAGAGAGGCGGACCGCTGTCTTTCCTGCGGTTGTACCGCCTTTGATCGTTGTGATCTGAGGCGACTTGATATTGATTGTGCTGTCAATATCAATAAAACCGGGATGGGTAAGGTACCGAACTACCCGGTTGATGAAGATCATCGGGCTATACGAATCGATCGAAATAAATGTATTTACTGTACCCGCTGCGTTCGTTCCTGTGAGTACGATGCCCTTGAACTCAAAGTTGCCTCGTTTGATGACAAGGGAAGACCTGTCGGCCTTGAAATTATATTTAATGAAAATTGTGTATCCTGCGGTAAATGTGTGGATAACTGTTCAACCGGAGCACTCAATAAAAAGAATCGGATTGTGCCGATACAGTCTGAGGTTGTCACGGACGTCCATACTACCTGCCCGTATTGCGGTACCGGCTGCCAGCTTGATCTTAAGGTTAAGGGAAAGACTATTCTTGAGGTAACAGCCGACCCACCTGTCATTCCAAACTTTGGAGATCTTTGTGTCAAGGGCAGGTTCGGCCATAATTTTATTCATCATCCTGATCGGCTTAAACTACCACTTATTCGCCGGCAGAAGGGTGGTATTCTTGAACCGGCGATTTGGGAACAGGCGCTTGATTTTATGGCAAGTCGTTTTGCACAGATTCTTGGCGAACATGGTGCGGATGCACTGGCAGGACTCTCTTCCGCCCGTTGCACTGTTGAAGAGAATTATGCCTTTCAGAAATTTTTTCGGTCAACCCTGGGGACAAATAATGTCGATCATTGCGCCAGATACTGACACAGCCCGACGGTGACCGGTCTGGTCACAGCGCTTGGCTCGGCGGCAATGACCAATACCATAGAAGGTATTGTAGATAATGATGTCTTGTTAGTGATTGGTTCCAACACCACCGAGACCCATCCGGTGATAGGTGTCCGCATGCTGCGGGCGGTTAAGAGGGGCGCAAAACTTATAGTCGCCGATCCCCGCAAGATCGGCCTGACCGATAATGCAGCCCTGTGGCTGCAGCAACGTTCCGGCACTGATGGCGCCCTGATTAACGCTCTTTGCCATGTCATTCTTCGTGATGGTTTGGAGGATGCCGCTTACATCAATGAACGCACCGAAAATTTTGAAGCCTTTAAAGAGTCGGTGCAGGGCTGTACTCCGCAGTGGGCTGCTGAGATTACCGGAATTGAGGCAAAAGATATAGAAACCGCGGCCACGTTATATGCCCGGGCTGATCGTGCCGGTATTTATTATACCATGGGTATCACCCAGCACACCTCGGGAACGGATAATGTCTGTGCCCTGGCTAATCTGGCTTTGCTGACCGGTAATCTTGGCAAAGCCGGCGCCGGTATCAATCCGCTGCGCGGCCAGAATAATGTCCAGGGCGCAAGCGACATGGGCTGCAACCCGGTTTACTATCCCGGTTATCAACTTGTCGCTGATGAGGGTAACCGGAAAAAATTTGAAGAGATCTGGGGCACACCGCTTTCGCTTATGCCTGGATTGACGGCAACGGAGATGCCTGCCGCTATTCTTGAGGGAAAGCTGAAGGGCATGTGGATCATGGGAGAAAATCCAATCCTGAGTGATCCCAACAGTTCTCATGTGAAGAAAGCGCTTGAACAACTTGATACGCTGGTGGTTCAGGATATTTTTCTGACGGAAACCGCTGAACTTGCCGATGTGGTTTTTCCGGCCGCTTCTTTTGCGGAAAAAGACGGAACTTTTACCAATACCGAACGTAGGGTGCAGCGCGTTCGCAGGGCCGTGCCTCCACCCGGCAACGCCATGGATGACTTGACAATTATTAACCGTGTCACAACACGTATAATCGGCAAAGGGCAGCACTCATCAATGGATGCCGAGGCAACCTTTGCTGAAATTACCCGTTGCTGGCCGGCTATGGCCGGCATGAATTATGATCGTCTGGAGAGCAGGGGTCTGCAGTGGCCGTGCCCGGATAAAGAGCACCCCGGTACCGCGGTTCTGCATGAAAATATGTTTCCGAGGGGCAGGGCTTTGTTTACCGCCATCACCTGGAAAGGACCGGATGAAGCGCCTGATGAGGAATATCCGCTTGTGCTTTCCACCGGCCGGGTGCTTTATCAGTATCATACCGGCACCATGACAAGACGCTCCAAGGTGCTTGAGGAATCGGCTCCCGGGCCCTATGTGGAGATCAATCCTGAAGATGCCGAGGTTTTAGGACTTGTTGATGGTGAAATTGTTCGGGCCCGTTCGAGGCGTGGCCGGATCACCCTGCCGGTTCGAATAACCGACAAGGTGCACAGGGGGATGGTTTTCATGCCGTTTCACTATAAAGAGGCAGCGGCAAATCTGCTCACCAATGATGCCCTTGACCCGAAGTGTAAGATCCCTGAGGCCAAGGTCTGCGCCATCAGGATAGAGAAGATGACAGAAGCTGTGGCCTGACGTATTCAGGCTTAAGGGAGAGTACAAGCACGGCGCAAGGGAGCGGGGTATTCCCCCCTTGTTTCACAAAAATAACGGAATCGTAAAAAGTATTAATCGGTAGGATTCTGCGACGCATAATCAATAGGTTACACGCTTTCTGCCGTCGGTGTCCGGGATTTTTTCGACCCCGGCAATAATAAACATCTGGAGATTGTAATGGGAAAAGGAATGGAACACAGGGCCGGATCAGTTATGGTTGTCGGCGGAGGTATTGCCGGAGTACAGGCCGCCCTGGACCTGACCGAGCTTGGTTACTATGTGTATCTCGTGGAAAAGGCGGCTGTGGTCGGTGGCGTGATGGCGCAGCTTGACAAGACCTTTCCCACCAATGACTGCTCTCTCTGAATACTCGCGCCCAAGCTGGTAGAGGCCGGTCGGTCTCCAAACATTGAGATGCTCACCAATACCGATTTACTGGCATTGGATGGAAAACCAGGTGATTTTACCGTCAAGGTCCGGCAGCGTCCCCGTTATATAGATGCGGATGCCTGCACGGCCTGCGGACTGTGTACCCAGTATTGTCCAAAACATCATCTGGATCCTTATAATGAAGGGCTGTCCCTGACCCGGCCGATCCATATTGATTATGCCCAGGCCGTTCCGGCAACCTATTATATTGACCCCTCTTCCTGCCTGTATCTGCAGCATGAAACCTGCCAGATCTGTGTCCCTGTCTGTCAGAGTCATGCCATTAACTTCGAGCAGCAGCCTGAAGAACTTGAGTTGAATGTAGGCGCTGTAATCCTCTCGCCTGGTTTTGGCAAGATCAGCGAGGAAACACTGAAAAAATTCAGTTACGGTAAACATCCGGACATCGTTACCAGTGTGGAATTTGAACGAATGACCACTGCCTCCGGGCCGTTTTTAGGCGAGGTCAAATGTTTTTCCGATGGCCGCCATCCCGGGCGTATTGCCTTTATTCAGTGCGTCGGCTCCCGGGATCTCGGATGCGACAACGGCTACTGTTCCTCTGTCTGCTGTATGTATGCCATTAAAGAGGCAATGGTTGCCAGAGAACATGATCCGGAAGTGGAGATCACTATTTTTTATATGGATATCCGCACCCAGGGCAAAGAGTTTGACAAGGCCAGGCAACGGGCGGAATCCATAGGTATCCGGTTTGTCCGCGCCAAGGTGGGCGATATCACCCCCTGGCGGAACCAGTTGCAGCTGACCTATTCAACCTTTGCAGGCACCCATGAATTTGAGCCTTTTGACATGGTGGTTCTTTCCGTGGGACTTGAGTCGCCAAGGGATGCGTCCGGGATTTCCGATATTACCGGCATTGAACTCAATAAATATAATTTTGCCAAATCAGATACCTTTAATCCTTTAACCACCAATCGGGAAGGAGTGGTTGTTGCCGGCGCCTTCCAGGGTCCCAAGGATATTCCGGAATCAGTCACCCAGGCCTCGGCTGCCGCCGGTCTTGCCGCTGGTCTCCTGAAAAAGCAACGGGGGCAGGGGATCGTTCATAAGGATTATCCACAGGAAAAGAGTGATACCGATGAACCGCGGATTGGTGTTTTTGTTTGCCACTGCGGCATTAACATCAGCTCGGTTGTCGACGTGCACAAGGTTGAAAACTCGGTGGAGAATATGGAAGGTGTTGTCTATCACACTGACTCCCTCTATTCCTGTTCCCAGGATGCCGTGGAAACCCTGAAGAAAACCATTATTGAGCATAATTTAAATCGGGTGGTCATTGCCGCCTGTTCCCCAAGGACCCATGAACCGCTTTTTCAGGAAACCCTTAAAGATGCCGGTCTGAATCCCTGTCTGGTCGAAATGGTCAATATCCGCGATCAGTGTTCCTGGGTCCATGCCGGTGAACCTGAGGCGGCCACCGACAAATCCCAGGATTTAGTCCGGATGGCTGTTGCCAAGGCAAGAAAGCTTAAACCTCTGCCGGAACAGACTGTTCCGGTCACTGAAAGGGCCTTGATTATCGGAGGCGGCATTGCCGGCATGATCGTGGCCCTGAGCCTCGCCGATCAGGGCTATGAATCCGTTCTCCTTGAAAAGGGCAAGACGCTGGGCGGCAATCTTGGCCTGCTCAACCATACCTTGAGCAGCAACGAGACGGCCACTCATTTAAAAAAGCTCGTTGTCAGGGTGAAAAAGAATAAGAAAATTGATGTGTTGACCCAGGCTGAGATTGTGCACAGTTCAGGCTTTATCGGTAATTTTTCTTCTGTTGTTGCTGCCGGAACCGGCAAAACGAAAAAGGAACATACCGTGGATCATGGTGTGATCGTCCTTGCCACTGGTGGTCACGCTCATCGTCCGGACGGTTATCTGCTTGAAGAAAGCAGCAGGGTCATCACCCAGCAGGAACTGGAAAAACGATTAGCCGGCCGGGCAAAGAACCGGGCGCCGGACTCGGTCATCATGATCCAGTGCGCCGGCTCGCGCGGTGATGATCTGAAGTATTGTTCCAAGATCTGCTGCAACCATGCCGTGAAAAACGCGCTCCAGATCAAGAAAATCAATCCTGATTCCCAGGTCATTGTCCTGTACCGCGATATGAGAACCTATGGGTATGCAGAGGACAGCTACCGCGAAGCACGGCTTAAAGGGGTTGTTTTTATTCCCTATGACCTTGAGCAGAAACCCCAGGTTTATGAAAAAGGGCGTCGTCTGCATGTGCAGTTTTTTGATTCGCTCATGCAGGAAGAGATGGATATGACCCCGGATCTTGTTGCCCTGTCGGTCGGCATTGTTCCCGACGGCACAGAGGATCTGAGTAAGTTGCTCAAGGCGCCGCTTACCGATGATAAATTTTTTCTTGAAGCACACGTAAAACTTCGGCCGGTTGAATTGCCGGTTGATGGCGTTTATGTCTGCGGGCTGGCGCATGGACCAAAACCGCTTGATGAGACAATTGCCCAGGCCCAGGCTGCCGCTGCCAAGGCGGCTATCCCGCTCGTTAAAGGTTCAGTTTCGGTCGATCCCATTGTGTCCTCCGTGGACGAAGAGACCTGTATCGGCTGCAGTCTGTGCGTTAATCTCTGTCCCTTTGGTGCTATTGAAATGATCAAGGTCGGCAAGCGGCGCAAGGCCAGGACTATCTCTGCGTCATGCAAGGCCTGCGGCATCTGCGCCAGCCATTGTCCGACCTTTGCCATCTCCATGGGTGGATTTACCAACGAACAGATAACTTCACAGATTGAGGCCTTTGGCAGGGCCACTGAAAAAGAAACCGCTGAGGTGTAAATAAAATGAGTGATGAATTCAACCCCAGGGTTCTGGGATTCCTCTGTAACTGGTGCTGTTATGCTGCGGCCGATGCTGCCGGAGTATCACGTTTCCAGTATCCGCCCAATCTACGAACCATCAGGGTGATGTGTACCGGCCGTGTGGATCCGGCCTTTGTTGTCCGGGGATTTATTGAAGGAGCAGACGGTATTTTTACCGGAGGCTGACAACTCGGCGAATGTCATTACCAGGTTGGTAATTATGATGCCATGGGCGCCGACAGTCTTATCCGCAGGGTGCTTGACGAGGTAGGTATTCGCAGGGAACGTTATGATCTGCAGTGGGCCTCTGCTGCTGAGGCGCCTCGTTTTGTCCGCCTGATCACCGAGTTTACCGAGCAGATTAAAGAGCTTGGCCCCTTGGGCGCTGCTGAAGGCTTAAGTGAGGAGGAGCTTAAAAGCCGTCTTGAAAAGGCGCTTGATTTTGTCTCAAGCCGGAAAGGCCGTATCAGTTATGGTAATGCGGCCAAAGCAGTGCGCAAGGATAAGATCTGGACCAAGGAGCACATAGACGAGGTTATAAACACTAAAATGGCCAAAACTCTGGATAAGGCCTTTGCCTGATTTTTTCGATAATCGCCTTCAACGGTAGGTTCTTTCAGGCTGTTTTCATGACAGCGTAGCGGTGTCATGATTGTGGCTGTGACCAGTAAATTCGTAATCTTTGCTTATCTGGTCGGCCTATGCTATTTGTATGAGTAAAAAAGCCCGAACATCCAATGTGATGTCGGGCTTTTTTAATGCTGCAGGTGAACACATGAAGAAGAACCGTGGAAAGACCTGTCAAGGCTGTGGCGGCAGTGGTCAGATCAGTTTTTTTCAGGGAGAAAGCCGCTTTCTGCTAACCATGGAAGAATGTCCGGAGTGTTTCGGAACAGGCATGCTGTTGATTGAGAGAAAAAATCCCCAAAAGAAGAAAAAAACAACAGTTGGAAAAAATAAAAAAGGATGAAAATTCTTGTTTTTGAACAGAATGGTTCAGGTGCCCAAAAAATTGCAGGAATCAGACGTTTCGGCAACCCGGATGATACAGTCACCCTTGTTGATATTGATGCCCGACTACCTGAATTTGTCGATCAGCCGGAAGACTATATTAATGAGAACAATATGGACGGTGACCTGGTTCTCAATTACCTGACCCATCCGGATCTCTCCTATTATCTCATTGAACTGTGTGCTAAGAAGAAAATTCCTGTTGTCTCATCGGGCAAGCACAGTGACAAGGGCTATACTCCCTTTACCTGCTGCGGCCTTGGTCGCCACAAAAAGTTAGGCAGTTATGGCGAAAAATTTGGATTTCCCGAGTATCGGGTTGAACTTGAGGGTGAGATAATTAAAGATATTCAGGTCATTCGTGGAGCACCCTGCGGGGCCAGCTGGGAGGTCATATCCAGGGTTATCGGCGTCCCTGTTCAAGAGGCGCTGAGCCTGCTGCCCAGGCTTGTGCAGTACCACTGCACTGCAAATCCCGGCCGTTTTGACCCGATAACCGGCAAGAGCCCTGTCCACTATGCCGGTTATGCCCACCGGGCCGCCTTGAAAAAGGCCGTTGATCAGGCAAAGAAATAATTGTGCAAGTCAAGCGGGCTTAAACAATCATTAAGATCTCGCAAAACAGGTTCCTGCCATACGTATTGCAGGATAAAAAAAATCAGTAGGCCGGCTCCCCGATAAAGTTTCCCGGCGGATCATAGGTGCAGACCCAGACCTGCCCTTTATCCGCGCAGATTGCCATGCCGCAGCCAACTTTTTTTGTATTTTTCCAGATTATCTGCGTGTAATGACCACATAGAGCGCCTTTTTGGCATTTTTTTGTTGTGTGATCATAGTTTTGTTCTTCCCGCTGCCAGCGCTGTACCACATGCTGAGCGCTGATCTTTTGCACCTCTCTTTTTCCATCCGACCATTGAACAGCGCTTGCCTGGTAAAGGTTTTCGCCATACAGGCGTGTTCGGCTGTGGCGCAGACGACAGTCGTTATTCCCAGCAAGTTGGCCTGCCCAGTTGTCGGCGTATTCAGCCAGGGTGTCTGACCAGACAAGTGGCGCGATACCAAGCTGTTTACGTATTATATTATGAGCGGCAGTTATGCCGGAGACCGCACTGTTTTCACCGGCTCTTGCCTTGTCTCCACAAAACAAACCAAGACAAAAAGCAACCATTACAGCGAGAAGCAGTCTATGGGCAAAGAGTATAGGCAAAGTGAATCTGTAATAAATGGTATTGTCAGACTCTTACAAAAGCGAACTGCGGCGTTTTTTATTGCGTTTGCCGGTGACAAGACCGATAAACCAACCGAGAAGCAGGACACCTGCCCCAGTTACAAACCAGATCATGGAAGAACTTTTTTTCAGCCCTGTATTTTCAAGCTGCAGCGTTGAAACACTCTTGCTCAGATTGGCAAGTTGTTTTTTTGCAAGAGCAAGTTGTTGTTTGGTCTGAACAACATCAGCGGTATCCTTTTGTAACTGCGCAAAATCATTTTTAATAGTGTCCCGCTCAGCCATACAGGCCGTGAGGTCTTTTTCTGTCTGATTGTGTACCCGCATCAGTTCCGTGAAACGGGTGTCTGTTTTTTCCAGCTGTTCTTTTAGTTGATTCTTTGTCTGTTCCAGTTGGGCGACTTGATCAATTAAGGGCATTTCCTGGCCAAGATAGCGCTTAAGAATCCAACCTTCTTTGCCGCTTTTGAGACGAACTTTTGCCCAGCCGTTATTTTCTTCAAGAAAGGTCACCGGTGTTCCATTACTGAGCACGGCAATAATTTTAAAATCAGTTCCCTGGCCTCGCCGGAGAGGCAACTCAGCACTGGGCTTAACGTACCAGGTGGAGGCAAAGACCAGCGGGGCAGGAAGACAGAATAAAAGAACAAGAGCACTATAAATGCAGGCAAACAGTATTTTCATGGGGTGGTCCTTGGGAAGTTTTTGCAAACCGTATGGAGAAGTTGAAAAAGAGGTACGCAGCGTTACGAAACTGCTTACCATAGTTTATATTTTTTTACCAGGTGCTGGTATTGTCGTATCACCGCTGCTCCAACGCATCTTACTTAATATATTCAGGCAGCATCAGGTTGAATTTTTTTTCTGGTCTGACGCGCGAATTCCCGCATATCGCTGGCCCGGTCTGATTCGTCTACAATTTCACGGCCGACTATTTCCTCTATAACATCTTCCATACTGATCACGCCTGTCGCGCTGCCGTATTCGTCCACAACCACAAACAGATGCTGGTGCCGTTCAAGGAAGTCTATAAAAACCTTATTTAACGGCGCTGTCTCCGGAATAAAATAAACCGGCTGCATGATGTCAGTCAGTTTTGTGTCGTATTTGTTTTCAGCGGCTTCCATGAAAACATCCCGGCTGAGAACAATCCCTTCAATATTATCCTGTTCACCGTCAAAAACCGGAGCCCGGCTGTGCATTTGCCATTGTGCGTCAAATTGCTTTGCCTGCCCGATGTTGAGGTTCTTGTCTAAAGAAAAGGTAACTGTTCTCGGGGTCATGACCTGACGTACGGTTTTGTGGTTAAGCTTGAGGATATTAGTTATAACGGTTTCCTGGTCAGGTTCAATTTCACCTGACTTCAAGGAGAGCCGGGCAATGGTTTGCAACTCTTCAGCTGAAATCTGCCGGCTGGAATTTTGATGGGGGACCAGTTTGGTGACGGCTTTGCAGGCGAGAATAATGGGTTTTAAAACAAAGATCATTATATTCAGGGGCAGGACAATAAAGGGTCCGAGCTGGTTTGCGTAAACAACACCTACTGTCTTGGGAAGAATCTCGGAGAAAAGCAGGATGGCAAGGGTGAAACTGAGAGAAAACCAGAGCAGGCTGTTTTGACCAAAAACCGCGACGGCGGCGGCACCAGCTACTGCGGCGCCTATGGTGTTGGCAATGGTGTTTAAAGTGAGAATTGCTGTAATCGGCTGATCAATATTTTCTTTCATCGCCCGCATGAATTCAGCCTGCTGCGGATGCTTCTCCCGCATCAGTTCGACCTGACCCGGGGACAGCGAGTAGAGAACTGCCTCAAATACACTGCAGGTGGCGGAAATGACAAGAGCAAAGCTTACAGAAAAAATGAGTATGGTGAGCACGATAACCTCCTTTGAAATCACTTTTTTTCAGCTTACCGTAAAAATGATAACTTGCCAATTGAGCTTGTCGGCATGATGGTGTAAGGATGGTAGAAATAATTTTTTGATGGCGTCGTAAAAATTTCGATTTACTGCGTTGTGTGTCTCAGGGTGATTCTCAACATACTACATGTAGAGTTAAGACCTGCCCTGGAGCACTGCTCCTTGGAGTCTCCGTTGCGCTTACCTATATGTCTTTGTTTTTACTTAGCCATTTTTAAGAATTGTTCTGGCCTTTACGAATGTATTATTTTTTAAAAAGTTGATTTTTATTTCATTTCCGGCAGGTTTCGCCGGTTTTTTTTGCCGTGTTGTGAATAAAAATTCTGAATCGTTTTTTCTGTTGCCCTGTTGATTGCAGTGTTGAGGAGTATTTATGAAAAATCAGAGTATACTTGCCGTGACCGGCAAAAGTGTTGAAAAGTTTACCGGTGATCTTGTGGTGTACTGTGCCGGTCAGCAAAAAAACAAAATGCCCCTTTGTGAGGATTTTGTAAAAAAGATTATTCAACCTGCCTGGAAAACCGGAGGTTTTTCCGGAAAAAAAGGCGAGTTTCTACTCGCTTATACGGCTCTTACAGGCTCTAAGCGTTACAGGAAAATGACCTGTGGGCGCATTGGGATTGTGGGACTCGGGGAAACAGCATCGTCTGTTGATGAGGCTCGTGAGCAGTTGCGTCTTGCCGGGGGCACTGTTGCCGCAGAGGCCAAAAAATGCAAGGCCAAAAAGGTACTGGTTGTCCTGCCGGAATGGTTGGACATGGCAGTCGTTGATGCGGCGGAAGCATTGAGCGAGGGGCTTCTCTTGGGGAATTATTGCTTTGATAAGTATAAAGAAAAGAAGGGTGAAGGGGAGGAACTACAGCCCGTCCGCTCGTTTATGCTTGCCGGTGCAGGGTCTGCTGCGGCCATGCGGCGCGGCATGAAATCCGGCCGGGCTGCCGCCCTTGCCGCATGCAGGGCTCGGGATATGGCCAACGAACCCGGAAATATCTGGACACCAGCAAAGTTTGCTGATTTTGCCGAAAAACTTGCGGGTCGATATGCGCTTAAATGCAGGATTATCGAAAAACCGACTATGAAAAAATTAGGTATGGGCGGTCTTCTTGCGGTTAACCAGGGTTCAGATCTGCCGCCAAAGCTTGTCGTTCTTGAATATATCAGTGATAAAAAGAATCCGACTCTTATGCTGGTAGGCAAGGGGTTGACCTTTGACTCCGGTGGCATCAGCCTGAAGCCCGCCAAGGGCATGGAGGATATGAAGTATGACATGTGCGGTGGAGCTGCCGTGCTGACGACCATGCAGGTCGTGGGAGAGGAGAGACCGGGCAACGTCAATGTGGTTGCCCTGGTTCCGGCCACCGATAATATGTCTGGTGCGGCGGCCTTCAAGCCTGGTGATATTATAACCCATTTCGGTGGTAAGACCTCCGAGGTTATCAATACCGATGCCGAAGGCCGCTTGATTCTTGCAGATGCCCTGGCCTGGGGTATTAAAACCTATGCCCCGGATGCGGTTGTGGATCTGGCCACTCTGACCGGGGCTGTTATCATCGGTCTTGGTCACCATAGAACCGGATTACTCAGCAACAATGACTCCCTGGCGCAAAGAGTTTCTGAGGCTGGGGAAAGATCTGGAGAACCATTCTGGCGCCTGCCGCTTGGGCCGGAATATTCCAAGCAACTTGAGTCCAAGGTCGCCGATTTAAAAAATGTCGGCGGTCGTTCGGCAGGCACGATCACTGCTGCTGCGTACCTGCAGGAATTTATAGGAGATACACCATGGGCACACTGTGATGTAGCCGGAACCGCCTGGAATTTTACTGAAAAATCATACGTGCCTAAAGGGCCTTCCGGGATTGCCGTCAGAACCTTGGTGACGCTTATTCGTCAGTGGAAGCCTTTGCAATAAGACCGCAGAAGCAGTAAGCAAGAGAGGAAGTAAAAGGAGGTTGCACATGCCAAAGAGAAAGGGAATAACCGTCAGTCGGCAGATTATGGACAGTCAGTTACTGCATCCGGAGGCCACCGGTGAGTTGACCGGGTTGCTGAGCGAGTTGATTGTTGCCGGTAAAATAATAAGCGCGGAAGTCAATATGGCCGGCCTTGCTGATATTCTCGGACAATCAGGAAAGACCAATGTCCAGGGCGAGGAAGTGCAGAAGCTTGATGTTTTTGCCAATCAGACCATAAAAAGACGAATGGAACAGTGTGGATATATCTGTGTAATGGCCTCGGAAGAGGAAGATGGAGTTATACCGGTTCTGGATGGATATGAGGGAAAGTATACTGTGGCCTTTGATCCCCTGGACGGCTCTTCCAATATTGATGTCAATGTCAGTATCGGCACCATTTTTTCAGTCCATAAAAGGATAAGTTCAGGCGCCCAGGGAACAGCGGAGGATCTGCTGCAGAAAGGCAGCAGGCAGGTTGCCGCCGGCTATATTATTTACGGGTCTTCAACCATGATGGTCTATACCACCGGTGATGGTGTGCATGGTTTTACCCTGGACCCGAGTGTCGGCGAGTTTTTTCTTTCTCATCCTGATATTAAAATTCCCAGAACATCAATGTATTACAGCGTCAATGAATCCTATACGAATTACTGGTTTGATGCGATGCGCAGTTATATTGATTATGTTAAGGAAATTGATCCGGACAGTGGACGACCGATGAGTCTGCGTTATATCGGTTCACTTGTTGCTGATTTTCATCGCAACCTGATAAAAGGCGGTATCTTTCTTTATGTCCGCGATAAAAAAAGTACGGACAAACCGGAGGGAAAACTGCGTCTGCTCTATGAGGCTGCTCCGCTGGCCATGGTTGTGGAACAGGCCGGGGGAAGCGCGATTACTGATGATGGCCGGCGAATTCTCGACATTGAACCTGTGGATTTACACCAGCGGGTTCCTCTGATTATCGGTTCGAAAAAAGATGTGGATATGGCCGCGAAATTTTTTCTTGGTAAAAAATATTAAAATTTAAAAAGAAACTTGCAAAATAAGGTAGGCGTATTAAGCAAGGCAGGTCGACATTTTTTTTAAGATTTGCCGCAACATCAATACAAAACCCTGTATGCAGGGGTTGAGTGTTCTACAGTTATTTACTTAAAAAGGAGGAATGCATGAAACTTGCCTCAAAATTACTTGTTGCTGTTTTGCTGGTTGTCTTTACGGCTATGCCTGCCCTGGCTGAAAAAACCATAAAATGGAAACTTGCCATGACCTGGCCGTCAACGCTGACGCCGCTTGCCTCACCGCCGATCAAACTTGCCGAAATGGTTGAGAAGATGAGTGGTGGTAAATTCCTCATCAAGGTCGAGGGCAAAGAAAAACACAAGGCCGCACTCGGCATTCTTGACATGGTTAAGGGCGGTCAGTATCAGATGGGGCACAGTGCCTCCTATTACTGGAAGGGAAAGGATATGAGCATGGTTTTTTTCACCACCGTTCCTTTCGGTATGAATGCCGAGGAACAGTATGCCTGGTTTTATTATGATGAGGGCATGAAACTGATGGAAAAGGCCTATGACAAGTTCAAGGTACTCAGTTTTCCAGGTGGGAATACAGGCGTGCAGATGGGAGGCTGGTTTAGAAAAGAGATTAAGTCGCTCGATGACCTGAAAGGTTTGAAAATGCGTATTCCAGGCCTTGCCGGCGAAGTTTTTGCCAAGTTAGGCGTTAACGTGACCAATATCCCGGCCGGCGAGCTGTACACCTCGCTTGACCGTGGTACTATTGATGCCCTTGAATGGGTCGGCCCGGGAATGGACATTAAGATGGGTTTTCATAAGATCGCGCCCTATTATTATACCGGCTGGCATGAACCGGCATCCGAGATGCAGTTTCTTATCAATAAACGGGCCTACGCAAAGCTTCCTCCCGAATATCAGGAGATGCTCCAGGTTGCCATGAAGGCGACGGCTGCCGACATGTTTTCAGAGAATTTTGGGGCATCCGCCAATGCGTGGGCAAAGATGAAAACGGAATACCCCAACATCAAGGTCAAGACTTTCCCGACTCCGGTGTTGAAAGCCATGAAAAAGGCCACGGATGAGCTCTTGAATGGGTATGCAGCCAAGGACCCGCAATTCAAGACCATTCTTGATTCGCAACGAGCCTTTATGAAAAAGGCCCGGGCATGGACGCTTATCTCTGAATACAATTATATCAAGACCAGTGAGGAATTGGAAAAATAAGTAAAGTCCCGCTGTTGTTACCTCGCCCTGTCAAATATTTTTTTGGCAGGGTTTTTTTTTACTTGAGATCTATTTTAATAGGGAAGAATCCTATGTTGCATTCAATAGAGCGTGGTATTGCCAAATCTGTTGATATTGTGGGAAGTTTGACCTGTGTTCTTCTTCTCCTCATGGTCCTCAACGTTGCCTTTGATGTCCTCATGCGCTATGCCTTCCATAACAGTTCCGTCGGCATGCAGGAGCTTGAATGGCATCTTTTTTCCGTGGTTATTCTTTTGGGCATTTCTGTTGCCTTAAAAGATGAGGGCCATGTGCGGGTGGATTTTCTCTATGACCGGTTTAACGTCAAGAAAAAAGCGGTTATCAACATATTAGGCACTGTTTTTTTTCTCATGCCGGTTGCCCTGCTTATTTTTTTTGGTTCGTTTGAATTTGTCAAGGATTCTTGGGAAATATGTGAGATATCAGAGGACCCGGGCGGGCTTCACTGTCGCTGGCTGATCAAGGGGATGGTACCAGTAGCCTTCGGTTTTCTTATTGTAAGTGCGGTTGGTTATATCCTACAGAATATCAGGTTGTACAGGGAGGCAAAATGATCGGTATTATAATGTTTTTTGCCGCTCTTGTCCTGCTGACCGTCGGCTATCCCGTTGCCTTTACCTTTGGTGCCACAGCCATGTTTTTTGGTGCCATTGCGGCCTTTGTCGAGATGTTGCCCGACCCGACAATTTCAGGAGTCGCCGAAGAATTTTTTCTCATGTTTTCCATGATGCCGTTTCGTATTTATGCCATCATGACCAATACCATTCTCATGGCCATTCCTCTCTTTATCCTCATGGGTATTGTTCTGCAGAAATCCGAACTTGCGGAACGATTGCTTGAATCAATGGGTATTCTGTTTGGAAAAGTTCGTGGTGGAGTGGCCATCAGTACGGTGCTGGTCGGCACTCTGCTGGCTGCATCAACCGGGGTGGTGGGTGCTTCTGTAGTTGCCATGGGCGTTATTTCTCTTCCGGTAATGCTCAAATATGGATACTCAAAAAAACTTGCCACCGGTACTATTTGCGCGTCCGGAACTCTGGGGCAAATTATTCCACCGTCTATCGTCTTGATTATTCTCGGTGATGTTTTTCAGCTTCCGGTGGGTGACCTGTTCCAGGCGGCGCTTGCTCCCGGTCTTGCCCTGGTTGGTTGCTACGTCTTTTATATTCTTATAGTTTCCTTTATAAAGCCGGAGATGGCTCCGTCAATTGAAGTGAAGGAGAAAAAGAGATCCGTCATCATAAAAGAGGCGCTTCTTGCCATTTTGCCGACGCTTTCGCTTATTATTATGGTACTTGGTTCTATTTTTGCCGGCATTGCAACCCCTACCGAATCAGCCTCTGTCGGCGCATTGGGTTCCTTTGTTCTTGCCGGTTTGTATAAAAAACTCAGCTGGAAGATTGTCCGGGAAGCCTCTTTGGAAACAGTAAAAATCACGGCCATGGTCTTTGCCATTCTAATTGGAGCCACGGCTTTTTCCATGGTCTTTGTCTATACCGGCGCCGACAGTCTTGTGGAGCAATTTATGACGGCGCTGCCCGGTGAAAAGTGGGGTTTCCTCCTACTTTCCATGCTCTCCATCATGCTGCTTGGATTTTTTATTGATTTTATAGAGATTTCTTATATCGTCGTGCCTATTCTTTTACCCATTGCCGACAGTATAGGTATAAATCCCATGTGGTTTGCCATTCTTATCGCAATGAACCTGCAGACCTCCTTTCTTACTCCGCCCTTTGGTTTTTCTTTGTTTTACCTTAAGGGGGTTTGCCCACCTGAGGTGAGTACTGTTGATATTTACAAGGGCGTGATACCGTTTATCTGTATTCAAATGGCGGTTCTCTGCTCAATAGTTCTCTTTCCTGGTTTGTATGGTTTGTAAACCTTGATGGTGTCGTAAAAACTTCGATCCATTGCGTCGTGTGTCCCAGGGCGATTCGTGGGCATACTGCATGTCTAATTAAGACCCGCCCTGAAACACTACTCCTCGGAGTCTACGCTTCCTGTATATCTGTCTTTTATACTTAGCCATCTTTGAGTAAGCTGTGACTTTTACGAGTTCATCAACCTTATAACATTGCAGAAAATTATGATAATTATATTTTTACCCAATTTTCCGGAAGTATCGCGAACTCGCTTATCTTGTTATGTTTAAGCATTTTCACATGCATCGGGAACTTGCGTATTTGATCTCCTCGTGCAAGCAAGTTGTAGCATCCGCTGTGTGGTTAAGCGACACGACGAATGAAAATCCTGATTTTTCAAGCCACCTTCTTGTGCGTGTTGCTCTGATGTATACACTCAGTCTTCTCTTTATACCCACAGGAGTATGAATATGAAAAAGTCGATTCCATCTGTCCACTTCGTCAATCCTTTTTTGATCGCCTTGGTTTTGTTGTTTTTTTTGATTTTCGATCCATGGAATCAGGTAGAGGCAGCCCAAAAGAAAGGGATGACTGTACAACAGGCCGATAACTCTCAGGGAAAAAATAGTAATACCTGGGCCAGAAAGAAAATGCGGGGTGATTATCCGGCAATGGTAAAACGCCGGATTATTCGAGCTCTGGTGCCACCAAGCAAAACTTTCTTTTTTATTGATAAGGGGCAAAAACGGGGGTTAACTTATGATGCTCTGGTGAGCTTTGAAAAATATATAAATAAACAATTAAAAAACAGATACTTACAGGTCAAGGTGGTTGTTGTACCAACTTCCCGCAAGCATCTTATTGAAGATCTTCAAGCCGGTTACGGCGATATTGCCGCTGGTAACCTCACTATTACCGCTGAGCGAAGTAAACGTGTTGATTTTGCAGAACCCGGGTTGACCGGAGTTGATGAAATCATTGTCAGCGCGAAACCGGTTCCCGTACTGAAATCCATTTTTGATCTGTCAGGCAGAAAGGTCTATGTCAGGCCCTCAAGCAGTTATTACGACTCGTTGCGCAATCTGAATAAAACCCTTGTTGCTGCTGGGAAAAAACCGGTGCAGGTCGAAACGGTTGATGAATATCTTGAGGATGAAGACCTGCTGGAAATGATGAATGTCGGCTTAATCCCGATGATTGTCATTGACAGTCAAAAGGGTCAATTCTGGGCCAGAATATTCAAAAATATTATATTATATCAGAATATTAAATTGCGTACCGGTGTCAAGATTGCCTGGGCTGTACGAAAGGATACGCCCAAGTTGAAAAAGGTGATCAACGGTTTTATAAAAAAAAATAAAAAGGGGACCCTGACAGGAAATATTCTCTATAACCGTTACCTAAAAAGTACGGATTATGTTCACAACAATGTAAGTGAAACAGAACGGAAAAAGTATAAGCAGACAGTTTCCCTGTTTAAAAAATATGCCCATAAATATGACTTTCCCTATCTTCTGCTGATGGCGCTTGCCTATCAGGAATCCGGGCTTGATCAAAAGAAACGCAGTCATGCAGGCGCCATTGGCATCATGCAGGTACTGCCGAGGACCGCTGCCGACAAGCATGTCGGGATTAAACAGATTGACCGCCTTGAAAATAATATCCATGCCGGAAGCAAGTATCTCCAGTTTATGAAGAAGCGATATTTTTCTAAAGGGTTACTTGATGAATTGAATAGTGATTTGTTTACCATCGCTGCCTATAATGCCGGTCCGGCCCGTATTGCAAAACTACGCAAGGAAGCGAAGGGGAAGGGGTTTGATCCCAATGTCTGGTTTAACAATGTAGAGGTTATTGCTGCTCGCAGAATAGGACGTGAAACAGTGCAGTATGTGGGTAATATCTATAAGTATTATGTTGCCTATAAATTGATTGTCAAACAGGAAAGGGTCAAGAAGATGGGAAAAGATATTCTGAAGAAAAAACATAAAGAAATATGAGCCGAGAGCATCAGGATTTAAACAGCACGGACCGCTCAATTCTTTCCGTAACCTGTTACGGCCATTTTTTATGCCATTTTAATATGCTGGTGTTCCCGGCCATCCTTCTGCCGCTTTCAGGAAGACTTGGCCTGGAAATGGCGGACACTCTTAATCTTGGCTTTTACATGTACCTGCTCATGGGTCTGTCCGCACCCTTTTGGGGGTATATTGCCGATAAAATTGGTGCCAGACCCTTGCTGTCTCTGTTTTACATTGGAGCCGGCTGCAGTGGTCTTGCCGCTGCCTTTTTCATGGACTCCCCCTCTGCCCTTCAATGGGCATTAGCTTGCATCGGACTGTTTTCAGGTATCTATCACCCGGCCGGCCTTGGCTGGATAGCGAGTTGTGTTTCGAAAACTTCAACCGGTATGGCTTATAACGGGATGTTCGGCAACCTCGGGCTTGCGATCGGTCCTGTCCTTGCCGGGCTGGTAAATTATTTTTTGGGTCCGCAGGCCGTATACATAGGACTTGGCCTGTTGAACCTTTTTGGTCTCGCTTTACTGTTAAGGATTGATCAGGCAACCCATCGGACACTTTCAGTTGAGGGGAAAACCAATGATTCTTCTTCCTGGAGCGGTTTTGCTGTGTTGCTTGTTGCCATGATGCTTGGCGGTATCGTGTACCGGGGAACTACGGTGACCCTGCCCGCTCTTTTTGAAATGAAAGGCGCAGGTGTCTTTCAATGGTTGACAGGTCTGTTGCAGACAAACCTTTCCGGTAATGTTGTCGCCACTGGAATGACTTCTTTCCTTTATCTTGTCGGTATGTTGGGTCAGTATACCGGTGGCAGGGTCGGGGAGCGTTTTGATCTGCGCTGGAGTTATTTTATCTTTCATCTGCTGACTGTCCCGGCAGCTCTTGTCCTTGGCTTTATGACTGATATGCCCTTGATTTTACTGGCAACTTTTCATTCATTTTTTCTTCTCGGGATGCAGCCAATTGAAAATACCCTGGTCGCCCGCCTGACTCCCCCCTCAATGCATAGTTCCGCATATGGTATGAAGTTTGTATTAACTTTTGGAGTTGGTGCGGTTGCAGTACAAATTGTCCGCTATGTGGAACGTGAACAGGGTATAGCTTCTGTTTTTCCAGCTCTTGGTCTGGTTTCCATTCTTCTTGTGTTTGTCATTGTCCTATTAATACGTAAGGTGCCGGCCATACACTCGTAACCATTTGTTTACGTAAGGTATTTTTTTGTCGGAAAGCTGTTATCCACAAAAACAATAAGTTCATTTACATCTCAATGGTTATAGATTATTATTTTTACACTCCGTGTACATACACAAAACCTTAACTGGTTCATATCATGAGATATAATTATAATTTTTCTTTTATTTTTTATGTAATCTGTATCCTTGGCCTTGTAATTATTCAACCGGTATCCGCTGCCGCTGATGAGCCGGTTGATTTTTTGAGTGATGATTTTTATGAAGATGAACCTGCCGATATTGAAGTTAATGACCCGATTGAACCATTTAATCGTGCCATGTTTCAATTTAACGACAAAACCTACACCTATATTTTCAATCCGGTGGCCGAGGGATACAG
>JANTGH010000027.1 GCA_024763055.1 Desulfobulbaceae bacterium
GAAAAGAAATATAGGGATAGATGTCCTCCGGGGCCTGAGCATGCTATATATTGTCGGATTCTGGCATCTTCTGGAATATACCCACGCAATACAGTATCAAAACCCGATAACCCATCGCATTACCTGGATCACTCTGGGAATTTTTTTCTTTATCTCTGGGTACCTTATCGGTCATAAACAAATCAGTTTCACTACAAAAGGAGTAATCGGTTTTTACCTGAGAAAGCTGCTGAGAATTTATCCACTTTACCTGGTGGCCCTGTTCTGGTTTACAAAATTAGGAATTTCCCGCCCGGATATATCAATAAGAGCGGCATGGGGGATATCGGTGTTTACCGGACAGGCCCCACCGACTCTGTGGTTTGTTGCCATGATCATTGTCTTTTATGCTCTTGCACCCTTCATGGTGTATTCCTGCCGGGAAAAAAATATCTCTACATATATATTCTATAATTCTCTTTTCATGCTGGCACTGTATGCATATCAACGGTTCACAGGACTGCTCGAACTACGTATGCTTGTTTACTTTTCCGTCTTTTATCTTGGGATTTATTCCGGGGTCAATGAAAGCATTTTTACAAAGAAAAGAACAATTTTCTTCCTTGCGGTTCTCAGTTTTCTGTTATCCTATTATACCCACGTACATGCCCTTGCCCTGAAAGTATTGACGGTTGTACCAATGATAACAATCTGTTCCTTATTCGTCGTTATGATGATCAAGGACAGTAAGGTTACCTCCAATAAAGCACGGTCCCTTATCATGGGGCTAAGTTATGCCAGCTACTGTATGTATTTGTTCCACCGTCCGATTTATATTCTTGCAAACAAGTTTTATTTTCCTGCGAATCAATCGCTGCAGGTACTCTATCTTATAGGGGTATGCCTGCCCTGCGTTATACTCTTTTCCTACGGAGCGCAAAAAGCATATGATCTTGCCATGGGTCAGCCGGCAATATCGCTGGTATCAGGTCTGTTAAAGAAAAAATGATATCGGCTTTGCATCAGACGGCCCTCTGACTTAACCGGTTGCACTGCTTTTCTCTTCTAAAATTTCACTCCACAATGAATGAAAATACGATATTCAATAAATTAACTGCTGCCATTATTCCAGCAAACCTTGCTCTCTGGGCCTTACTGCTCATCTGGACGGAACGATTTGTCCTTGTCAATTCCTGGCCGGAACAATTGCGCGTTGTTATATGGCCAAATACACTATACACAGTATCCATTCTCGGCCTGACTCTTCTATTGCCGACAGCAGGCTTTTTCATCAACCGAAAAAAGAACCGGAAAGAGGTAACAAGTCGTTTTAACATCATACGTTGGGTTTGTTCTCCACTTACCTACCTCCCGCTTTCGCTGACCCCTGTCTTTTTCTGGCCGTATCTTCCTGAATTTCTGCCGTCAACATGTGTATTTTTTATACCTGCCCTTGTTTTTGCAACAATTCTGTACCGCTGTATCTCTATTCTTGAAAAGAAAGACATCCGCCTTACCCCTATTTTTCTCTTGGGATTTTTCACATGCTCCGTGCTTGTGTACTGGTTGGGCGGCATGCATTTTGGAAAATGGGCAACTGATTACAATGGAGACTCCGGCCATTATATCATTCAGGCTGAAAGCCTCTATCATGATCATGATCTTGATCTGAAAAATAATTTTGATACCGTTGAAAACAACATTATCGCCCGCTCCGGTCCGGCAAAAATGCATATATCAAGAAATGCCAGAAATGGTCATCTCTATTCATGGCATCCCTTTGGTCTTGCCTTTCTTCTTGCTCCACTGGTACCCTTGGGCAGCCTTGGCCTGCACTTCGGGCTTGCAATCATTGCCGCCCTGGGTTCAACAGGCCTGCTGGTCGTCTGTGTCTTGATGGGAACAACCACTGTTCCCGCCATTGCACTCACCCTGCTCTTCAGTCTGTCACCGCTGTGGTCCTTTTATTCCTTCCAGATTCTCCCTGAAACAGCCGGTGCAACGGTCATGATATGGATACTCCTTGCGATGCTCCTCATCCATGCAAGGCCATGGCTTTCCGTCGGCATAATGACGATCTGCTGCTTTATGCTGCCCTGGCTGCAAACCAGATTCATTGCTCCGGCGGCCGTAGCCGCTGCTGCCTACCTTCTGCTGCTCCGACGGGATAACGGCAACCATGCAACCCGCAGACAACAGGCCCTGCTTTTTGTCGGATTTTCAGCAGCAGGCGGTTTGCTCTACCTCTTTATCTATTCAATGATGTTTGAACATGCCCGTTCATACGCCAACCTGTTACTTTTCTCCTATATGCCCGGCATGTATCGGGTTCTATTCAGCTGGCGCAGCATCAGCACCACCCTGCCCCTCTTTCCCATCATGCTGGCCGCCACCATCTGGTGTGCAGTGAAGGACAAACAATACCGCAACATTGCCTTTGCCGTTCTTGCAATATTTTTCTCCGTACTCACCACATCCTGTGCCAATCCCTACTGGGCGGGCGGTTCTGTGATGCCCGGTCGCTTTCTCCTGGTCGCTACCCCTCTGCTCCTTCCCTTTACAGTACGCCTCTATCAAAACAGCGGCAAACCGATTCAATGGTTTATCCTCTTTCTCGGTATGACAGGATGTTTATTGATGTTCATGGAGCTTGGATATCTGGATGATATTAAAAAGGATTTTGCACAACCTCTCTTCGTGCTGCCCTTTTATCGGCCACTGCTCAGTGGTTTGACCAATTTTTTCTACGCACCCCATGATATCTTTGGCGTATTACTGCAACTCATTATCCTGATTCTTCTCTTCCTGCCATCGACAATGCAGAATTTCCAGATACCACTCCTGCTTTCCATTTTTCTGGGATACTTCTGGAGCATGGTATACTGGGCGGTACCGGTTGACGGTCTGTACAGAATGAAAGGATTACGGCAAATAAGGCCAAAAATACTTCACCAGATCAAAAACAGAAATACGGCAGCACTGAAAAAGCTGCTCCCCGCCAAGATGTCCACTATTCTGCCTGCAGCCAATGGAAAAAAAATTTCAATAGAGGATATTACCAACAACCTTCTTGCGTCGTACACTCCAGCAACCATAGCCTCAATTACCAATCAGGGACCGGGAATAGATGGAGCGGACAATCTCCTGGTGGAAAAAGAACTTCCTGTTAACGACTGGCGCCAACGGGGATATCGATGGGGGACATTGATAGCGCCATTTAAGGACGATGCGGGAGGACGAACCCTATGTATTCAGGCACGCCGGGAAGGTACGGCAGAGGTGGAACTCGCGGTTGCAGAGCTTGATCCAAATTCTTCGCATACCGCTCTGGAAACAACCTTGAATTTTAACAAAGAAGGAAATTTTTCCGGATGTTTTTCCCTTGACCTGTCAGGTATCGGACGTATTCACATTATCGCCCGTATCGAACAGGGCTCCGGCACCTTTATTCCGCAAGCACTGTCCTGGTTTCCAGTCAACGGTGTTTTTATAAAAAAGGCCGGGCTTACCTGTCCTTATTCCCTTCAATAAATATAAAAAGAGGAAGTGACAGGTTCAACTTTGAGAAGAAAATGGAAAGAAATTATTTTAGACCACCTTCTTTCTCTTGTCCACCCAGCACCCTGCGTACGGTATAGATAGGTTTATTTTGTGTTTCAAAATAGGTCCTGGCCTGGAGTTCGCCGAGCAGGCCCATGGAGATAAACTGCATCCCCATGAAAATCAACAGGACGGCCAATAGAAGGAGGGGACGGTTGCCCAGAGGGATACCAAAAAACTGCCGCTGAATGGTCATGACAAGGGCAATAAAAAAGCCAAGGGAACCACTGATGATCCCCAGCATACCGAATACCTGGATGGGTCTGGTGGCATAGCTTAAGAGAAATTTCACCGTCATCAGATCAAGAATGACCCGCAGGGTTCGTGAAATGCCGTATTTTGAGGTGCCGAACCGCCTGGGCCGATGGTTGACCTTGACCTCGGCAATCCTGCTGCCCATACCCGAGGCAATTGCCGGAATAAAACGATGCATTTCACCATAGAGCCTGATTCCCTTGGTGATCTCCCTGTGAAACATCTTCAGGGTACAGCCGTAATCATGAAGATGCACGCCGGTCACAATGGAAATGAGCTTATTGGCAATCATTGAGGGCAGCTTCCGGTTGATGAATGCATCCTGACGGTTAAACCGCCAGCCGCTTACCAGATCAAAACCCTCCTCCATCTTTGCAAGAAGTTGTGGAATATCATGAGGGTCATTCTGCATGTCCCCATCCATGGTGACAATCACATCACCGGTCGCATAATCAAAGCCGGCCGCCATGGCTGCAGTCTGGCCGAAATTACGCCGAAAACTGACAACCACTACTCGCTCGTCCTGCTGTTGAATAGTGGTAAGCAATTCAAGACTGCGGTCACTGGAACCATCATCAATAAAAACGATTTCATAAAAATGCCCAATTTCCTGTAACACCTCTTTCAACTCTTCATACAGAAGCCTGATGTTTTTCTCTTCATTGTATATAGGAATGACAATGGATAATTTCACGTATCCTCTCCAGAAGTTATATAAAAAAGCCCTTTAAGGCACTGGCTGTTACGCCACGTTCATCGTTCGTTGTAGCTGTGTCCTGAAAATCTGGGCCAGTCATGCTGCTTACTTTGCAGGTTGTTGCAGATGAATATCCGGCCAGCAGTCATTACCGGTATGGTAACTCAGGCGAACCGCTTCACTATATGGACTGCCTATCCGCCAGAGAAAAATCTCATAATCGGCCCGATCATGTTCATGAGCGCCGGTACTGGCACCATATACCAGGAAATCACCGGTGTTGGCAACCTTGGGAAAATATTCATGACTATACTCTGTAGGGGAATCAAACCAGCGCACACGCTTCAGGGTATCCGGATCAACTTTATAAAACGCATTTTTCATCTTCCCGCCGTGATCCACATAGTAAAGATAGCTGGAATCAGGTGCCCAATCCAGCTGACAGCCATCACCAACCCGCCGAATATGTCTCTGCCGGTCAATCACCACTGTAGCTCGTTTTCCACCCCGCAGGGTAACAGCTGTTTCCTGCCGTTTGTCACTGAAAACCGGGCCGCCCAATGATACCGAAGAGGAAAGAAAACCCTGTTTGCCGGTCTCTAACAGCACCCTCTCTTTTCCGGTAATCAGATTGTATTCCACAAACTGATTGGACCGGCGCTGAAACCGTATTTTCTTTCCATCTTCGGACCAGGTCGGCACGTTTCCATATCGAACAACAAGTTTTTCTTTCCCCGTTTTCAGATCAAGTATGTACACATCCCATGGAACAGGATTACGCTGGGAAACCCAGGGAACCTGGGAACGACAAAAAACAATGCGGGTTCCGTCCGGAGAAATCCGAGGGAAATATTCGGTATGGGGGTTAGTCGTCAATCTGGTCAGCTTCTGGTCAGGCAGCGAGAGCATGACAATATCATGATTGCCGAAACGGTTGCTTGACCAGACCACATACCCATGCAAACGGCCAAGCATTGGTATGGAAGACGCCTGTGTACCTCTTTCAACTGAAATACCAGGCTGCGGGGCGGTGAAACTGCCCATTTTCATAAACTTCCTGGCCTCCAGAGCAAAGAGAACCATGCCTGCTCCCAGGAATACCACGCCAAGTAAGGTATATATTCCTGCACGTTTGCCCGAGGATGCCTCGGCTGGAGCCCTGACGTGAGAAACAACAAAGAAAAAAACAACAAGACTTCCGATACCCAGGGAATAATCAATGACTTGACTCCAGATATGCAGGGCCAGCAATAGAATACCCGATGTAGCCTTCTCCGCTCCCAGGGCGATCATGGCCAGTGCGCCCCCGGCCTCGTAGGTGCCGAAACTCATAAACGCCGGAACCGGCAGGCTTGCTCCGGCCTCGGCACTGATCAGGGTAATGAGCACAGGTGCGGGCCTGGTATCAATCCCACTGAATCCAGGTAGAACAACACCCAGAAAGATAAGATACAAACCCAGATATTTAGCAAGACGAACGCCAAGTGACAACAAAAGCAGGGAAGTGATTATTCCACTGTTTTGCACCTGTTGAAGCGTTACAGCCGTTTCCCTGACAAGCCGGGCTAACCTGCCAACCAGGCTCTTACTTTCTTTCCGGACCCGTTCAAGCCACCTGCCGATAATAGCCATCAGCGGAAAGAGAAAAACAAGCAAGCCACCACTGACCAGGACTACAAGTAATAGAGCGCCGATAAGCCAGGGCTGCAGCTCGGATATGGCCAGTTGATAAATGAGCAATGCGACAAGCAGAAGACCCAGGGCAATCAGGTCAAAAACAAAGGAGATCGAAAGGGAGGAGAGACATGCCTCCACGCGCACCGTAAAGCCCCGGTTCAGCATGGCAACATAACTGAGCTCACCAAGTCGTGCCGGCAACATGTCAACAAACATATTCCTACTCATGGAAACCAGCAGCAAATGAAATAAACCCGGGACCTCTTTTTCCGAGGTTTTGAGGATGACCTGGTAGCGTATGGCCCGGAGCAGAGACTGGATCACAGATGCAGCAAAATAGCAGAAGACAAGGGACAGAGTTGTTGACCGGATAGCCGTTGCAATCCTTGGCAGGATGGCAAAATTGACGGATTCTGCCAGCCCGCCCATAAGGATGCCAAGCAACAGAAGGGAAACACCCAGCGAAAGCAGAAAATTTAAAAAGAGCCGTCTGTCAAAACCGAAGGTCATAATGAAACGAAAATCAAGAATGGTTGATGGAGGAAGACGGCTGCACGGAATCGGCTTCCGGCGACCTGGAAAAAATTCTGCCAAGATATACCAACCCACCGACAAGGGAGTAGCAAACCGACATGGACAGAAACAGCAGCGCCAGCGATCTGGTCTGGATATCCGTCATGCCCGCCCAGCCGAAAAAAAACACATAGCCGGCATCCCGCAAACCGATGCCATTTATGGAGACAGGCAATACTTCCATCAGGCCGATGAGCGGCACAAAGGCGCTGAAATAAATAAAAGGCACATGGGCATGCAGTGAGCGTGCCAGCAGGTAGACAATACAGATGACGGAGAGCTGAAAGGCAAAAGAAATTGTCATGACGGCAGCAAGAAGCCTGCGATCCGCTCCATAGCAGGAAAATGAGAGAAAAAACTTATCCACCAGCCTCTGGAGGGCGGTAAAGCGGTTCAGCCGAGTCACATTGAGAAAAAACCTGACCGGGGTCTGTTTAACCAAGGCTGCCAGCAGGACAAACAGGAGGACCAATACCAGTAAAGGCCCCAAAAAAAAGAAAGGCTCATGAAAACGGTAGGCCACAACAATGGAGGAGAGCAGTCCGAGGATGACCAGGGCCAGGAATCCGGAAAACCTGTCGGCAAAAACCGAGGCAACGGTTCGCATGCCCTCCTTGCTTTTTTTCGCCACATCATAAATTCGGTAGGAATCACCACCGATATTTGAGGGCAGAAACATATTATAAAAGCTGCCGATGAGGTAGGTGGCGGTCAGGGTAACCAGTGAGATATCCACACCATCGGCACGCAAAAACAGCTGCCATTTCAGGGCGCTCAACACAGTATTGATGAAAAGAAGGATGAAGATCGGCACCAGGTACCAAAGGCTTAAGGAAGACAATACCTGAGCGAAATCATGCACCGGAATTTTGCGATACACAAGATAAAGCAGTCCCGAACTGATCAACAGTTTTCCCACAAAGAGGACTGTCTTTTTGTGCTTCATGCCGATCTCGTCCGGACCGTACAGGCCGGAACCCCCATATTCACACTGTTTGCGGCAACACTTTTTGTCAGGACCGCCCCGGCAGCGGCCACGCTGCCGCTGCCCATGGTGACGCCGCCCAATATTGTCACATTGCCGCCAAGCCAGACATTATCCTCAAGAATAATCCCACCGTCATTTTTTATGCCCTGCTTGCGAATGGGAATATCCAGCCGATCCATATTATAACTGCCGCCACCGATAACAAGGCAGCGTTGGCCGATGATGCAATCCCTGCCGATGCTGACCGGACAATCATTGGTAGACTGGATGATGGCCTGGGCATTGAGTCCGGTATTTTTGCCAATGGAAATTGTACCGTTTTTACAGGACAGCATCACCCCGTTGGACAAAATCACGTTATCTCCAAGTACAATGGCTTCCTGTACACTTCCGTGGCGACCATCAAGAACGCAGCCCTCACTGATGACCACCGATCTGCCAAGATGCATGCGGCCTGGATGACGGACAACTATGCCGGAAGCAAACATACAGCCCTTACCGCAGCTGCCGAACATTCGCGGCCAGAAAACTTTGCGCAAAACCATGCCCAGAGCGCCGGGAACAGGGCCCAGCAGCATGCATAACTCATAATACAGAAGTGCGAGCATAGAGCGGGACCCTACCATAACCTCCTGATATTTTTTCAGGGCCGAGCCTTCTGAAGTTATGGCGGCATGTGTTTTTTTCACTCTGCTTCTCTATTCTTTATATTCCTGACCTTGTCATCCAGGCTTTATTAAAGGTACCCCTCGGTCCGGTACCAGTCAGCCGTCCGTTTGAGGCCCTCATCCAGAGACACCGTCGGGTTATAGCCGAGATCACGTTTGGCCTTATTGATATTAAAAGCCCGGTTCTGCCGGTACCAGTCCACCCGCCGGGGAAAGATAGGTGGGTTGATATGAAAAGGCTTACAGGCCTTCTCACAGATGTGACCGGCAATAATCAGCGGCAGGAGAGGAAAATGAGGGATCTTGACCTGGACCCCGAGCGCCTTTGCCGTCCGCCGGACCAGATCTTCAATGCCGACATACTCTTCATCGGCAATAAGATAGGCCTCGCCATCTCCCTTACCCTCTTCCTGAGCAAGCAGAAAGGCATCGACGAGATGGTCGATATACAATGGATGATACAAGGTTTTTCCGCCACCGAACATAGGAAAGGTACCCTTGTTTACCCGTTTGAAAATCATAAAGAATCGTTCCGGATCACCGGGCCCGTAAATGGCGGCAGGCCGCAGGATGACGCAGGGCATTCCCAGACGATGATATTCCATAACCACCGGTTCCGCCTTGTACTTGGTCTGCTGGTAATAGTCGGCGGCATTGATGGGTGCGGTTTCATCGGCCGGCGGATTATCGACATTGCCATGCACACCGCAGGTTGAGCAGTAGATAAATTTTTTCACGCCCGCCTGTCTGGCCGCCTCAAGCACATTCCTGGTGCCGCCGATATTGACCTCATCATAATAGGAATTGGGCACATCAAGCTCGCGGAAGGCAGCGGCAAGATGCTGGACGATGTCCACCCCTTTCATGCATCGATTGACCACATCTTTATCAGTGACCGAGCCGATAACAACCTCAGCTCCCCACTTGCGCAGTTCTTCGGTTTTCAGACCTTCCTGGTAATCCAGAGCCACAACTTCATGGCCCTCATCCAGAAGACGACGCACAAGGGCCTTGCCCGTGAAACCGGTTCCGCCGGTCACAAGTATTTTCATAGACTTCACCATACGTTATATACAATTCATGAGAGTAAAAAAACTCACTCAATTACTAAAAAAACGATCATGCCAGATGGCCACGTTAAGAAGGGCCCACAACACATGGTTATGGTTCTGCCTGCCGCTGCAATGCTCTTCGATCAATTGGTCCATATAAGCCTGATCCATGGTTGCCCGCAGCACCTTTGAATCATGGAGTCGCTCAATCATATACTGCTTGAGCTCACCGCGCAGCAAATGTTTGACAGGCAGGCTGTAGCCCTGCTTTCCCCTGTTGACGATGGAATCCGGCAGCAATCCCTTGATTGCCTTACGAAAGATATATTTTGTCGTCATGCCGTTCAGCTTCCAGGATCCGGGTAGGCCTGCCAGAAATTCCACCAGCACGTGATCAAGCAGCGGAACACGAATTTCCAGTGAGGAGGCCATGGACATTCGATCCACCTTCATCAACACGCTGTCGGTCATCATAAAGCGCATATCGAGATAAATCTCCCGGTTCACCTGATCAGTGGCATTACACCTGCGGTTTAGTTCATGTATCAACCTGAACGGATCCATGCTGATCTGATCTTTAAATGACTGCTGAAAAAGCCTATTTTCAAGAGTTTTATTCAGAAAATACTGCCAGCGTAAATGTTTGCCTTCCGGATCAAGATTTGCTCCCTCGACAAAGCGCTTGAGCATGTTGATCGCCCCCTTCTTCTGGGGCTGATCCGGCAGCATACCAATCATTTTCCCGATTACCTGCCTGCGGATCGGCGCAGGAATCAGACTGAAATACCTGTCCATTCTGCTGGCCTTGAACCGGTCATAACCGGCAAAGCTCTCATCGGCACCCTCCCCGGACAGACAAACCGTCACATGCTCCCGGGCCTGCTTGCAAAGCAGATACAGCGGCACGGTAGACAGATCGGTCATGGGCTCATCCAGATGCCAGAGTGTTTTTTCCACATAGTCGGCATTCAAGGCATCAAGCATCAACACCTGGTGATCAGTCTCGCAGTGGCGGGCAACAATCTCAGCATAGTCCAGTTCGCTGTAGCTCTTATCCTTATAGCCGATGGTAAAGGTCTTGAGCGGCCCGCTGATATGTCTGCGCATAAGCGCTACCAGGCAACTGGAATCCAGACCACCGGAAAGAAAAACCCCAAGCGGCACATCACTGATAAGATGGCTCTTCACCGCCGTATCCAGATGTTGACGCAGCTGTTCCACCGCCTCCTCAAAGGAGGGCAGCGGGCCTGCGGGTTGAAAATTCAGGTCCCAATATTGCTGAACAGCAACATTGCCGTTTTCAAACACCAGGTAATGACCGGCGGGCAGTTTATTGATGCCGGCAAACATGGTTTCCGGCGCCGGTACAAATTCAAAACCGAGATAATCATACAGGGCCTGGTAATTGACCGTCCGTTCCACCTGTGGGTCCTGGAGAATGGATTTGATCTCCGAGGCAAAAAGCAGGCGGCCTCCGATAAAAGTATAATAGAGTGGTTTAATGCCGATGCGGTCACGCGCAAGCAGCAATTTTTTCCGCGGTCGATCATAGAGGGCAAAAGCAAACATGCCGCGCAGTCTGTTAATACACTCCACTCCATATTCTTCATAGGCATGGAGGATAACTTCTGAGTCGGTCTTACTCTTGAACCGATGCCCTTTCTGTAGAAGATCGTCCCGTAACTCCTGAAAATTATAGATTTCTCCATTGAAGACAAGGTAGATGGAATCGTCTTCATTGGTCATGGGCTGGGAGCCGTTTTCACTCAGGTCAATAATCGAAAGACGACGGAAGGCAAGCGACATCTCATCGCAGCAGAAGATACCTTCCTGATCAGGTCCCCGATGGGTGATCTGCGCGGCCATTGCCTTGGCCAACGTTTTGTCATTCCAGTTAAATCCACAAATTCCACACATGGGCAGCCTTCCGCATGTACACTGATTCACAAAAAAACCGACCCGAAACGGTCGGCATATTTTCAATTATAATGATCTCGTAAAAACCTGGAACGGCAGTAGCCTGCCATAAATAATCAACATATAATGACCTTTGCGCCGTCGGTGTCGGGTCTTTTAGCGATACCGACAATAATTACGCAAAAAGAATCTTTTAAAATACCTTACTTTCACTCTCCAGGCAAGCCTTCATATCAGAAAATCAAATTTCCACCTGCCCGTCACGAATCATCTGCTCATAGGCCGCAGCAAGATTCCGCCCCAGCCCCTCCATACTGTATTGAACATGAATACGATCCCGCCCCAGAGCGCCCCGTGAGGCAGCCTTCTTGTCCTCCACGACGGCCAGAATCGCGCGGGCGAAGGCCAGGGCGGAACAGTCCCGGGCATAGTATCCCGGGTCACCCAAAAACTTTCTATTATTATCCGTATCAAAACAGACCACCGGCAAACCTGCCGCCATATAATGAAGCAGCTTACCGCTTGCCTCGCTGCTGTCACTCTCCTTGGGCTCAAGCGCAATATCGCCGATCGCAAGCCAACGGGGCAGATCGCCATAGGCAATCCGGCCCGGCAACAGCACATCCCTTTCCAAACCATTTTTTTTCACAAAGGCCGCCACCTCACCTTTTGGATATCCTACCAGGACAAAAAACAAATCATCCCGAACGTTAACAAGGCCGCTCATTGCCTGGGTGATGAACTGCACACCTTTACCAGGCAGAAGGGATCCGGTATACAGTACAACTTTTTTCCCCTTGGGGATGCCCAACTCTCGACGCAACCTGTTTTTTTCCTGGTTTTTAAAAAACACATCCGGCACCACATCCTGAAGCAGGGCGGTCTTCCCCGGATCAACGTTAAAACCCTGTAGCAGGGTATTTCTACTCTCATTTGAGGAGCAAAAAAAGAAATCAGCCATGTGGCAGATCATGAATTCAATCCGACAGACAATCCTGGACAGCAGCCCCTTGGTTTTCAATGTTCCGTAACTGGTCAATTCACCGCTCAGGCTGCCCTGCATGTCCATGATCAAAGGCATGGATCGCAAAAAGAGTATCTTTTTTACCGCCCAGCCAATTAAGGCGCCTTCATGAAGATGCCCATGCAGCAGATCGGGCTTTTCCCGCAGGCAGGTTTTCAAAACGAGAAAGAAGAGGAGGATATCAGCCGGAAATTTAAAGGGAGAATAACCGGCATCCAGCTTTTTATATCCGGGGATACGGGGAATGCGGCGAATATCTATCCCGTCTACATCTTTACCAAGATGGTAGGTACAGAGAATAAGGGTTACGGGGTGCCCAACCAGGGACTCAATTTCGTTGCGGATTCGAATATGACAACCGCGATCGGCAAAAAAAGGGGTAGGTGCGATATGAAGAATTTTTAAAGTGGAAGATGCCATACATTATCCTTGCCAGGAATCATACCGGCGCTGTACCATTACAATTTGTCGTTTTTTTTCGGGCTCATCCCAGCCCAGCACTTCCGCC
This sequence comes from Desulfobulbaceae bacterium, assembly GCA_024763055.1. Taxonomy (GTDB): domain Bacteria; phylum Desulfobacterota; class Desulfobulbia; order Desulfobulbales; family Desulfobulbaceae; genus DRLX01. The sequence continues at coordinate 12,939 of JANTGH010000027.1, forward strand.
ATCAATGCTGCACAGCGGGCAACGGCTTCATCGCCGGGATAACCAATGGTGCCAAGTCCCGTACGCCTGAATATTATGTCTTCCAGTGTAACCGCCATTTCATGTCTGACCCCGTAATCAATCTCAATTTCCAGAGTCTCCCGGTCAGGACATATCTTTGCCAGCATATTCTGTTTTTTCCCCAGCCCGATCAATTCTTCAGTCATGCTGCCGTAATTACGCATAAGATGAAGAATGGAACTCTCCGGCAGCAGTGATGAATAATGCTCAAGGCAGTCGGCGGTAAAGCCTGCAATATCATCAATACGCCCTTCAAGAAGCTGGGTTTCGACCGTGCGGCCGTCAGCGATATTTCCTCCAAGTTTGTCGGCAACCAGGTCAACAGCCTGCCGGGCAACATTTCTGGCAGTGGTGAATTTTGCTCCCAGGGCCGTGACAATCCCGTCAATCCCATCTTTTCGACCATGATCAACAATCTGAAACTCACCCGTCCCCTGGTAGGTATCCGGCTTTATCTCGCGGGCAATAATGGGATAAATACCGGTGAAGGCATAGCGAACGTCAGTCGGTGTCAGTCGTACAGAAGGAAGGGCTTCATTGATATCCAGGAGAAAATCCTCAACATCCTTTTTTGTTACCCTGATATCATCGAGCTTCCCTGTTAATGGTACATTGGTCGTCCCGATCAGGGAACAGCCCCGCCAGGGAAGAATGAAAAAATGTCGGCCGCCACGGGTGATAAATCCCTCTGTTTTTTTGCGGGTAGTAAGCGCCATGGCGTAGTTTGGCTCAAGTTGACGGGTCACAAGATGCACCCCTCTGGAAAAACCGGTCAATTTGTGATGCAGACGCAGGCCCGGTACGGTTTCATTGAGGGCCTGGGAATAGGGACCTGCCGAATTAATCACTATCCGGGCACGAATGGAAAACTCTTCTCCATTGAGACAATCCTTGGCCCGAACACCGGCCACCCGTTTCCCCTCAACCAGCAGCTGGCCCGCCTGCACGTAATTGGCAACATGGGCGCCATTTTTAACAGCAGTCTTTACAAAGGCCAGGGTCATGCGCTCGGAACTGTGCATGTGTGATTCAAGAAGAATCTGAGCTCCGGTCAATTTTTCTATAGCCGAAAGCATGGGGATTTTTTTCAGTACTTCGGCAGAGGAAAGAAATTCTCGTGGCGGTGGCTGCTTTCCCGGATCTCGAATGAGAGATGACAGGCCGGCACAGCATAATCCATAGACCAGCATGGCCACTTTCATTGCTGCCTTCCCTTTGGTCAGCGCACTTTTATCAGTGGGAATCAGAAAGGGCAGCCAACGTGTCAGATGGGGGGCCAGATGCTGAAAGATCATCTGCTCCCGGGCAGATTCCCGTACCTTATGAAACTGCGCCTTGGGCAGGTAGCGGATGCCGCCATGCAATAATTTGGAAGAAGCGGAAGAGGTACAGGCGCCAAAATCATTCTTTTCAACCAGGGCAACCGATAAGCCGCGCAGGGCCGCATCATGGGCGATACAGGAACCTGTTATGCCACCGCCGATCACCAGAATGTCATATTGCTCAGTTGCAAGCTGTCGTACATTTCTCTGCATCATCTATCGCAACCAAAAAAAATATATCGCTGTATGCATATATTTCACCGGATTTTACTTAATTTCAATTCTATCGACTAATACATCAGCCTGTTTGTTGAAGCGTACGTTAAAACTGACCTCATTGTCCCGTTTCATAAGAATATCAACAGATACAGGCCGATAGTGCTCTCCGGATATTTCGGTTATATCCACTTTTTTCGCAGCAAGAACAGTAGTACCTTCATCCGTGGTAACACGCAGCTCAGCCACGGTTGGTTTCTTTGGATCAAGAAGCTGCTTTGACTCCGATCGTAAATAATATGTTACCCGGTATCTACCGGCCGGCAACTTCCGAAAAGGACCATAAACCATCCGTCCTGAAGGATCATCTAAAACATCGGCCTTTACCGCTTTGCCGTCGGAGGCTTTTGGGTCACGTACCATAAACCCTGTATCACCGAGCAGGCTTTCCGCCTCATAGAGTGAGTCAAAGCCTTTCTGACCGGCACAGGTCAGAACAATTTTCTCAATAGAGAGATCAGCGTTGCCGAAAAACCAGGTCCGAAATTCCACCCGCCGAAATGCCGACAGGGTAAAGTCCAAGGTGAAATCCTGATAGCCGGTCCCCGCAAAGTCTTTCCCCCTAATCTCCTTCTGCGACAAAATGAGCTGCTGCTCATGATTGACAAAGGTTGAAACATCCAGCCGGGCAATCTGCTTCAAACTGCCGGGTTTATTAGTGCGCAGGCGAAAATAAACCTGGTAACGGCCTGCGGGCAACTCTTCATAGGGACCATAATTCAGGAAATGTGGTTTATCCTGGCCCACGGCTGCCTTGAGCACCCTGTGCCCGATGGTTGTATCCAATACCGGTTTGCCGGTAATATGCGGTAGAGCGGTTGCGTGATAAACATTGGGAATAAAAAACCTGCAAGTGGCCTGCTCGGCCGTTTCACTCAGGGCAGGCGCATGGTCAACCAGTTGAAACAGATATAGTTTTTTGTTCTCGCGTACCAGACCGGGTAAGTCCATCATGTTCTTTATAGGCACAAATTTGAGATACGGTGAATTCATCAAACGGCGCACGGTAATATGGGGTGGAAACGGACTGACCTTGCGTGGAAAAACATCCGGATTGTCATGCACCGTGATGAAACGCACACCCATTTTCTTGAGCCGGGCAAACTGCCGACCATCGAGAAGCCCCATATTCAGGGTGGCAAGCGGTTTGTACACCGTATCGATATACTGCCGGGTAACAATGGGGGTATAGCCGTTGACACGCCGTAACCTGTCGAGGGTAATATAATATTCGTAGAGTGATGACTGATGGGAATCCCCCGGCCAGAGGGGAATTTCCAGCAGCAGGCCACCATCAATATTCTTTTTAACATACCTGTAAATAGTCTGGCCCCGGTCGAGATTGGTCAAGGCCACCGGCTTACCGGCACCGAAATCATGCCAGAGAACACCTATAAGCAAACAATAAAACACCAGACCGACTCTTTGCTGTTGCTTGCCTACGAGACGCGCTTGCAGGTCATGAATGGCGAACCCGGACAAAACAGCCCCGGCTAAAAAGGCAATGGTCATGATCCTGTCGGGCACTCTGGGGTAGTTAAAAAAGGGAAAATAGTCAAAAAAGAACGTATAGAGTGAGGAAGAGCCAAAAGACAACCCCGCACCAAGGATATAGGTCAGAGAAAAGACGCAGAGAAAAAATCCCGGCAGCAGCAACTCCCTTGCCGACTGGTTCCTGTCATAAAATAGCGTCCGCCGGATGAGCATGAACAGACAATACAGAATAAGCAGCAGTGGAACCAGACCGAGATATACATCAGAGCCCTGGGTAAACAAATCATACAGCCTTGGACTGAACAATTTGACATCCTGGATTGTCCGGCCGCCATGGGCAACAGAACCGCTGAAAAAAAGTTTTTTTGCCAGCAGCACCCAGACCACGGAAAAAAGAAGCCCGACAAATATTGGAAAAACTCTCAACAATGGCTGCAGGACAAACCATCGTTTGACAAGATGCAGCTGCAGGCTGGCGGATCTGCCATATCGACGCCATGCCAGCCAACTGACATATGGCACCGACACCAGTACAAAGACAAGAATAATCCGGTTCAACAGAGGAACTTTCAGGGAAAGATTGAGTACACAAATCAACAAAAGATTAATCGGCAGGGAACCGAGGGCGATAATACGGATGCTGTTTTGTGAGGACAGACCAAAAGCCACAGCCAGGAGCAGAGAAAAAAACAGGCCGGCAGAAAGGAATAGAAATGGATATAGAGAAAGAATAACCCAAAAATCCTTGGTCAGCAGGAGGTGATGATATCTCAGAGAGGACAGTCCCTGGTACACTATTGTCAGAATGAAGGCCGTCATTGCAAGGGCTGCAGCCGGCCACCATTTCCATTTTTGCTCGATCTCAGGAGCCACTGTTTCCTGAACCAGGGGCTCCTGTTGATCCGGATCCGCTAAAAACAGCAGACGCAGGGGAATGTAACCGGCAAGGAAGAGACAGAAATAATAGATGAGATGTACTTCGAGCAGGCTGAGCCAGAAGATAAGCAGTCCGCATATCCCGGCTGAAACCATACTTTTCTTGAGCACTGCCCGGTCCAAAAAATACAGCGATGCCGGCAGTAGATAATAGATAAAACCATTGAGGTGCCCACCCATCATATTGATTATCCGGATGGGGACCAGGGTGTAGATTAAGGCGCCGAGTAATGCCCCTGCCCTGCTGCCGGTAGACTGTTTCACCAGTAGATAGGTAAACAGACCGGTCAACACATAGGAAAGCAGGATCAAGACATTATAGGCACCAATATCGCCAAGCGGAGAAAACAACAGATGGAGAAAGTACAGCGGGTACATATAGAGTCCTTCAGGCGGATGGAGCGCCGACATATTGAACTCGTAGGGATTGTGCATAAAGCCAAACCCACCACCGCCAAAAAGATTGTCCCGCAACAGCCAGAACCAGTACAGCAACTGCAGCTGATCACCCGGTTTATTGAGAAATAACCGACCGGCTGTCGTTCTGCAGGGGATGGCGGAAAAGAAATGGTCGGCCAACGGCCAGGAAGCAACCACTCCCACGGCCAGCATGAGCAGGGTAACAGCGGCAATTTCAACATATATTTTCTTCATTAAAATGTGGAAAAGGCTCAGGCGGCTGCTTCCATCCTGGACAACAGACGATCAAGAACAGGAAGCACCTGATTCGGGAGAAAATCACTACGCCGTCCGGCCTGGGCAGCACATACCTTTTCACGCAGAGAATGATTGTACACAAGGAGATGGGCCAAAGCGGCGATTTCCTCCAACGGCTCTTTACTGTCAAACAAAATGCCGCCCTGGGCAAGAGTTTCAGGGATTGCGGAGCTCTTGTATGCAAGCACGGGTATATCAAACCACATGGCCTCAATAAAAGGAACGCCAAACCCCTCATGTTCACTCATGGACCAGTAAAGATGGGCGATACGAAAATAGGCATGCAGGTGCGCATCATCCACCTTGCCGGCAAAAAACACGTCACCGCTCAGGCCATGGCTGTCGATTATCTTGATAAGCTTTTTATAATACGGATCCTTATCATCATAACCGCCGACAAGAAACAGACGGGCACCCGGATCAAAACGACGATAGAGAGAAAATGCCTCGATCAAATCATGCTGGCACTTGTTGGAAACAATGCGGCCGACAAACAGAATATTGGTCCGCCCATCCTGGAGTTCAAACATCCGGTTGACCGGAGTCGGGATATTCCATTTAGCCGGATCGACACAGATGGGCATGACATCCGGGCTGGTGAATCCATGTTGCTGCAATTCTCCGGCATTAAAGGCTGAAACCCCTGCGCTGACCGGAAAAAATTCCGCAAGACCGGGCAGCATGTCCAGCCCCTGCTGCAGTTGTCCCGCAAGACCGGAATCATGGTCGGCAACAAAAGAAGGCGGGGTGATGTTATGGTAGATCAGGCAGCGGGGGCCCCGGAGAGAAGAAAGAAACCCCATCAAACCCGAACCAATTGAATGGTGATAAATGATAGCCTCATCCGCTGATAACTTGTCCGGAGAAAACAGCTCGGCCTCATGGGTCATCGAAGGATCAATGGCCTCGGTATAAATAACTGATTTATAGCCCTGGGCCCGCAGATAGTCTCTGATCAGGATGGCCTGATTGGAGATGGCATCGCCAAAGGCAAAGCCAGGCAGCAACTGGTGCACCCCCCGGTCCTTTTCCTTTTGTACAGCCCTCGGCTCATCAGCCTTCTTCGTTAACCCGAGAACCTGCTCATAGCGGTCAATAACCCTGTCCCATACCGCATATTGGCCGGCATAAGATTTCCCCCGCTTTCCCAGTGTGTGCAATTCATCTTTTGTAAAGGCATCGGCTTCTGCAAACAGTTCGACCCATTCTCCCTCATCTCCGGCCAGCCAGCCGCCGCCGGCTGTCTGCACTGCCATTGCCGTTGCCAGGCAATTGCGATGGGCGGCAACCGGACGCTCGTGAAACCAGGCCTCCATGATCACCCGGGAATAGCTCTCGTTTTCACTGGGATGAAACAGGGCCACACAATTGGCAAGCAAGGCCTCTTTTTCCTCTTCCGAAACCAGACCAAGATCAACAATGTCTGGATGAATATTGGAAAACGAGGTATCACCGGGACCTGCCAGGGCAAGTTTCAACAATGATTCGGGATGATCTTTCTTGAACCGGACAAAAGCTTCGGCAAGAAACAAAGTATTTTTATGTACATCCCTCCGACCGAGGCAGAGAATAAAGCGATCTTCACCCGTTTCCATCGGCCCGACCCGGTGGACATCATTTCCTGCGGTTCCCGCTGTTTCAACACCAACCCCGACCACCACTTCTTTATCCTGGATCCCCGGGCCATACAACGTACGGGCCAGTCGGGCCTCTCCTGCCGAGTTATACAGGATTCCACGGGCCATACGGAACAGCTCTTCCACCCTTGGCAGATAGGCATAGGCCTCATTGTGGAGGCAGGGCTGGAGATAGGCCTTGTCCGCCACCAGCGGCAGGCCGTTTAATATCGGCCCGTAGAGGTAGGGTAGAAATATAAAGGCGTGGTAGTCCTCCCTGTGCTTTTTGAGAAATCGCAGCAGCTTGCTGGAGTTGATATTTTCATAAATAAAGGTATCCGCTGTACCACAGGTAAAAGGGCTGACCCCGGGCAGCAGGTTTTCCACCGGCAGGGAAAGAACAAAGTTGTTGGCAGCGGCAAATTCCTCGCCGGCTCTTCGATCAACGGGAAAACGACGGATGAGTACGTCCTCCTCCACCACCTCGCCGGGAGGAAGATGGTTCTGGCTCCAATCCTCAAGAAATGAGCGACAACAGGTTGTCAGCACCTCGATCCGGTGACCACGTGCAGCCAACCGGGTTGCCACCTGCCAGGCGAGTTGCTCGGCTCCGCCTTTAAGCTCCCGGCCAAACCAGGATATCACCAGTGCAATGGGTTTATTCACGGTTTATAGCCGATAACGGCATAATCGCGGGCACAGGAAAGCAAATCATTTAAACGGGCGGCCAGTTCAGGCGCCTCCCCTTCGGGTAGTCTTGCTCCGGCATCATGGGGATGCAGGTATTTCAGTTCAACCTTTGAAAAACCACGATATTCGAGGAAAAACTGCTGGGTTTCCGGATAGAGCGGCCGCTTGTGGGTCGGATCGGCATAAAAATTACAGGCGCCAACCAGCAGATTCTGGGGATTGGGCGTTTCAAATATCGCCACACCGCCCGATGCCAGAACCCGACAGGCCTCGGCATAAAGTTCAAGCAGGGTTTCCATGGGGAGATGCTCGATAATATGAAAGCCGGTTACCGCGCCCAGAGAGCCGTCAGGCAGGGACTGCAGATAGGTAAAGGCGTCCTTTATTTCAACTGTAAGGCCGCGCTCCCGGCACTGCCCGGCCAGAGTCTCATTAATATCCACTCCTTTTGCAACAAGACCATTGTCACGGAGCAATTCCAGCCACTCCCCACGCCCGCTGCCGATATCAAGAACGGGCCGCTGGTCGGTACCGGATTTAGTTTTCTCAAGATACGGCAGATAGACGGCAAGGCGCTCTTTTATCTCTTCCCGTGTGCCCCGAAACTTATCTTCAAAGGTGACATATAATGAATCCAGCAAATGACCCTTTTCAGCAACAAATCCCTGCAACTGCTCTTGAGAAAAGGTCTCGGGCAGGCAACGACGGGCCTCTTCCAGAAACAGGGCCACCCGTCGTTCCTGCATCATGAGCGTTGACTTGAGGTAACCGATTAGATGGTCTTTTTCCTGATCCCGCTGCTGTAAGTCATCAATCCGCTGATTCAATTTTTGCCGTTCATCGGCGGCATGTTCAAAACGCCTGTCGAATTCATCACTGCGCCGATTCATATCCCGGATACCATTTATGGTAATACGCAGGGCATGGAGAATGGCATTGTTGAAATCCCGTTGCGGCACAGTAATTACCCGTCCAAAATAAAGCACCAGCTTTCCCACTCCACGAACAAACCAACGGATGGATTTTCGATAATTGAGATAGGTGGAGACACGGGAGCCGGCATCGGCATTCTGCTGGGCAATATCAAGAGATGCCGACAACTGTGACCAGGCATAGGGGTTATTCGTCTCGCCAGCAGGCTCAAACCCTCCACCAACAGGAGCGTCCCCACTATTGTCTGACTTCAAATGATCAATCTCATCCTGGACCAGGGTAAGGAGTTGCTCGACATCAATACGTGGATTCTTTGTCTCAATCATGGTCATTTATTTTGTTTACTTCGACTGTGACAGGCAATGAAGCCACGCCGACAAAAGAAGCCCCGCTTCCGGGGATAATCTGAAAAACAAGGCAGCGGTCCCACCAGTCGCAATTCTCAATCAGATGAGAATCTCCGGGATGAACGGCAACGCTGAGCGAATAATTTCCCTGGCCCAGATTCAGCCTTAGGGAAAAAAAAGCTTCAAGAACATCGCCGGTTTCGCATGTCATCCCGCTGGCACCGAGATGATAGGAATTAATTCCGAAAACATCATTTCCCATCCGATCACGGATGAGGATACCGATTGTCGGGTTCTCCATGGGTTGATTCAGTTTGATTCTGCAACGGATTGAGGCCTCATCCCCAACACTGAACGCCCGGCATTTTTGCCCGGAACCAGCAAACATTTCCACTGTATCAATCCGAACCTGACCTGTGCCGGAACGGGTTGAGGTACCGTCTTCGCCTTCAACCTGACGAATTTCCTCATCAGATGACCTCTGGGCTATCCGGGCATTATAATAATCAAGCACCGCTTCTGCCGACCCATCCTGGAGGATTACTCCATCATCGATCAGGATGGCACGTTCACAGAGAGATTTCACAGCGCCGGGATCATGGGAAACAAAAAGGAGTGTCGTCCCCTGTTCGCGAAAAGACCTGATCCGTTCAATGCATTTGTGCTGAAAATAGGCATCTCCAACCGAAAGTGCCTCATCAACAATCAGAATTTCCGGACGAATGGCGGTGGCGGCGGAAAAAGCGAGCCGAACCTGCATTCCAGTGGAATAGACCCGCATGGGTTGATCAAAATAATCTCCCAGCTCTGAAAATTCAGCAATTTTTGGCAATAGTGCATGTGTTTCTTCGGTTGACAGCCCCATCATCTGGCAGGTCATTTTGGCGTTCACCCGTCCGGAAAAGTCCATATGCGCGCCCATACCCAGTTCCAGCAACGCGGACAGACTACCCCACGTTTCTACTGTCCCTGCACTGGGCAGAGTAGTCCGGGTCAACAATTTGAGCAAGGTCGACTTGCCGGCACCATTGCGACCGATAATACCCACCGCCTCACCAGCTTGCACCTGAAAAGTTATATCGCGTAATACCCAGTGTTCTTCATGGCAAATTTTTCGTCCGCCACTGAGCCATTCAGCCAGCCGGGACCATCGGCCGGGATAACGCTTATACTTTTTCCCCACGCCGGCAGCGGTAATTTCGCCACTCATAGCTCATCCACCATTTCTCCCGACAAACGGGAGAAAACCATAAAGCCACCGATAAGTGCTAATACCGCCCCGATAACATGGGGAATAAAATGCGACCACATCGGCCACTGATGATAAATAATGATATTCTGATAGGCCTGGACCAAGGGAACCAGGGGATTGAGTTCAAGGATAATCCTTGCCTTGGGCGGCAGGATGGTCATTGGATAGACAATGGGTGTAAACCAGAACCAGAATTGTAGAATTACATTAAGGAACTGGCCGACATCCCGAAAAAAAACATTCACTGAACCCAGGAGTATCCCCAGGCCAACAACAAAAAGCTGCTGCACAATGAGCAGGGGGATAAAGGCCACAATCACCCAGCCTGGAAATCTTCCGGTCAAGGCCAGAAAGCCTAAAAAAACCGAAAAAATAATCACAAAATTTATAGTGCTCGACAGTAGAGCAATAACCGGCAGAGTAATCCGGGGAAAATTCACTTTTTTGATCAGGGATGCCTGATCAAGGAATATGTTGGGGAAGCGGCTGAGAAGCTCAATATAATAGGTCCAGGGCAGTAAACCAGCACAAATATACATGCCATAGGCCATGGAATCATCAATCCCGGGGAGTTTGGCACGCATAATCCGGGAAAAAATAACCGTATAGATAAAAATCATGGCCAGGGGATTGAGCACTGCCCAGAGACTTCCCAGCAGGGAGCCAAGATAACGGGTATTAAATTCTCGGGCCACCATGGAAACAACAAAGCCGCGGTACTGCCAAAGTGCGCGTAATCTATCCACAATAAAATATTCTGCCTGCTTATTGAACAGAGCTGAGTTGTCGTTTTTTTTCAGCGACCATCATTTCGGCCACATCCGGCATGAGAGAACGCGCCTTCCATTCCAGTTCTTTCTCGGCCTTACTCGGATTGGCGACCGAAATCATGATGTCGGTTGGGCGCAACAGGTCGGAATTGAGTTCCACATGTTCCTCCCAGTCCAGATCAAGACAGGCAAATACCTCTCGGACAAAATCCTGCAGGGAATAGGTGGCACCGGTGGCAACAATGAAATCTCCAGGCTGCTCCTGCTGGAGCATCAGCCACATGGCCTCGACATACTCCGAAGCCCATCCCCAGTCCCGCTGGACAGAGGTATTACCCAATTTCAACGTTTCACCACTACCAGCGGCGATTCTGCACGCAGCGGCAACTATTTTCTGGGTCACAAAACGTTCTGGCCGCAGGGGAGATTCATGGTTAAACAGAATTCCGGAACAGGCAAAAAGCCCATACGCTTCGCGATAATTTGCCACTTCCCAGAATGCCGCGGCCTTGGCAACAGCATAGGGACTACGTGGTCGAAATGGCGTTTCTTCGGTCGCCGGAACACCATCGGTATTGCCGAAACATTCACTGGAAGAGGCATTATATAAACGGGCACCACTATCCATAAAACGGATCGATTCAAGCAGATTCAGTGTACCGATACCAATGGATTCAAAGGTCTCAACTGGTTGATCAAAGGAAAGACCGACAGAACTCTGGCCGGCAAGGTTATAGATTTCATCAGGCCTGGCATGGTTAAGCGCCTGCAGGACACTGCGAAAATCACCAAGAGAGGCGGAAAGCACCTCGACCTGATCGTAAATACCAAGCTTTTTGAGATTGGCAAAGGAAGACATCTGGGCGTCCCGGGACGTTCCGACCACACGGTATCCTTTTTTCAAGAGCAACCTGGCAAGGTAGGAACCATCCTGGCCGGAAATACCAAAAATAAGCACTGTTTTATTCTTCAAAAAGCTCTCCGAAATATGTAGCAACGTACTGATTATTCGAAACGATCTTTAACCAGGAACCCTTCCCGCGAACACAACTGATCTCTTTTGGCTTCTTCCAGATCAGACCGAACCATTTCCGCAACCAGTTCCTTAAAACTTGTCCGCGGTTCCCATCCCAATTTTTCCTTGGCCATGGACGGGTCACCGAGCAGGGATTCGACTTCTGTAGGCCTGAAATACCTGGGATCCACCCGAACAATTGTTTTACCGACAAGTTCGGGTTGTTCTGCAGAAGCAATACTACCCGTTTCCTCAACACCCGCGCCCTGCCATCTGATTTCCATCTTCAGCTCTTCAGCAGCAGCATTGACAAAATCCCGAACCGAATGCTGCTGCCCGGAAGCGATCACATAATCCTCGGGTTTATCCTGCTGCAACATCAGCCACTGCATTTCCACATAATCACGGGCATGCCCCCAGTCACGTTTGGCATTCAGGTTACCGAGATAGGTACACTCTTTGGTGCCAAGAACGATTCTTGCCAGGGCACGGGTTATCTTCCTGGTGACAAAGGTCTCTCCCCGTACCGGAGATTCATGATTGAACAGGATGCCGTTACAGGCGTACATGCCGTAAGCTTCTCGATAATTTACCGTTATCCAGTAGGCATAGAGCTTGGCCACTGCGTATGGGGAACGGGGATAAAACGGAGTGGTTTCTCGTTGCGGGACCTCCTGTACCTTACCGAACAACTCGGAAGTGGAGGCCTGGTAAAAACGAGTCTTGCCGGTCAGGCCCATGGTTCGGATGGCCTCCAGGATACGTAAAGTACCCAAGGCATCCGAGTTTGCGGTATATTCAGGTTCTTCAAAGGACACCTGCACATGAGACTGGGCGGCCAGATTGTAAATCTCATCCGGTTGTATTTTTTCTATGATATGGATAAGGCTCGACGAATCCGTTAAATCACCGTGATGCAGAATAAAACGCAGATCCTTTTCATGGGGATCCTGATAAAGATGATCGATGCGATCCGTGTTAAAGAGAGAGGTCCTTCTCTTGATACCGTGAACCTCATACCCTTTACCTAATAAAAATTCCGAAAGATAGGCACCATCCTGTCCCGTTACACCGGTTATTAAAGCTTTTTTGCTCATATTATAATCCTTTTGATAGGCTATAGATGTAATAGATTCGAAGATTTTTTACGAAACCATCAGATGTTACTTGAAATGAAATCGTATTAAAAAAATTGTGTAACTTATTAGAACATAAAAGATTGACAGGGGAAGGTCAATCTTAGATCGCTATGTATTTATACAGAGATGGAAATTATTTTTGTGAACGAACACTTCATTTTTCCTGGTTGGATTTATACTGTGCGTAGGTTGACAGGATACCCTGGTGAAGAGAAATTTTCGGTTGCCATCCCAACTCTTTCATCCGGGTGATGTCCAGAAGTTTTCTTGGCGTACCATCCGGTTTAATTCTATCCCATTCAATAGAACCGGCAAACCCGATAATGTCTTTCACAATATCCGCCAGCTCACTGATACTGATATCCTTTCCACAGCCGATATTTATCAGGGGGGCACCACTTGACTGAAATGAAGAAAAAACTTTCTCCTGTACTGTTGTGAGCAGAAAGACAATCGCATCGGCAAGGTCATCGCAATGAAGGAATTCCCTCCGGGGAATTCCTGTCCCCCAGACAACCACCTTATCGTCTCCCCGTTCTTTTGCTTCATCCATTTTCCGAATCAAGGCCGGAAGGACATGGGAATCGTTCAAATCATAATGATCCCCGGGACCAAACAGATTGGTCGGCATTACGGCAAAATATTTTGTTCCGTACTGTCGGTTATAAGCCTCGCACATCTTGATTCCGGCTATTTTGGCAATGGCATAGGGTTCATTGGTCGGCTCAAGGGGACCGGAAAGCAAGTACTTCTCTTTCATCGGCTGCGGGGCAAGCCTTGGATAGATGCAGGAGCTGCCAAGAAATACCAGATTCTTCACTCCGGATTTCCAGGCGCTATGTATTACATTTGTCTCCATCACGAGGTTCTGATAAATAAAATCGGCTGGACAGGTGCTGTTGGCCAGAATCCCTCCGACCCTGGCAGCGGCCAGGATAACGCAATCAATCCGTTCTTCCTGAAAAAACAAATCCACGGCAGCCTGATCCAGCAAATCAAGATCGGCGTGACTGCGGGTAATAATGTTGTGCAAACCTGTTGCCTGCAGACGCCGGACTATGGCAGATCCGACCATCCCGGAGTGACCGGCGACATATATCGCCGAATCAGGATTGAGGAAGCAGAGGGTATCTTTTTCTTCTTGAGTCATTGTCTTGTCTGCCCGCCTTCCGGTTCATGTCGCCTCATTGACACCTTACGGTTGCCGGATACATCTTCTCCGGCATCACCAGGGACCAGGGCCACAGCTACACCCAGATCACGAGGATCATCGGAATACCCCTCGAATCTTGGGTTCCAGGTGCGATTAACCCTGATCGCTACTGGCTTATCGTAATTAACCACACTCGGTAAAGAAATCCGCTTCCAGCGATGATCAAGGAGTGTAAACGAATCGACTATAGAGCCATGCTGAACAAACTCCACTTTAAGGGGATAGTTTTTTATATAAGGTTGGTCACTTTTCACTAAGAGCGCAAATGGGCGCCCTCTATGACTGGAAAAGTCAAGGACAGCCTCCTGACGAGTCCATCGATATTTCAACAATTGATAACCCGTCCCCTCACCTCTATCCACTGTTGCCTGCCAACTATAACAACCAAGGTTTTGTCCGCTTGACAAGGGTAAGAATTTTGGTTCACTTACCGCAACGCCAAGCATACGGGAATCACCTCCCCCCCCCTCTTTCTTCGGATTCCAGGTTCGTGAAACCTGAAACTCAAGCTGATTCCCGGATGACCCCTTCGCCGGCGGAACAAAATATTTTCTGGTTACCAGCCTGTTATTCCAGAAAGTTATTTGATCGATGAGATGTCCATTGCGACTGACGTCAAGGATTAGAGGCTTACTGCTTAATCCGGAGGCGTCACAGGAATAATTAACCTCCATGACGCCGATACTGTCCAGCTTCATGATCGCTTTTCGTCCTGTCCAACGAAATATACCCTTCTTACCCCAATTTTCTTCAGGATAAAAGCCAAGATACCTGTAAGAATCCTGATCAGTCCCATATACGTGCAGGCCATATTTCTCGGCAAATTTGCGTGATTGAAAATTGTCGGCATATACTATCCCGCCGGCAACTGTCAAAAAAGAAAGAAACAAGACGCTAACTGTTGCCGCTTGCCGCATCGCAGGGGGCAGAGCTTGCTCATTCAAGGTCATGGTATATCCAAAACAAAGAAAGATTACAAACCATATTACACCGACATATTGCATGCTCTGGGCAAAACCATACTGATGAAAAGCCAGTATTGAAAGCAATACAGCAATATTAAAATAATGTTTATTTGTCTTCAGATCATAAAACAAAAGTACTACAGTATACAGGACAATACTTATCCAGAAAAAGAGTCCCACTATGCCATTACTGACAAATATCTGTAAATAATGGTTATGTGGGGTGTCAAAATCAATATTTTTTATCTGTCGCTTTTTACTGTACAACGAACCTGGTATAGACGCCAAAGTCAGGACCTGATGTTTATAGCTTTCATAACCCAGCCCGAAGATTGGAGCTTCAAGGCCAATAGCTATACTTTCCTGCCATATTTTTTTTCGCGCTGCAGGATTGCTGATTTTGGAAAACCGTTGCTGGAGCAAATTGGCTGTATTGGAAGTGTCCTGCCGGACGACACCGGTCACAAGAAAATAACTTACAATAATGGTCAAAGGCACGGAAACGATAACCTTGACACTCGTTTTCCCAACAGCACTCCAGCTCAAGGTGCCGGCATCAATCCTTTTGGAAAGATAAAAGACAAACCAGCAACTGACCAGGACCAGAGGATAGATCAACCATCCGGTCCGGGAATAGGTCAGGATTATAGCCATCTCACAGATTATCAAAATTCCAAACAACATGAGTTTTGTCACCTTTCGGATGTTTGGATGCAAAAAACCAAGGAGGATAAAAGGAATAGATATGGCAAGAAATTCGGCAAACCATCCGGGATTACCGAAAACGGATTGCAGACGAGTACCGGAAGCCACCGTACTCCTGAGCCATTCAAGAGGAAACCATTGATAATGATTAAGAATGCCTATAAATGCAGCGAGGACGGCCCCGGACACCAGGCCGGAAAAAACAATTCTGAACAAACGATTATTCTCAGCATGTGTTGAAATCTGGAAAATAAATACAAAAAAAAGCAGCAAACGATTTACTGCCGATAGAGGGTACAAAATCGATTCCGGGGCTGCGTGCAAAACAGCAGAAAAAAAATCACGCCAACCCCAAAGATGCAAGATACTGCCGATATGGGAAAACGGCAGGAGTAGCAGGGAAAAACAGGCAAGCAGAATATAGCAACCAATCAGTAAGGCAAGCTTATTATTAATAGAGTCGAACTTTGCCTGTTGTCTTTTTTGAACAAGACAAATAACAGCAAAAACAGAAATAAACAGTTCAAAGACAATATTGTGGATATGGTAGGAATGTGAACCATACCAAGGTAAAGAACAGGCAAACAAAAAAAGAAAAATTTTAAAAAAACGAGGGTAAACAAAAAGAAAAAAACAACCGAACAGGGCGGCAAAAATAATACCCTGCAATATTAGGGGATACTGAAAAAGGATAGGTAACCGAACAGCAACATTAGCAGATAAATATAAAAAGATAAGACTATCCCGCAAATTTTGTCTCACGGAAAAATCATGGCCGACTTTACCGAAATCATAACAGGTTATCTCAGCAGCAGACATCAATTCTGTATTGTATCCGTGATTGTTACGACGCTCTGCCCTTTTTCTTCTCTTTTAAATTCCGGAACAACATCCTGCAGACACTTTCGCAATTTTTCTATATTACGGGAAGAAGCAGCCTGTTGCAGACATACCATTTTCTCAGTCAACCAACTCCACTCCACTTTCCGGCTTCTTGCAAGCAGTAATTTTTCATGGCTTGTTGGCTGCAAACCTTCGCTCTTGTGAAGAAGTTCTTCATAGAGTTTTTCACCGGGTCGCAATCCGGTGTACACAATTTCAATATCTTTACCGGGTTCCAAACCGGATAGCCTGATCATTTGTTCCGCCAAATCTTTTATGAGTACAGGTTCTCCCATGTCCAATACAAAAATTTCTCCACCCCGCCCCATTGCCCCGGCCTGGAGGATCAGACTGACGGACTCGGGGATTGTCATGAAATAACGTGTGATCTTTTCATGGGTAACCGTAACCGGACCGCCTGATTCAATCTGACGTTGAAAAAGTGGGACAACGGATCCGGTAGAACCGAGAACATTGCCGAACCGGGTTGTAATAAAACTGGTTTCCGATCTACGATCCAGATTCTGGCAGTATAATTCTGCAGCTCGTTTGGTCGCTCCCATAACATTTGCCGGATTGACCGCTTTGTCGGTCGACACAAGGACAAACTTTTTCGCCTGATGACGATCGGCCGCATCGGCTACACACTGGGTTCCATATACGTTGTTCCTGACCCCTTCAGCAGGATTTACCTCTACCATGGGAACATGCTTATAGGCCGCTGCGTGAAAAATAACGTCCGGCCCAAAAAAAGAAAATACCCAATCCAATCGATCACGATCTTTTACATCACCAAGAATTGTTTCAAGCTGTAAGTCTGGAAAATTGGCCCTTAGTTCATGATCAATGGTATAGATATTAAATTCACCATGATCAAAAATAATCAACGTATCCGGCTGTTGTGAGGCGACCTGCCGACATAATTCAGATCCGATTGAGCCTCCGCCGCCTGTCACAAGCACTGTTTTCCCGAACAAATACCCGGAAATGGCCTTTTTATCCAGTTGGACAGGTTCCCTGCCAAGCAAATCATCCACAGTCACCGGTCGCAGATGATCTGCAACCACATCCATTCCCTGCATCTCAAGCACTGACGGCAGGGTCTGGAAAACTACTTTCACCTCACGGCAGAGCTGTACCAGATGCTGTATTACTTTTTTACCCGCAGAAGGAATTGCAAGAATGACGAGATCTATATCCTGTTCAGGAACAATTTGTGTAATATCATTTAGTTTTCCAACAACCCGGACACCATGAATTTCCCGGCTCTTCAACCCCGGATTATCATCAAGAAAGGCAACGGGTTCATACTCCACCCGGTGTAACAGATCACGAACAAGCAGCTCTCCCGCCCTGCCGGCGCCTACGATAAGTGTCCTTTTGCCTGATCGCTTCCGAAGTGAAATCCTGTGATCTTTCAACCAGCGGAACAGTATGCGGGAACTGCATAATCCACCCACAAGCAATAAAGGGTATAGAATAAAAACAGATCGGGGAACCCCCTGAAATCTCATCAAAAATCCACTGCATCCCGCAAGGACAATTGTCCCTGTACCAGCAGAGTTTAAAATTCTAACGAGATCCGGGATGGATGCAAAACGCCAGAAGCCACGATAAAGACCAAAAAGCCAAAAGATAAACCCCTGGATAGGAGGAGCAACAATGAGAAGTTTGTATAATGCAAGTTGATAGGCTCCCGGCAAACCATCGAAATTAAAACGGAGGAGATAGGCAAGGATCAAGGCAAGCGGAACCCAGAGGATATCGTGCAGAAAGGCAGCCCATCGATTAAACAGATATTTTTGAATAAGTTTTTTCATTACTTTCCAGGAGTTTGCCTACTGAGTGGATACCCGACTCACCAATATACTACGGTTCTTCGAATGGATAACTGCCATAAAAACAGTAACATGAAAAGGGAAAAGACGCTTGTTTCATTGAGATTCAG